>LDXQ01000012.1 GCA_001443485.1 Candidatus Sysuimicrobiota bacterium CSP1-3
CACCGTTCCTCCCACGACGGGCGCGGGGATACCACCATTCGGTGCCCTCCTGCCCGCTCCCTGCCCGCCGCGGGGTAGCGTCAAGAGTTCTGTTACCTGACCCCGAACGAATTCCTGGCGCGGTGCGAACTCCGGGAGGCCTGAGAGGAGGAAAGTGTCTCGGATCTACTGAGCCAGTACATCAGTTTGACAGGCAGGCGGGCGCTTCCTATAATGAAGGGCGTTTGACAGAGCGCTTCAAGTCTTTTTCTTTTTTTGGGCGTTTTCCGAGAGCCGGTTCCGGGACAAGCGAGGGAATTCCATGGCCCGAACAACTAACATGAAGCCGGGACGAGCGCTGCAGCGCGCGCCCCGCCCGGTACTGGCGCGCCGGGGACCGGCGATCTGGGAGCGGATCGTCCGCTACCTGCGCGAGGTGCGGGCGGAACTCGCCCGGGTGGATTGGCCTTCCCGGAGAGAACTGACCGGCTCGACGCTGATCGTCCTGGTGGTGCTGATCGCCCTGGCCCTCTACCTGGGCGCCTGGGACTACCTGTTCACCGTAAGCGTGAAACGCTGGTTGGTGGGACCGTGACGCGGTACGGGCAGCCATGACCGAAGACCCTCTGAAGAATCTGTTCATCGACGAACCGGTGCAGGTGGAGGAACCGGCCGCCGCGGAGGAGGAGCCGGAACCGGACCAGCCCGTCGACCCCCGCATCCGCTGGTACGTCATCCACACCTACTCCGGCTATGAGAACCGGGTGAAGACCAACCTGGAGCGGCGCATCGAGTCGATGAACATGCGCGAGAAGATCTTCCAGGCCCTCGTGCCCATGGAGAAAGAGAAAGAGATCAAGGGCGGCAAGCGGCGCGAGGTGGAGAAGAAGATCTTCCCGGGGTACGTCCTGGTGCACATGATCATGGACGACGACTCCTGGTACGTCGTGCGCAACACCCCTGGCGTCACCGGATTCGTCGGCTCCGGCGCGCGGCCCGTGCCGCTGGAGGACAAGGAGGTCCGGCAGCTCCTCAAGCAGCTGCGGGACGAGACGCCCAAGTACCGCATCACCTACGCGAAGGGTTCCCCGGTGCGCATCACCGCCGGACCCTTCCAGGATTTCACCGGCATCGTGGACGAGATCATGATGGAGAAGGAGAAGGTGCGGGTCCTGGTCTCTATCTTCGGCCGGGAGACGCCGGTGGAGCTCGACTTCGGACAGGTGGAGAAAGTCTAGTCGACAGGAGAGTCTGAATGGCGAAGAAGGTCGTGGCCATCGTTAAGCTGCAAATCCCGGCCGGTAAGGCCACCCCGGCGCCCCCCGTGGGCCCGGCGCTGGGCCAGCACGGCGTGAACATCATGGAGTTCGTGAAGACCTACAACGAGCGCACCGCGCGCCAGGCCGGCACGATCGTCCCGGTGGAGATCACCATCTACGCGGACCGCACCTTCACCTTCGTCACCAAGACCCCGCCGGCGGCGGTGCTGCTGAAGCAGGCGGCGGGCCTGGAGAAGGGGTCGGGAGAGCCCAACAAGACCAAGGTGGGCAAGGTGACGCGCAAGCAGGTGCGGGACATCGCCCGGCAGAAGCTGCAGGACCTGAACACGAGCGACGTGGAGGCGGCGATGCAGATGATCGAAGGCACCGCCCGCTCCATGGGGATCGAGGTCGTCGGCTAGATCATCCGTGTGGGAGGGCACCGCGGGTGCCCGCGCGGACCACGGGAGGAAGAGATGGCCCAGCACGGCAAGCGCTACCTGGACGCGAGCAAGCTGATCGACCGCACGCGGCTTTATCCTCCTGAGGAAGCCGTCAAACTGCTGAAGCAGACGGCCCAGGCTAAGTTCGCGGAGACCGTCGAGGCGCACGTGCGCCTCGGGGTGGACCCCAAGCACGCGGACCAGCAGGTGCGCGGCACGGTGGCCCTCCCGGCGGGGACGGGTCGCTCGGTGCGCGTGGCCGCGTTCGCCAAGGGGGAGAAGGCCAAAGAGGCGGAGGCGGCGGGCGCCGACTACGTCGGGGTGGAGGAGCTAGTCGAGAAGATCCAGGGCGGCTGGACGGAGTTTGACGTCGCCGTAGCCACCCCCGATGTGATGAACGTCGTCGGCCGGCTAGGGCGGATCCTCGGCCCGCGCGGCCTGATGCCCAACCCCAAGGCCGGCACGGTCACCTTTGAAGTCGGGAAGGCCGTGCGCGAGATCAAGACCGGGAAGATCGAGTTCCGCGTGGACAAGACCGGCATCATCCACGCGCCCATCGGGAAGGCTACCTTCAGCGAAGAGGATCTGACGAAGAATCTGGCCGCGCTGATCGATGCCCTGGTGCGGGCGCGGCCGGCGGCGGTGAAAGGGCAATACGTGCGGACCATCACCATCGCCACGACGATGGGGCCGGGTATCAAGATTGACCCGGCCGAAGCCCAGGCTCTCACGCACGTCGCGTAAGAGGCGGGCCCGGCGCCGGGCCAACCGCGTTGACCGCCGCGGGCGGGCGTGTTAGGCTTACGGCCGTTGGGCGAAACCGAATAGCGGCCCCAGACAGCAGGTGCGAGGCTTAATGCGCGGGTCGGTGACCCGCCGCCTGCCGAGGCGCGTGAACCGTCGCGGACGGAGCCTGTCCTGGGGGCCGTCCGCGTGCTGTTGGAAAGGGGAAAGTCGATGGCGCGTCCGGAGAAGGTCTCCGAAGTCGAGGTCCTGAAGGAGCGGCTGCGGCGGGCCCGTGCGGTCGTCCTGACGGACTTCCGCGGCCTGACCGTCGGTGAGATCAACCAACTGCGCGGGAAGCTGCGCGAGGCGGGGGTGGAGTACAAGGTGGTGAAGAACCGCCTGATGCTTATCGCCGCCCGCGAGGCCGGGATCCAGGGGCTGGAGGCCTACCTGGAGGGACCGACCGCCGCCGCCTTCGGCTACAGCGACCCGGTGGTCCCCGCCAAGATCATTCAGGACTTCATCCGCCAGATGCGCAAGTTGGAGGCCAAGGGCGGCGTGATGGAGCGGCGGGCGGTGACGGCGCAGGAGGTCCGCCTGCTGGCCGACCTGCCGCCCCGCGGCGTGCTCCTGGCCCTGGTGGCCGGAGGGATGCGCGCCCCGCTGTACGGGCTGTCGAACGTCCTGGCGGGCGTCCCGCGGTCCCTGGTGTATGTGCTCGACCGGATTCGACAGCAGCGACAGACGGCCTAGCGGCCGAGGAGTGGGGGGAGCGTGACGATGGCGACGAAGGAGAAGCTGAGCAAGGACGAGATCCTGGGGGCGATCGAGAACCTGACGGTGCTCGAGCTGGCCGAACTGGTCAAGGCCCTGGAAGAGAGGTTCGGCGTGAGCGCAGCCGCGCCCGTGGCTATGGCGGCGGCTCCGCTCATGGCGGCCGGCGCGCCGGCGGTGGCGGTCGAGGAGCAGACGGAGTTTGACGCTGTCCTCGCCGCGGTGGGCGACAAGAAGATCCAGGTGATCAAGGTCGTCCGCGAGCTCACCGGGCTGGGCCTGAAGGAGGCCAAGGAGTTGGTGGACACCGCGCCCAAGCCGGTCAAGGAGAAGGTCAGCAAGCAGGAAGCGGAGCAGATCAAGGCGAAACTGGAAGCGGAAGGCGCCAAGGTCGACATCAAGTAACGCCGGCGGTCCCGGCCGGCCCACCATCGCCCGGGTTTCTACTCCTCTTGACGAGCCCCAGACCGGGTGCTATTATCCTTTTTACTGCTAGACCCGGGGTAAGATGGGGGAAAACAACCGCACATTCCAGAGACGGGGAGAACGAGGCACGCCTCACAGCGTGTCTTTCACTATTTCCGGCGGTTTCTCTGCGGGCCTTGATTCGGGGCCCGTCTCCGCACGCGTGGTCTAGGCGGTCAACGATTCCGTGGAGGTGAGGTCTGCCACCGTGAAGACGCAGACGAAGCGAAGAGCGATGCGGCCAGCGACGCCGCCGAAGAAGCTGGGCCTGGAAGCCCGCGTGCTTAAGCGCGGCCGGCGGCCCCGCCTCTCCTTTGCCAAGATCCCCGAGATCACCGACCTCCCCGACCTCGTGGAGGTGCAGCGCCGCTCCTACGAGTGGTTCCTGCGCGAGGGCATCCGCGAGGTCTTTGACGAGATCTCGCCGATCCAGGACTTCACCGGCAACCTGGAGCTGCACTTCGCGGTGGAGTCCGGGCGGCGGAAGAATCCCAGCGGCAGCCTCTTCGACGGCGACCCCGTGCTGGACTTCGGCGGCTACCGGTTCGAGCGCCTGAAGTACACCGAGGAGGAGTGCCGCGACCGGGACTACAACTACAGCGCCGCGCTCAAGGTGAAGGTCCGTCTGGTCATCCGGGAGACCGGCGAGATCAAGGAGCAGGAGGTCTTCATGGGGGACTTCCCGCTCATGACCGAGCGGGGGACCTTCATTATTAATGGCGCCGAGCGGGTGGTGGTCAGCCAGCTCGTCCGCTCCCCGGGGGTCTACTTCAGCTTCGCCCCCGATACCGCCGGCCGGCCGCTGCCGACCGCCACGGTCATCCCGCACCGCGGCGCCTGGCTGGAACTGGAAGCGGACAATAACAAGATCCTCTACACCCGCATCGACCGTACCCGAAAGATCGCGGCGACGGTGCTGCTGCGGGCGGTCGGCTACGAGAGCAACGAGCAGATCCAGAAGCTCTACGGAGACGACCCGGTCATCAAGGCCACCCTGGACAAGGACAACAGTCGCAACCAGGACGAGGCGCTGATCGAGATCTACCGCCGGCTGCGTCCGGGAGACCCGCCTACGGTGGAGTCGGCGCGCACCTTGATGCACACCCTCTTCTTCGAGCCGCGGCGCTACGATCTGGGCCGGGTGGGGCGGTACAAGCTGAACAAGAAGCTCGGCCTGAACCACGCCCTGGACATGCGCACGCTGACCAAGGAGGACCTCGTCGAGATCATTCGCTACCTCAGCCGGCTGGTGCGCGGCGAGACGGACGCGGTGGACGACGACATCGACCACCTGGGCAACCGCCGGGTGCGCTCCGTCGGCGAGTTGCTGCAGAACCAGTTCCGCATCGGCATGCTGCGGATGGAACGGGTGATCCGCGAGCGCATGACGATCCAGGACACCGCCCAGATCACGCCCCAGGTCCTGATCAACATCCGGCCGGTGGTGGCGGCGATCAAGGAGTTCTTCGGGAGTAGCCAGCTCTCGCAGTTCATGGACCAGACCAACCCGCTGGCGGAACTGACGCACAAGCGCCGCCTCTCCGCACTGGGCCCCGGGGGTCTCTCCCGGGAGCGCGCCGGCTTCGAGGTGCGTGATGTGCACACCTCGCACTACGGCCGGATGTGCCCGATCGAGACGCCGGAGGGCCCGAACATCGGGCTGATCTCCTCTCTGGCCACGTATGCCCGCGTGAACGACCTGGGGTTCATCGAGACCCCCTACCGCGAGGTGAAGGACGGGGTGGTGACGCGGCGGATCCGCTTCCTCACTGCCGACGAAGAGGACAAGTACGTCGTCGCCCAGGCCAACGCCGCTCTCGATGAAAACGGGCGCCTGGTCGGCCCGCGGGTGACGGCGCGGCACGGCTCGGAGATCAAATTGGTGCGGTCGGAAGAGGTCGACTTCATGGACGTGTCGCCGATGCAGATCGTCTCGGTGGCCACGGCCCTGATCCCCTTCCTGGAGCACGACGATGCCAACCGCGCCCTGATGGGCTCGAACATGCAGCGTCAGGCGGTGCCGCTGCTGGCCACGGAAGCGCCCCTGGTCGGCACCGGCATGGAGTACCGGGCCGCGGTGGACAGCGGTGCGGTCGTCGTCTGCAAGCGGGACGGCGTCGTCGAGTCGGTGTCCGCCGAGGAGGTCGTAGTCAAGGCCGGCGGCGGCAAGCGCGATGTCTACAAGCTGGTGAAGTTCCAGCGCAGCAACCAGGGCACGGCGATCAACCAGGTGCCCATCGTGCGCAGCGGTCAGGAGGTCAAGGAGGGCGAGGTCCTGGCCGACGGTCCCTGCACCGACCAGGGGGAGCTGGCCCTGGGGCGCAACGTCCTGGTGGCCTTCATGCCCTGGGAGGGCTACAACTACGAGGACGCCATCGTCATTAGCGAGCGGTTGGTGAAGGAGGACCTCTTCACGTCGATCCACATCGAGGAGTACGAGGTGGAGGCGCGTGACACCAAGCTCGGTCCTGAGGAGATTACGCGCGACATCCCCAACGTGGGTGAAGAGGCGCTGCGCGATTTGGACGAGCGGGGCATCGTGCGCATCGGTGCGGAGGTGCGCTCCGGGGACATCCTGGTGGGCAAGGTCACGCCCAAGGGTGAGACCGAGCTCACCGCAGAGGAGCGCCTGCTGCGGGCGATCTTCGGCGAGAAGGCCCGCGAGGTGCGCGACACCTCATTGAAGGTGCCCCACGGCGAAAAGGGCAAGGTCGTGGCCGTGAAGATGTTCAGCCGGGAGCAGGGGGATGAGCTCCCGCCCGGCGTGAACACACTGGTCCGCGTCTACGTCGCCCAGAAGCGCAAGATCACCGTGGGCGACAAGATGGCCGGCCGTCACGGCAACAAGGGCGTGATCTCCGTGATCCTGCCGGAGGAGGACATGCCCTACCTGCCGGACGGCACGCCGGTGGACCTCGTGCTCAACCCGCTGGGCGTTCCCTCCCGCATGAACGTCGGGCAGGTCCTGGAGACCCACCTGGGGTGGGCGGCGGACAAGCTCGGCGTCTGGGTGGAGAGCCCGGTCTTCGACGGGCCCAAGGAGGAGGAGATCCGCCAACTGCTCGTCCAGGCCGGCCTGCCGGCGACCGGGAAGCTGCGCCTCTACGACGGCCGCACCGGGGAGGCTTTCGACCGCGACGTCGCCGTCGGCTCGATTTACATGATGAAGCTGCTGCACCTGGTAGAGGACAAGATCCACGCCCGCTCCACCGGGCCCTACAGCCTGATCACGCAGCAGCCGCTGGGCGGSAAGGCGCAGTTCGGCGGCCAGCGCTTCGGCGAGATGGAGGTCTGGGCGCTGGAAGCCTACGGGGCCGCCAGCACGCTGCAGGAGCTGCTCACCGTGAAGTCCGACGACGTGGTCGGGCGGGTGAAGACGTATGAGGCGATCGTCAAGGGCGAGAACATCCAGGAACCCGGTGTCCCCGAGTCCTTCAAGGTCCTGGTGAAGGAGCTGCAGTCCCTGTGCCTGGACGTGAAGGTCCTGAGCGAAGACAAGAAGGAGATCGAGCTCAAGGAGATGGAGGAAGACATTGCCGAAACGGCCCGCGCCCTGGGCATCAACCTGGAAGGCGAAGAGGCACTCGTTGAGGGGTATTAGGGACGTGCGGACTACTCACGGGGGCCCCTCCGGCCACCACCCTCACGTCCACAGGACCCCGGAATGACGGACTTCACCAATCAAGGGGGCACACGAGGTCGCATGCAGGACGTCAACAACTTCGATGCGGTTAAGATCGGGCTGGCCTCCCCGGAGCAGATCCGCCTCTGGTCGCACGGTGAGGTGAAGAAGCCGGAAACCATCAACTACCGCACCCTGAAACCGGAGCGGGACGGGCTCTTCTGCGAGCGCATCTTCGGCCCGACCAAGGACTGGGAGTGCCACTGCGGCAAGTACAAGCGCATCCGCTTCAAGGGGATCATCTGCGACCGCTGCGGCGTGGAGGTCACCCGGGCGAAGGTGCGGCGCGAGCGCATGGGGCACATCTCCCTGGCCGCGCCGGTCTGCCACATCTGGTACCTGAAGGGAGTCCCCAGCCGGATCGGTCTGCTGCTGGACATGTCGCCGCGGGCCCTGGAGCGGGTCGTTTACTTCGCCTCCTATGTCGTCATCGACCCGGGCACGACGCCGTTGTCGAAGAAGCAGCTCCTGACCGAGACGGAGTACCGGGAGATGCGGGAGAAGTACGGCACCGCCTTCCGCGCCGGCATGGGCGCGGAGGCGATCCGGGAGCTGCTCAACGAGATCGACCCGGAGAAGCTCTCCCGCCAGCTACGCAGCGAGCTGAAGGACGCCGGCGGCCAGAAGCGGATGAAGATCCTCAAGCGCCTCGAAGTGGTGGAGGCCTTCCGCAAGAGCGGCAACAAGCCGGTCTGGATGATCCTGGATGTCGTCCCGGTGATCCCGCCGGACCTGCGGCCGATGGTGCAGCTGGACGGCGGCCGCTTCGCCACGAGCGACCTCAACGACCTCTACCGCCGCGTGATCAACCGGAACAACCGGCTGAAGCGGCTGCTCGACCTGGGCGCGCCGGAGATCATCGTGCGCAACGAGAAGCGCATGCTGCAGGAGGCCGTGGACGCCCTGATCGACAACGGCCGCCGCGGCCGCCCGGTCACCGGCCCGAACAACCGGCCGCTGAAGTCCCTCTCCGACATGCTGAAGGGCAAGCAGGGGCGCTTCCGCCAGAACCTGCTCGGCAAGCGGGTGGACTACTCCGGCCGCTCCGTGATCGTCGTCGGCCCGAAGCTGAAGCTGCACCAGTGCGGCCTGCCCAAGGAGATGGCGCTGGAGCTCTTCAAGCCCTTCGTCATGAAGAAGCTCGTGGACAAGTCGCTGGCGCAAAACATTAAGAGCGCTAAGCGCATGGTGGAGCGCTCGCGCCCCGAGGTCTGGGACGTACTGGAGGAGGTGGTGTCCGAGCACCCCATCCTGCTGAACCGCGCCCCCACGCTGCACCGGCTGGGCATCCAGGCCTTCGAGCCGGCGCTCATCGGGGGCAAGGCGATCCAGGTACACCCGCTGGTCTGCACCGCCTACAACGCCGACTTCGACGGCGACCAGATGGCGGTGCACGTGCCGCTCTCCGCGGCGGCGCAGGCGGAGGCGCGCCTGCTGATGCTGTCGGCCTACAACATCCTCTCGCCGGCGTTCGGCCGCGCCATCACGAGCCCGACGCGCGACATCGTCTTCGGCTGCTACTACCTGACCCAGGAGCGCCCGGGGGCGAAGGGGGAGGGCAAGGTCTTCTCCACCCCCAATGAGGTGATCATGGCCTACGAGACCGGCGCGGTGGAGCTGCACGCCAAGGTCAAAGTGCGGCTGGGCCGGGAGAACGAGCTCATCGAGACYACCGTCGGCCGGGTGATCTTCAACGAGGCGATTCCCGAAGAGCTGCGCTTTATCAACGAGGTCTGCGACCGCAAGGTGCTGGCCACGGTCGTCTCCGAGGCCTACAACCGGCTGGGCTCCACGAAGACCGTGCAGCTGCTCGACGCCCTGAAGGATCTGGGCTTCCGCTTCGCCACGAAGAGCGGCTCAGGGATCGCCATCGACGACATCGCCGTGCCGGTGGAGAAGGAACGCATCCTGCGCGAGGCGGAGCGGCAGATCGACGCGATTGAGAACCAGTTCCGCCGCGGCCTGATCACCGACGGGGAGCGCTACCAGCGGGCCATCGACGTCTGGACGAAGGCCACCGAGGAGATCACCGACGCCATGCTCGACGCCTTCGACCTCTTCAACCCGCTCTACATGATGGCCCAGAGTGGCGCCCGGGGCAACATTCAGCAGATCCGCCAGCTCGCCGGGATGCGCGGGCTGATGACCGACCCCAGCGGCCGGATCATCGAGCTGCCGATCAAGGCCAACTTCCGCGAGGGGCTGACCGTGCTGGAGTACTTCATCTCCACCCACGGGCAGCGCAAGGGCCTGGCCGACACCGCCATTCGCACCTCCGAGTCCGGCTACCTGACCCGCCGCCTGGTGGACGTGGCCCAGGACGTCATCGTGCGCGAGGACGACTGCCGGACCACCGAGGGCGTGCGCATCGGCGCGATCAAGGAGGGCAACGAGGTCGTCGTGCCGTTGCGCGACCGGATCATCGGCCGTATCGCCGCCGAGGACATCAAGGCGCCGCGCGCGCGCACGGCCATCGTGGAGGCGGACCAGGAGATCGACGAGGAGGCCGCGGACCGCATCGAGCAGTCGGCCGTGGAGAGCGTGCTGGTGCGCTCCGTGCTCACCTGCAAGAGCCGCTACGGGGTCTGCGCCAAGTGCTACGGTCGCAACCTGGCCACCGGTAAGCTGGTGGAGATCGGCGAGGCCGGGGGCATCATCGCCGCCCAGTCCATCGGCGAGCCCGGCACGCAGCTGACCATGCGCACCTTCCACACCGGCGGCGTCGCCGGCTTCGACATCACGCAGGGACTGCCGCGGGTGGAGGAGCTCTTCGAGGCCCGCCGCCCCAAGGGGCAGGCGATCATCGCCGAGACGCCGGGTAAGATCAGCGTCGGCGAAGCCAAGGGCGCGCGGCGCATTATCGTCACCGCCAAGGACGGCAGCGAGCAGGCCCACACCGTGCCCTACGGCGTGCGCATGCGCGTGGCCGAGGGGGACCGCGTGGAGGCGGGCGACCAGCTCACCGAGGGCTCGGTCAACCCGCACGACACCCTGCGGATCAAGGGGTTGGAGGCGCTGCAGACCTACCTGGTGCAGGAGATCCAGTCCGTCTACCGGTCGCAGGGCGTGGACATCAATGACAAGCACATCGAGATCATCGTCCGCCAGATGCTGCGGCGGGTGAAAATCGAGGAGGCCGGCGACACGGAGTTCCTCCCCGGCCAGCTGGTGGATAAGTTCGAGTTCGAGGAGGAAAACGCGCGGGCCATCGCCGAGGGCAAGGAGCCCGCGCAGGCCCGGCCGACCCTGCTCGGTATCACCAAGGCCTCGCTGGCCACGGATTCCTTCCTCAGCGCCGCCTCTTTCCAGGAGACGGCCCGGGTTCTCACGGACGCGGCGACCAAGGGCAAGGTCGATCCGTTGATCGGACTGAAGGAGAACGTGATCATCGGGAAACTCATCCCGGCGGGCACCGGGATGTCGCGCTACCGGAACATCAAGATCTCAGCCGAACTGTAGTTCCGTCGAATCATGGGGTCGGTCCCGCGTCTGCACTGGCGGCGACCGGCCCCGTTACACTTCGCGCCGTCCTGCTCGCTGCCGAAATTAGCCGCTGCTCAGCCGATATAATGGGCTGGGTAACTTCCGATGGCTGCCGAATCGGTTGACGTCCGCCTGGCCCGGCTCGAGGGGAGCTACGCTCAGGTGAGCGAACGGCTGGGCGCGATTGAGCAACGGCTGGTCGGCCTGGAAACTCGCCTGGATCAGCGGTTTACGAGCCTTGAAGCGAAGATCGAGGAGCGGTTTGCCCGCAGTGACGCCCGGATGGACCGCCTCGACGTCAGGATGGAGCGGCAGTTCTTCTGGCTGATTGGTTTGATTGTGATCTCGCTCTTGGTCCCGATCACCCTGCGGTTTCTGCCCTTACCCTGAATCCGAGCTGGAGTGAACGTTCGGCTTAAGGGTAGACTTCTTCCCAGCGGAGGATGGTCACAGTCGTGGGCAGCACAAACCCCGTGATGCCGTTCGCCGTCCCCCACCCATAGGCAATCTCGACGTCGGCGCGGATGGCCCGCGTCTGCAATACGGTCGGGGAGCCCGGCTCCCGGATCTCGCCGGTGGCGACGATCCGCCAGCGCCGGCTCTCCCGGTCGGTTGTCGGGCTGCAGCTGATCGCGGGGTCCCCCGCGGACTGCGCCGCGAGGCAGCTGGACGCTACGCTGTACCAGTACTCCTGCCCCGGGGTGAGGGGATAGTTCACCGATCCCACCCCGACCGCGTTCTTGTTCGCCTTGAGCGCGTAGATCTGATGCTCAATTCCCGCCTGCGCCAGGTACTGCGCCTGCACGTCCCAGCGCGTCCACCGACCGGTGTCCAACTCCGCCGCCGTGAGGTCCGCCAGCGCCACCGCCAGGGCGGCCAGGATCAGCAGCACGACCAGGGCCAGCGGCAGGGCCACGCCACGCTCGTCCAGGGCGCGCCGTAGAACAGCGGCGAGGCGCGGCGACGCGGCGTCGCGTCCGAGCATCATGGGGTTTGCCGGAAGGTCCGTCCGGTGACGGTGATGTCGGGGATGCGCCCGCTCGGATCCATGACCACGAGGGTGACCTGCACGCTGCGCACCGGCGTCGCCGGGGAGCAGTCTACGACGTTACCCTCGATGTCGTAGCAGGTGACGCTCAAAGAACGGAAGGGCCCGGCCAGCGACTCCAGCGCGTCGGAGCGCGTCCCCGAGGTCTCGGTGCCGTAGGTCAGGAGAGGGTCGTTCGTCACCCGCGGCCGGATGATCAGGGTGCGGTGCTGATGGTCTTGTGGCGCGTCGTGCCCGTCGACCTGCGTGTAGTGGAGGCCTGAGAGGAGTGGCGTCGGGTCCTCGCCCGTGAGCATCCAGCTGCCGACGTCCTCCGCGCTGCCCACCGGCCAGAACTTCGCCCGCAGAACCGCGGGGGCCGTGCCAACCACAGAGAAGCGTCCGTAGTAGTTGATCCCCGGCGTCACCCGGTACAGCGCGGCGCTTCGTCCCGTCTGCCAGGTGGTGCCCGCGGAGGTCCAAGCAGTCATCTCTCGAATACGCAGCCGCCGATTGCTATCTTCGCCCGGACTGACGATGTAGCCCGCGCCGGCGTTGCTGAAGCGCGCGCCCATCCCCGGCATGTGCCGGTCGTTTGCGGCCGGATCTCCTGGCGTACCGCTGCGGAATCCCCAGAAGATCTCCACGCCGTCGTGGGTCCCGATAGACTTGCTGAACTGGCGATAGCAGTTGTTGCCGCTATTCGTCTGGAAGACGAAACCGTCGGCGGAGGCGGTGTGGGTGCCGGCGCAGCCGTCCCGTCGCGTCCACCCGCCGATGGTGGAGCCGTTCTCGTAGTCGAGGAAGACATTGTCGCCGTTGGCCGGTGGGGCCAACGCGTTCAGGTTGCCGTAGTACAGGTAGTAGTTGGTGCTGCTCGCGCCGCTCACGAATGCGGCCGGCAGCCGAAACCAGATGGTGGTGTTGGCCCGGTTCCAGCAGGGAGTCGCGGGGATCGACAGGACGCAAGTCTGATCGAGGACGCGGTCCAGTTCGACCATTTCCGTCCCGTTCAGGTAGCGCACGCGCACGTCGTTGCCGCTGGCCAGGCTCTTCCCCGCCACCACCAGCGCGGCATGGTTGAACGTCAGGCCGACCGCGTAGCCCGCGGCCACCGCGTCCGCCGCCGTCACCGTGATCTGCCGGCGGTAGTCCCAGTCGGCGCTCCAGCGGTACTCCAGATCGCCGGTGGCGCCGTTCAGCACGTACTCGGCCGTGGGCGAGGCGCCGCTGCCGTCCCCCCAGAAGAGCGTGAAGCGGATCGTCGCGGGAGAGAGGACGCGGAAGGACTCGGCGACCCGCAGTTCACGCAGGAACTTGTCCAGCGCCACGCGGGCGTTTTGGATCATCTCCTGGCGCCGCCGCAGTTCCTCGTAGGACTCCTCGCCGCCGGTGAGCAACGGGAGGATGCCGCCCACGACCAGGGAGAGCAGCAGCACGGTGAGCAGCACCTCCACGTAGGAGAAGCCGCTCTCGCCCGCGGCGCGGCTACTGCGGCGGACGGGACGTAACCTTGTCATCGAAACGCACCTGCACTTCGCCAGTGTCGCAGACGGCGTTACCGTTGGCGTCGGCGCAGGCCCGCACGCCCACGGTCACGAGCTGACCGACCCCGGAGACGCCGCTGCTCTGCTCCGTGGCGATCGTCCACTCCACGCGGCATCCCGGGAAATCCCCGCACGTCTCCGCGCCCGAGACCACGCCGCCGATGCTATCGCGCAGGACCGTGATAATCTCCTCCATCTTGCGAAAGGCCACCGTCCCCACGCGCATCTCCAGGTCGGACTCCTCATCGGCGGCCAGGATGCCGGGGTAGAGCTGCATCAGGGGCGCCAGGGCCAGGCCGATGAGCATCGCCGCCACCAGCACTTCGATCAGCGTGACGCCGGCGTCGTCCTTCACGGTCCGCTCACCCGCGCCCGTCCCGTTGCCGCCACCACGTCCACCTGCGCCGTCGTGCCCCCGGAGGTGAACGTGACCAGGGCCGCGGCCACGGCGGCGCCCGACGGCTGGAAGGTCACCTCGCCGCTGCCCGTCACCGTGAGCTGCGCCGGCAGGCTCTTGGGGAAGTCCGGCTCGGGCGACCCGCCCTGGGGCGCCAGCGTGTAGGAGGTGTACGGCCCCCCGGGCGGAGCAAAGGTCACGATGTACTGCACGCGGCGGGCGATGGCCAGGCGGCGGGCCAGGCTGAGATCGGCGGCCACCAGTCGGGCCGTCGTCTCGACGCTGACCTCATCCGGCACGAACAGCTGCGGCACCGCCGCCACCAGGAGGAGCGCCAGCAGGCCCACGACGACCAGCACCTCCACAATGGTGAAGCCGTCTGGACGCCACTGTACCCTCACGGCACGGATCCCTCCCCCCGGACCGTAATCGGCGGCCGGCCGCTCGTGCAGCGTCGGCGTTTAGTGCCCGATGCCGGTCGTGTGGTCGATCGCCGGCGGGCCGGCCACGCTCATCTGGACCCGGCACAGCGCCGCGTTGTACGTGTTCACGTAGGGCGTGCTGGCGGCCGGGTTGGTCCAGGGGTCGATGGGCGCGCCGTCCGGGAAGTACTGCGTGTCCGCCAGGAAACCGGCGAACCCGCCGGCCGCGGGGCAGGTCCCGTTGTTCCGGAACCGGTAGAGCGCCAGCGCCGCGTTGACTGACCGGACGTTGGCCCGGTCCACCTCGCGCCGGGCGTCGTTCTCCGCGCCGAAGTAGTTGGGCAGCGCCACGAGGACGAGGATCCCCAGGAGCAGCACCACGGCGAGGAGTTCGACGAACGTGAAGCCGCCTTCATTGGATAAGTGCCGCATGCAGTGTCCCTCCTGTCTGTGTTGGACGTGCCTCCCTGCATCTCTCCGCATCACCGGTCAGTGCCCCACCCCGGTGCCGTGATCGACCGCCGGCGGGCCGGCCACGCTCATCTGGACCCGGCACAGCGCCGCGTTGTACGTGTTCACGTAGGGCGTGCTGGCGGCCGGGTTGGTCCAGGGGTCGATGGGCGCGCCGTCCGGGAAGTACTGCGTGTCCGCCAGGAAACCGGCGAACCCGCCGGCCGCGGGGCAGGTCCCGTTGTTCCGGAACCGGTAGAGCGCCAGCGCCGCGTTGACTGACCGGACGTTGGCCCGGTCCACCTCGCGCCGGGCGTCGTTCTCCGCGCCGAAGTAGTTGGGCAGCGCCACGAGGACGAGGATCCCCAGGAGCAGCACCACGGCGAGGAGTTCGACGAACGTGAAGCCGCCTTCATTGGATAAGTGCCGCATGCAGTGTCCCTCCTGTCTGTGTTGGACGTGCCTCCCTGCATCTCTCCGCATCATCGGTCAGTGCCCCACCCCGGTGCCGTGATCGACCGCCGGCGGGCCGGCCACGCTCAACTGCACCCGGCAGAGCGCGGCGCTGTAGGTCGCGGTGTACGGCTCGCTGGTCGGCGGGTTGGTCCAGGGGTCGATCGGTGCCCCGTCCGGGAAGTACTGCGTGTCCGCCGCGAACGCGGGGAAGGCGGCCACTGTGGGGCAGGTGCCGTTGTTGCGGTACCGGTAGAGCGCCAGCGCCGCGTTGATCGCGCGCACATTCGCCCGATCCGCGGCCCGCCGGGCGTCGCTCTCGGCGCCGAAGTAGTTGGGCAACGCCACCAGGACGAGAATCCCCAGGAGCAGCACCACGGCCAGCAGCTCCACGAAGGTGAACCCGCGTTCATTTGCCATGTAGCGCATCCGCCTTCCCACCACGTTCCGCCCCTTCCGCCGCCCCGGCCCTACCGCATCAGTGCCCGGCCCAGGCCGAAGATAGGCATGTACAGCGCCAGCAGGAGGATTCCGATGACGCCGCCCAGGAACAGCGTAAGCGCCGGTTCCAAAAACGTGAGGAAGCGGCGCATCCGCAGTTCGAACTCCCGATCCATCACCGCGCCGGCGCGCTGCAGCATGGTGTCCAGCCGGCCCGACTCCTCGCCCAGGGCGACCATGCGCACGATCATCGGCGGGAACTGCCCGGTCTGGCGCAGCGAGTCGCCGAAGCGGCGCCCGGCGCTGATTTGGCTGATCAGGTAGCGCACGGTGCCGCGGAATTCCGGGACGCCCACCGCCTCGCCCGCCACCTCCAGCGCCGGCAGCACGGGCACGCCGCTTTGCAGCATCGCCCCCAGCGCATGGACGAACCGGCTGAGCGAGATGGTCTGCGCCAGGACGCGCGCCTGGGGCACCCGCAGGACCAACCGCTGCAGCGGGCCGGAGAGCGCCTCCCAGATGATCCGCCGCGTCGGCGGCAGGATCACCAGCACGAGGGCCAGCCCGACGAGCGGCAGGTTGTGGCGGAAGAGGACGCTGGCGGCCATCAGGGCCTGGGTCAGCGTGGGAAGGCGCGCCCCAGTGCTGCGGTAGACGCGGTCGAAGGCGGGGATGATGTACGTGAGGAAGATGGCCAGCACGACGGCCGCCAGCGAGAGCACGATTGCCGGGTAGACCAGCGCGTCCCGTACCCGGCGGCGGAACTCCTGGTCTCGTTCCAGATAGGCGGCCAGCCGCTCCAGCGCCTCGTCCAGCCGGCCGCTCAGTTCACCGTTGCGGATGACGCCGATGTACACGGCGGGGAAGAGGTCGGGGTGGCGGCCGAGCGCCACGGAGAGGCTCTTCCCTTCCTCGATATCCTGTGCCAACCCCTGGACGATGCCGCGCATCTGCGGGTCGTCGGTCTGCTCTGCCAGCGCCTCCAGCGCCTGGTAGAGCGGCAGGCCGGCGCCCAGCAGCATCGCCAGGTGGTGTGTCATCAGGACAACCTCGGCCGCCTTGGGCAGCCGCACGCCGCGGCGCGGGCCCACAGCCTCGGGCCGCAGCGCAGTGACGAAGAGGCCGCGCTCCTGCAGCCGGGCGCGGGCGCGGGCGTTGTCCTCCGCCTCCACCCGCCCCTTGATCAGCAGACCCCGGGCATCACGGCTGACGTACTCGTAGGTCGGCACTATCCGGCCTCCGCCAGGATCAGGCGGCGGTACTCCTCGAGGCTGGTCACGCCCTCCAGGACCGTGCGCCGCGCCGACTCCTGCAGCGACTGCATCCCCGCGCCCTCCGCCGCCGTCTGGACCGCGCTGGCAGGCCGGCGCTCCAGGACGAGTTCCCGAATGTCATCCGCCATGACCATGATCTCGAAGACGCCGGTCCGGCCCTTGTAGCCCAGGTCGCCGCACTCGGCGCAGCCGACCGCGCGGAAAAGCTGCGGCCGCTCGCCCGACAATCCCAGCACCTCCGCTTCCTCCTGGCTCGCCCGGTAGCGGCGGCGGCAGGTGGTGCAGAGCACGCGGATGAGCCGCTGCCCGGCCACGGCCAGCACCGAGGAGGTGAGCAGGTAGGGCTCCACGCCCATGTCCAGCAGGCGGACCAGTGCGCCGGCGGCAGCGCTGGTGTGCAGGGTGGAGAGGACCAGGTGCCCGGTAAGGGCCGCCTGGATGGCGATGGAGGCGGTCTCCGGGTCGCGGATCTCTCCGACCATGACGACGTCGGGATCCTGCCGCAAGATAGCCCGCAGCCCGATGCCGAAGGTGATGCCCGCCTTCTCCCGCACGGGGATCTGCGTGATTCCGGCCAGGCGGTACTCCACCGGGTCTTCGATGGTCATGATGTTGCGCGTCGGCTCGTGGATGTGGCGCAGCGCCGCGTAGAGGGTCGTGGTCTTCCCGCTCCCCGTGGGGCCGGTGACCAGGATCATGCCGTGCGGCCGCGACAGCAGCTGCTCCAGGATCTTCTGCTGCTCGGGGAAGAGACCCAGGCGCTCCAGCCCGAGCAGGACCTGCTGCGTGTTCAACAGCCGGATGGCGGCGCGCTCGCCGAAGGCCGATCCCACCGTGGCCAGGCGGAGGTCGTATTCCCGGCCCTCGATATCCAGCAGGATCCGGCCGTCCTGCGGCCGGAGCCGCTCAGCGATATCCATCCCCGCCAGCACCTTCAGCCGGGAGATCACCGCGCCGGCGACCCCCGCGGGCAGCACAGCTTTGTCGTAGAGCAGCCCGTCCACGCGCACCCGGACGCGCGCCTCTTCGGCGTCCGGCTCGATGTGGATGTCCGTGGCGCCGATGCGCACCGCGTCCGTAAGGACGGAGTTGACCACGCGCACGACCGGCGGGGCGTCGGTGGCCTCAGTGATGATGGCCGCGGCCGTGGTCTGGTCCGGCGCTTCCGCGGCGACCCCCGAGAGGCTCTCCCCGACCCGCCGTCCCACGTCGAAGTACTTGGTGACGGCCCAGTCGAAGTCGCGCTCGGTGGTGAGGAAGGGGCGCACGCGACCCTCGAGGAGCCGCGCCACCGTGTCGATGGCCACGACGTCGCCGGGGTCGAGCATCGCCAGATGGATCTCCCGGTGCACGCGGGCCAGCGGGACGACCTTGTGCTGCAGCACCACCCACTCGGGGATGGCGCGCACCAGTTTCTCATCGATGGGATAGGTGGAGAGGTTGACGTAGGGAACGCCGCGCTGCATCTCGAGCATTTGCCCGAGGGTCTGCTTGCTGACGTAGCCGCGGTCAACGAGGATGCGGCCTAGGCGTTCGCCGGTCTGGTTCTGCTCGGCCAGCGCCTCCTGCAGTTGGGCCTCGGTGATGAAGCCGGCGTCCACGAGCATGTGGCCGAGGAGCTTGCGCCGCGGCCCCGGGCTGTAATGCACCTGCCCGTCGCTGCCGGTGCTGCGCGAAAGGTTCCCCAGCAGCACGAGGGTCTCCAGTTCGGCCTCGACCTCCGAAACCGGCACGGCGACCTGCTCGGCCAGGCCCGCCGCCGTCACCTGGTCGCCGTTCGTCGAATGATCATCCAGCAGCGTGAGGAGTCGGCGCTGCAGGGGAGTACCCGCGGGGCGTGCGGTTTTCACCCTAGTCCATCCTTCATTAGGTAATGAGACACAACCCGACCCGGATGGCGACCGGTCGTCCGGAGGGAGCCTGTACCTTTCCTCCGGCGCTTCAGGGTTACCAAAGAGTTATGGCCAACTGCAGGCCGATTTAGACGCACTTTTGGGTCGAGAGGGCGGGGGGACTCCCGGGGCCCTGTCGCTCCATGAAGGCCCCCAAAGACACCCGAACAACCTTTTGACATCCCCGAAAGCGGGTGCTATCCTTCGTAAGGTTGAGCGATGGCCGTTTCGCTTTCGCCCCTGGAGCAGATCCGGGCCGCTGAGGCGCGGGCGGTCGGAGCCAGCCAGACGGTGAAAGCGGTCCGGAAGGGCCGGGCGCTGCTCGTGCTGGTGGCGCGGGACGCCGACCGGAAGGTGACGGAGCCGGTCGTCCGCGCCGCGCAGGAAGCCGGAGTGCCGCTCGCTGAGGTCGACTCCATGCGGGAGCTGGGCCGGGCGTGCGGGATCGCCGTCGGAGCGGCCGCGGCCGCGGTACTCGGGCCGGCGACACCGGCAGACGCATAGCGCCACAATCGGGGCTCTCCAACGTTTCACCTTAAGTCCGACCCCCGGAGAGCGCCTGGGATGCGCCGCAGGGCACCACCTCTGGTGCCTCGTATGGCGCAGACTCAATAGCGGCGGAGAAGATTTGCGATAATCCGGCGGACCCCGCCGGACATCGCGCGGCGTTTTCGCCCTCTTCCCCCGTGGCGGAGGGCTTCTGTCTGTATGACGGCGCGGGCGCGGCGGACCGCCGGGCCCGGATAAGCGGTGGAGGGAGCAAAAGATGCCGACGATTTCGCAACTGGTGCGGCGCGGGCGCCACCGGACGCGGCACAAGACCAAGTCCCCGGCGCTGTCGGGCAGCCCGCAGCGGCGAGGCGTGTGCATTCAGGTGAAGACCACCACCCCGAAGAAGCCGAACTCGGCGCTGCGCAAGATCGCCCGGGTGCGGCTGACCACGGGGAAGGAGGTCACGTCCTACATCCCCGGCATCGGGCACAACCTGCAAGAGCACTCGGTGGTGCTGATCCGGGGCGGCCGGGTGCGCGACCTGCCGGGCATCCGCTACCACATCATCCGCGGCACGCTCGACGCCGCCGGCGTGGTGGACCGCCGGCGCGGCCGGTCCAAGTACGGGGCCAAGCGCCCCAAGAAAGCGTAGGGAGGCACCAGAGCCATGCCGCGAAAGGGAGCCGCTCCGCGGCGCGTGATCGGGCCGGACCCGGTGTTCGGCAACGTCACCGTGTCTCGGCTGGTCAACAAGGTGATGCAGCGCGGGAAGAAGAGCCTGGCCGAGCACATCGTCTACGGGGCGTTCGACGAGGTCAAGAGCAAGGCCGGCCAGGATCCGGCGAAGGTGCTGGACAAGGCGCTCGGCAACATCATGCCGCTGCTGGAGGTGCGGCCGCGGCGGGTCGGCGGCGCCACCTATCAGGTGCCGATCGAGGTTCGGCCGGAGCGGCGGATGTCGCTCGGTCTGCGCTGGCTCGTGGACCACGCCCGGCAGCGCAAAGACCGCCGGAGCATGGCGGCCAAACTGGCGGCGGAGATCCTGGATGCCTCCGCCGGGCAGGGCGGCGCCGTGAAGAAGCGCGAGGACACGCACCGCATGGCCGAGGCGAACAAGGCCTTCGCGCACTACCGCTGGTGAGCGCAGACATGACTGCGACAGCGACGGACGAGGACGAACGTTGGCAGCCACGGTGATGACACCCAGTCGAGTGGGTCTGGAGAAAACTAGGAACATTGGCATCGTCGCCCACATCGACGCGGGCAAGACGACGACCACCGAGCGCATCCTTTTCTACACGGGACGGGTGCACCGCATCGGCGAGGTGGACGAGGGCTCGGCGACGATGGACTGGATGGTGCAGGAGCGGGAGCGGGGGATTACCATCACCTCCGCGGCCACGACCTGCGAATGGCGCGACCACCGCATCAACATCATCGACACCCCCGGGCACGTGGACTTCACCGTGGAGGTGGAGCGTTCGCTGCGGGTCCTGGACGGTGCCGTCGTCCTGGTCACTGCGGTGGAGGGGGTGCAGCCGCAGTCGGAGACGGTCTGGCGGCAGGCCGACCGCTACCGCGTGCCGCGCATCGTCTTCGTCAACAAGATGGACCGCACCGGGGCGGACTTCACGCGCGTGGTGGAGATGCTGCGCGAGCGCCTGGGGGCCAACGCGGTGCCGCTGCAGATGCCCATCGGCGCCGAGGACGACTTCCGCGGCGTCATCGATCTCATCCGGATGAAGTCCGTCGTCTACCTGGACGACCTGGGCACGCGCTCCGATGAGACGGAGATCCCGCCGGCCCTGCGCGAGCAGGCGGAGCAACTGCGGGAGCGCCTGGTCGAGGCGGCGGTGGAGCTGGACGAGGAGCTGCTGCACCGCTACCTGGAGGGTAAGCCGATCGGCGAGGAGGAGATCCGGGGCGCGCTGCGCCGCGGCGCCCTCGGCTACAAGCTCGTCCCCGTACTCTGCGGCTCCTCCTTCCGCAACAAGGGCGTGCAGCCGCTGCTGGACGCCATCATCGACTACCTGCCGTCGCCGCTGGACCTGCCGCCCGTGCAGGGTACCGACCCGCACACCGGCGAGCCGGCGGTCCGGGAGCCGAGCCAGGACGCCCCCTTCGCCGCGCTGGCCTTCAAGATCGTCACCGACCCCTACGTCGGCAAGCTGACCTACTTCCGCGCCTACTCGGGGACCCTCGAGGCGGGTTCCTACATCTATAACGCCAACAAGGGGCAGCGGGAGCGGGTCTCCCGCATCCTGCAGATGCACGCCAACCACCGGGAGGACATCCCCGAGGTCGCCGCGGGGAACGTCGTCGCCGCGGTCGGGCTGCGCGTGACCACGACCGGCGACACCCTCTGCGCGGAGGACGCGCCCATCGTCCTGGAGGCGATGCAGTTCCCCGAGCCGGTCATCGCCGTGGCCGTGGAGCCGAAGACCAAGGCGGACGAGGACAAGCTCGGCGCCTCCCTGGTCAAGCTGGCGGAGGAGGACCCCACCTTCAAGGTGCGCTTCGACTCGGAGACGGGGCAGACGCTGATCTCCGGCATGGGCGAGCTGCACCTGGAGATCATCGTCGACCGCCTGCTGCGGGAGTTCAAGGTTGAGGCCAACGTGGGTCGGCCGCAGGTCGCCTATAAGGAGACGATCAAGCAGCCCGCCCGCGCCGAGGGCCGGTACATCCGCCAGACCGGCGGCCGCGGCCAGTACGGCCACGTCGTGCTGCAGGTGGAGCCACTGCAGCGCGGCACGGGGATCGAGTTCGTGGACAAGATCACCGGCGGCCGCATCCCCCGCGAGTTCATCTCCCCGGTGGAGGCCGGCATCCGCGAGGCCGCGGAGAGCGGCATCCTCGCCGGCTACCCGATGGTGGACTTCCGGGCGACGCTGCTCGACGGATCCTACCACGAGGTGGACAGCAGCGAGATGGCCTTCAAGATCGCCGCCTCGCTGGGCTTCAAGGAGGCGGTGCGGAAGGCGCAGCCCATCCTCCTGGAACCGATCATGCGCGTCGAGGTGATCACCCCCGAGCAGTACATGGGGGACGTCATCGGCGACCTCAACGCCCGGCGCGGCCGGATCATGGCCATGGAGCAGCAGGGCAAGTCCCGGGTGATCCGGGCGCTGGTGCCGCTGGCGGAGATGTTCGGCTACGCCACGGCGGTGCGCTCCGCCACCCAGGGGCGGGCGACGCATACGATGGAGCCGTCGCATTACGAGGAGATCCCGGCGTCGATCGCGGAAGCGGTGCGCGGTCAGGCCGTGGGCGCAGGCAAATAAGCACGGGGACCCCATAACGGAGGAGTGAGATGGCCAAGGCGAAGTTTGAGCGGACGAAGCCCCACGTGAACGTGGGGACGATCGGGCACGTCGACCACGGGAAGACGACGCTGACGGCGGCGATCACCCATGCGCTGGCGGGGGTGGGGGGGACGCAGCCCAAGGGCTACTACGACATTGACAACGCGCCGGAGGAGAAGGAGCGGGGGCTGACGATCAACATCAGCCACGTGGAGTACGAGACGGCGAAGCGGCACTACGCGCACATCGACTGCCCGGGCCACGCCGACTACATCAAGAACATGATCACCGGGGCGGCGCAGATGGACGGGGCGATCCTGGTGGTCAGCGCCGCGGACGGCCCGATGCCCCAGACGCGGGAGCACATCCTGCTGGCGCGCCAGGTCAACGTGCCGGCCATCGTCGTCTTCCTGAACAAGATCGACATGGTGGACGACCCCGAACTGCTCGACCTGGTGGAGGTGGAGGTGCGGGATCTGCTCACCCGCTACCAGTTCCCCGGGAACGAGATTCCGATCATCCGGGGGTCCGCGCTGAAGGCGCTGGAAGCCCTGGAAGCCAATCCGAAGATCCGCCGCGGGGAGCACGAGTGGGTGAACCAGATCTACGAGTTGATGGACGCGGTAGATTCGTACATCCCGACGCCGGTGCGGGAAGTGGAGAAGCCCTTCCTGATGGCGGTGGAGGACATTTTCACGATCACCGGCCGGGGCACGGTGGCCACGGGCCGGGTGGAGCGGGGGAAGGTGAAGGTGGGGGAAGAGGTGGAGATCGTCGGGCTGCGGCCGGAGGCGCGGCGGACGGTGGTGACGGGGCTGGAGATGTTCCGCAAGACGCTGGACGAGGCGGTGGCGGGGGACAACATCGGGGTACTGCTGCGGGGGGTGGAGAAGGAAGAGATCGAGCGGGGGATGGTGCTGGCGAAGCCGGGGTCGATCAACCCGCACCTGAAGTTCCGGGCGGAGGTGTACGTGCTGACGAAGGAAGAGGGGGGGCGGCACACGCCGTTCTTCACGGGGTACCGGCCGCAGTTCTACTTTCGGACGACGGACGTGACGGGGGACATCGCGCTGCCGGCGGGGGTGGAGATGGTGATGCCGGGGGACAATGTGAACCTGGAGGTGGCGCTGATCACGCCGGTGGCGCTGGAGGAGGAGCTGCGGTTCGCCATCCGGGAGGGCGGCCGCACGGTCGGCGCCGGCGTCGTCACGGGGATCGTGGAATAGTCATGAAGCAGAAGATCCGCATCAAGCTCAAAGCCTTCGACCATAAGGTCCTGGACCAGTCGGCCGAGAAGATCGTGGACACCGTCAAGCGCACCGGCGCCCGCATCAGCGGCCCGGTGCCGCTGCCGACCAGCCGCAGCGTCTTCACCGTAATCCGCTCCCCGCATATCGACAAGGAGTCGATGGAGCATTTCGAACTGCGCACGCACAAGCGGCTAATCGACATCCTCGAACCGACGCAGAAGACGGTGGACGCGCTGATGCACCTGGACCTGCCGGCCGGGGTGGACATCGAGATTAAGTTGTAGGGGCGACATGATGGCCGCGATCCTGGGACGCAAACTGGGGATGACAGAGCTCTTCGACGAGGCGGGCCACCGCGTCTCGGTGACGCTCATCGAAGCGGAGCCGAACGTCGTCGTGCACGTGAAGACCCGCGAGCGGGACGGCTATGAGGCGCTGCAGGTCGGCGTCGGCGCGGTGAAAGAGCGCCGGTTGCCCAAGCCCCTGCGCGGCGTCTACGTCAAGGCCAAGGTGGCGCCGCAGCGCCACCTCCGGGAACTGCGCGGACCGACCGCCGGCGCCCAGCCGGGCCAGACGATCACGGTGGAGGTCTTCTCCCCCGGCGACGTCGTGGACGTGACCGGGACGAGCCGCGGGCGGGGCTTCTCCGGCGCGATCAAGCGCCACGGGTTCGGTGGGCAGCGAGACTCGCACGGCGTCTCCCTGATGCACCGCGCGATCGGGTCCATCGGGTCGTCCAACGTCGCCCGGGTCTGGCCGGGCAAGCGGATGCCGGGGCGCTTCGGCAACGAGCGGGTGACCATCCGCGGGCTGCGCGTGGTCAAGGTGGAGCCGGAGCGGAACCTGCTCTACCTGCGCGGCGCGGTGCCCGGCGTGCGCGGCAGCCTCCTGCTCCTGCGCAGCGCCAAACGGCAACGCCGGGCGGCGCGGAAAGCCGGGGCCAAGGGTAAGGAGCGGGCGTGATGATCAAAGCACCTCTCATTGACGCGACGGGCGCGACGCGGGGCGAGGTGGATCTGCCGGAGCAGATTTTCGGTGTGGTGCCCAACACCGCCGTCGTGCATGAGGTGTTGGCCTGGCAGCTGGCCGCCCGGCACCTGGGCACGCACTCCACCAAGACGCGCGGCGAGGTGCGCGGCGGCGGGCGCAAGCCCTGGCGGCAGAAGGGCACCGGGCGGGCGCGGCACGGCAGCCGGCGCTCCCCGCTGTGGGTGGGCGGAGGCATTACCTTTGGTCCGCGGCCGGCGACTCCCGGCTACGCGCTGCCCCAGCGCGTGCGGCGGCTGGCCGTGCGCTCGCTGCTGGCGGACAAGGCGCGCAGCGGGCACCTGACGGTGGTGGAGGAGCTGCGCCTGGAGGCGCCGCGGACGAAGGAACTGGCCGCAGTGCTGGCGCGACTGGGGGTCGGGGAGGAGAAGGTGATCCTGGTGACGGCCGCGCACAATCAGACCCTGGTCAAGGCGGCGGACAACCTGCGGGGTGTGACGGTGCTGACGGCGCGCACGTTGAACGTGCACGACCTGCTGGCGCACCCCCGGCTGGTGGTGACGCGCGAGGCGCTGGGCGTGGTGCGGGAGGTCTGGGGCGATGACCGTTGAGGCCCGGGAGGTGATCCGGCGGCCCATCCTGACGGAGAAGAGCATGCGCGGCACCGAGGCCGGCAAGTACACCTTCGAGGTGGCGCCCGGCTACAACAAACTGGCGATCAAGGCGGCCGTGGAGCACCTCTTCAATGTGCGGGTGGCCAAGGTGAACGTGATCAACATCCCCGGGCAGCAGAAGCGCCGGGGGCCGCACTACTACCGGGTGGCGGGCCGGCGCAAGGCGATCGTCACGCTGCGCCCGGGAGACAAGATCGACCTGGAGAGCCTCACGTAGGCAACCCCGGGAGGCGAGCGGATCATGGGTATGAAGAAGTTCAAACCAACGACGCCGGGACGGCGCTTCATGACCGTCCCCACCTTTGACGAGATCACCAAGACCCGGCCGGAGCGGCAGCTGACCGAGCCGCTGCGCCGCACCGCGGGGCGGAACAGCCAGGGGAAGGTGACGGTGCGGCACCGCGGCGGTGGGCACAAGCGCCTCTACCGCATCATCGACTTCAAGCGGGACAAGGACGGCGTGACCGCCAAGGTGGCGGCGATCGAGTACGACCCGAACCGCTCCGCCCGCATCGCCCTGCTGCACTACGCGGACGGGGAGAAGCGATACATCCTGGCACCCGAGGGGCTGCGCGTGGGCGAGAAGGTCACCTCGGGGTCGGCGGCGGAGATCCAGCCGGGCAATGCCCTGCCGCTGCGTAACATCCCGGCGGGGACCATCGTGCACAACATCGAGCTGCACCCCGGGCACGGCGGGCAGCTGGTGCGGGCCGCCGGCGGCGGCGCGCAGATCATGGCCAAGGAGGGCGACTTCGCCCACCTGCGTCTGCCCTCGGGCGAGGTGCGGCTGGTCCTGCTGGACTGCAAGGCGACGATTGGGCAGGTCGGGAACGCCGAGCACGAGGCGATCAAGATCGGCAAGGCCGGCCGCCAGCGCTGGCTGGGGTGGCGGCCGACGGTGCGCGGGGTGGCCATGGATCCTTCCAGTCACCCGCACGGTGGCGGCGAGGGGCGCTCCCCGATAGGCATGCCGGGACCGATGAGTCCGTGGGGCAAGCCCACCCTGGGGGCGAAGACGCGCCAGCGCAAGCCCAGCGACCGCCTGATCGTGAAGCGGCGCAAGTAGCGGAGGCGTGAAAGGGTCCGGCCCGGAGTTGGCGGCCCGGAGAGGGCCGCGGAGGTTGGGGAGGGCCGGACAATGTGGCAGACTGAGGAGATTGATATAGATGGGACGGTCGAGGAAGAAGGGCCCGTTCGTGGATGCGCACCTGCTGGTAAAGGTGCGCGAGCTGAACCGCTCGCGGGAGCGCCGCGTGATCCGCACCTGGTCGCGGCGCTCGACCATTCTGCCGGAGTTCGTCGGGCACACCATCGCCGTCTACGACGGCCGTAAGCACGTGCCCATCTACGTCAGCGAGCAGATGGTCGGCCACAAGCTGGGCGAGTTCTCCCCCACCCGCACCTTCCGCGGTCACGGCGCCCACACCGAGCGCACGACGACGCTGAAGTAGGGGACGGCCGCCAGAAGGGGAGCACGACGGTTCATGGAGACGAAGGCGATCGCCAAATACATCCGCATCTCGCCGACCAAGGTGCGGCGGGTGGCGGAGCAGATCCGGGGCAAGCCCGTGGCCGAGGCCCAGGCCCTGCTGCGCTTCATGCCGCACAAGGCGGCGCGGGTGCTGGAGAAGGCGCTGAAGTCGGCGGTGGCCAACGCGGAGAACAACCTGGACCTGGCCCGGGACGATCTGATCGTCGCCCGGGCGTATGTGGACGCCGGGCCGTCGACGCGCCGGCTGGCGCCGCGGGCGCGGGGCCGCCTGGACGTCATGACGCGGCGGAGCAGCCACGTCACCGTGGTCGTGGGGGAGAAGGCTTAGCGTGACGTGCGTGCAGCATAGGTGGAGGTGAGGCGTGGGGCAGAAGGTCCATCCCGTGGGATTCCGCGTGGGGGTCATCCGCGACTGGGAGTCGCGCTGGTACGCCAAGAACATGGCGCCGCTGATCAGGGAAGATCTGCGCATCCGCACGCACATCAAGAAGTCGCTCTACCGCGCCGGCATCTCTCGGATTGAGATCGAGCGCGCGGCCAACCGCGTGCGGGTGACCATCCACGCGGCGCGCCCGGGGATCATCATCGGCCGGGGCGGCACGGGGATCGATGCCCTGAAGAAAGAGCTGGACGCCATGACGGGCAAACAGATCCAGCTCAACGTGCAGGAGATCCGCCGGCCGGAACTGGAGGCGCAGCTGGTGGCGGAAAACGTGGCGCAGCAGCTGGAGCGCCGCGTGGCCTACCGCCGGGCGATGAAGCAGGCGGTGCAGCGCAGCCTGCGCGCGGGAGCGAAGGGCATCCGCATCGCCGCCGCCGGCCGGCTGGCCGGCGCGGAGATCGCCCGCTACGAGTGGTACCGCGAGGGGCGCGTGCCGCTGCACACCCTGCGCGCGGACATCGACTTCGGCGTGGCCGAGTCGATGACCACCTACGGCCGGATCGGCGTCAAGGTCTGGATCTACCGCGGGGACGTGCTGCCCGAGCCCAAGCGAATCGAACTGGAGCACCGCCGGCCGCCGCGGCTGGCGCCGCCGGAGCCGCCCACCGGAGGGTCGAACGGGGAGACCGTGGTCATCCCCTCGCGCACGCCGGCGGTGGCGGTGAAGCGGAGGGACGAGGATGCTGGCGCCTAAGCGCACCAAATTTCGCAAGGCCCACCGGGGGTCCCGGCGGGGCAAAGCCCTGGCCGGCGGGACCGTCGCCTTCGGCGAGTACGGCCTGCAGGCGCTGGAGCCGGCCTGGGTGACGACCCAGCAACTGGAGGCGGCCCGCGTGGCCATCACCCGCTTCCTCAAGCGCGGCGGAAAGGTGTGGATCCGGGTCTTCCCGGACAAGCCGTTCACGAAGAAGCCGGCGGAGACGCGCATGGGGAGCG
The DNA here is from genome assembly GCA_001443485.1 of Candidatus Sysuimicrobiota bacterium CSP1-3. Taxonomy (GTDB): domain Bacteria; phylum Sysuimicrobiota; class Sysuimicrobiia; order Sysuimicrobiales; family Humicultoraceae; genus Humicultor. The sequence goes on from LDXQ01000012.1 coordinate 28,293, forward strand.
GCAAGGGCAACCCGGAGGGCTGGGTGGCGGTGATCAAGCCCGGCCGGATCCTCTTCGAGATCGCCGGGGTGAGCGAGGACGTGGCCCGCGAGGCGATGCGCCTGGCCGGGCACAAGCTGCCCATCCGCACGAAGTTCACCACCCGGCCGGAGGTGGCGGCCTGATGGGGGCGGCGGCGGAGTACCGGGAGCTAACGCCGGAGGAGTTGCGGAAGAAGCTGGATGACGCGCAGCGGGAACTGTTCGCCCTGCGCCTCAAGGTCGGGCAGCAGCGCAACACCGGGCGGATCCGGGAGCTGCACCGGCAGGTGGCGCAGATGAAGACGGTGCTGCAGCAGAAAGGGATACGGGCGTGACGCAGCCGCGCAACAGACGGAAGGAACAGGTCGGGGTCGTCGTCAGCGACCGGATGCAGAAGACGCGGGTGGTGCGCGTGGAGACCCAGCGCCGACACCCGCTTTATAGAAAGACCGTGCGCCACAGCAAGAAGTTCAAGGCGCACGACGAGCTGAACGCCAGCCGGGTGGGGGACGTGGTGCTGATGACGGAGACGCGGCCGCTGAGCAAGGAGAAGCGGTGGCGCATCGTCCGCGTGCTGGAGCACCGCACCATGCCGGCGACCGTGCCCGGCGGGGAGGCGGAGTCGGGGGCATGATCCAGCAGCAAACCCGGCTGAAGGTGGCCGACAACACCGGGGCGCGGGAGATCCTGGTCATCCGCGTACTCGGCGGCAGCCGGCGCCGCTACGCCACCGTGGGCGACGTCGTCGTGGGGACCGTCAAACAGGCCATCCCCAACAGCGCCGTGAAGAAGGGGGAGATCGTCAAGGCGGTGGTAGTGCGCACGCGCAAGGAGGTGCGCCGGCCGGACGGCTCCTACATCCGCTTCGATGACAACGCCGCCGTGCTGCTGACCCCCGACGGCCAGAACCCGCGGGGGACGCGGATCTTCGGTCCCGTGGCCCGGGAGCTGCGGGAGCGCCAGTACATGAAGATCATCTCGCTGGCGCCGGAGGTGCTGTGAGCGATGGCCGTGGCAGTGGGGCGGCAGCCGATGCACGTGAAGAAGGGCGACACCGTGGAGGTGATCGCCGGGAAGAACCGCGGCAAGCGCGGCAAGGTGCTGAAGGTCTTCCCCAAGCACAGCCGCATCATCGTCGAGGGCGTGAACGTGGTGAAGCGGCACGCCAAGCCGACGCCGAAGCTGCCGCAGGGTGGGATCGTGGAGAAAGAGGCCAAGATCCCGGCGAGCAAGGTGATGCTGGTCTGCCCCAAGTGCGGGGAGGCGGTGCGCTTCGGGCACGACCACCTGCCCGACGGGACCAAGGTGCGGGTCTGCCGCAACTGCGGCGAGCAGATTGGATAACAGGTGCGGCCCGGGGCGGGCCGCACAATGTGGAAGAGTGAGATCGGGATCAAAGGAGCCGTCGTCGTGGCCACGCGGTTGAAGGAACGGTATCAAAAGGAGGTCGTCCCCCGGTTGCGCACCCGGTTCGCCTACCGGAACGTGATGCAAGTGCCGCGGGTGGAGAAGGCCGTCGTGAACATGCGCGTGGGCGACGCCGTGGCCGACCCGCGGCAGATCGACAAGGCCGTGGAGGAACTGACCCTGATCACCGGGCAGCGGCCGCTGGTCACGCGGGCGAAGAAGTCGATCGCCAACTTCAAGCTGCGCGCCGGGGTGGCCATCGGGGCCAAGGTCACCCTGCGCGGCGACCGGATGTACGACTTCCTGGACAAGCTGTTCAGTGTGGCCCTGCCGCGGATCAAAGACTTCAAGGGAATCTCCGAGCGGGCGTTCGATGGCCGCGGCAACCTGAACATCGGCATGAAGGAGCAGTTGATCTTTCCCGAGATCGACTACGACAAGGTGGAGAAGATTCGCGGCATGGACATCACCATCGTGACCACCGCCCGCACGGACGAGGAGGCCCGCGAACTGCTGCGGCTGCTCGGCCTCCCGCTGCGGGAGGCGGCGCCGGCGGCGTAGGGTCGGAGGGAGAACGGGATGGCCAAGAAGGCGTTGCTGGAGAAGTGGCAGCGGACCCCCAAGTTCAAGGTGCGCGCCTACTCGCGGTGTCTCCGCTGCGGCCGGCCGCGGGCGGTCTTTCGCAAGTTCGGCCTCTGCCGCATCTGCCTGCGGCAGTTGGCGCACCGGGGCGAGATCCCCGGCGTGGTCAAGTCCAGCTGGTGACCCCGGCGAGGAGGCAGTAATGGGCGGCGTAATCACAGATACGATCGCGGACATGCTGACGCGCATTCGCAACGCGAACGCGGCGCGGAAGGACCACGTCGAGGTGCCGGCGAGCCGGCTGAAGCGGGAGATCGCGCGCATTCTCAAGGAGGAGGGCTTCATCGCCGACGCGCACCGCGTCGAGCGCGGCCCGCAGGGGGTGCTGCGCATCACGCTGCGCTACGGCCCGCGGCGGGAACCCGTGCTCACGGGCATCCGCCGGGTGAGCCGCCCCGGGCTGCGCATCTACAGCCCGCGCACGGCGATCCCGCGGGTGCGCGGCGGGCTGGGGGTGGCGATCCTCTCCACCTCGCGCGGCCTGATGACCGACCGGCAGGCCCGGCGGCAGGGCGTCGGCGGAGAAGTGATCGCCTATGTCTGGTAAGACCGGCGGGCGGCGGGAAAGGAGCAGGCGATGTCGCGGATAGGGCGGGCGCCTGTGCCCATCCCCAAAGGCGTTGAAGTCCAGGTGGAGGGCACGCACGTCTCGGTGCAGGGCCCGAAGGGGAAGCTGGAGCGCACCTTTCACCCGGACATGCACGTCGCTCTGCAGGATGGGAAGCTGGTCGTGACACGAGCCACGGACCAGCGGCAGCACCGTGCCCTGCACGGCCTCACCCGGGCACTGCTGGCCAACATGGTGCGCGGCGTCACGGACGGGTACCGGGTCGAGCTGGAGATCCAGGGCGTGGGCTACCGTGCCGCCAAGCAGGGGAACAACCTGGCGCTCTCCGTCGGCTACTCGCACGCGGTGGAGGTTCCCGCGCCCGAGGGGATCGCCTTCGAGGTGCCGGCCCCCAGCCGCATCGTCGTGACCGGCATCGACCGCGAACTGGTCGGCCAGGTGGCGGCGCGCATACGCGCGGTGCGGCCGCCCGATCCCTACAAGGGCAAGGGCATCCGCTACGCCGGCGAACGGATCAAGCTCAAACCGGGCAAGGCGGGACGGACCGCCGCCGGCCCCGGCAAGGTGTAAGGCGAGGAGAGCGGCGATGCTGAAGCGACTCGACCGGAACGCCCTGCGGAAGCGCCGGCACCTGCGCATCCGCCACCATGTGGAGGGCATGGCCGCCCGTCCCCGGCTGGTGGTCTTCCGCAGTTTGAGCCACATCTACGCGCAGATCGTGGACGACCACCCCAGCCACACGCTGGTCGCCGCGTCCACGCTCGATCCGGAGGTCCGCGACCAGGCCAAAGGCAAGCGCAAGGGCGAGGCGAGCCGCCTGGTGGGCGAACTGATCGCCCGGCGGGCGAAGGAGGGCGGCATCACCAGGGTAGTCTTCGACCGCGGTGGCTACGCCTATCACGGCCGGGTGAAGGCCCTGGCCGAAGGGGCGCGCGCCGGCGGGCTGCAGTTCTAGGCGCCACAGGAGCGGAGGCGGAGGAGTTGGCTGGACGCATCGACCCGAACACGCTGAACATCACCTTCGAAAAGGCGGTGTGGATCAACCGCGTCGCCAAGGTGACCAAGGGCGCGAAGCGCTTCAACTTCAGCGCCCTGGTGATCGTCGGCGACGAGCAGGGGCACGTCGGCGTGGGCCTGGGGAAGGCCGCCGAGGTGCCGGACGCGATTCGCAAGGGCGTGGAGGACGCGAAGAAGCATCTCTTCCAGGTACCGCGCATCGGCAATACGGTCCCGCACGAGGTCATTGGCATTTATGGGGCGGCCCGGGTGCTGCTGAAGCCGGCCTCGGAAGGGACCGGGGTCATCGCCGGCGGGCCGGTGCGGGCGGTGCTGGAGGCCGCCGGGATCAAGGACATCCTGACCAAGTCCCTCGGATCGAACAACCCGATCAACCAGGCGCGGGCCACGGCCACGGGGTTGATGGCGCTGCGGCGGCCCGAGGAGGTCGCGGCGATCCGGGGCAAGCGCGTGGAGGATCTCGTTGGTCGGCGGCGCCTGCGCGAGGCCGCGCGGTAGAGGAGTCGGACCATGCTGAAGATCGATGCCTTGAAGCCGAGAGCGGGCGCGCGGCGTCGCCGCCGCCGCGTGGGCCGGGGTCTGGGATCAGGGAGCGGCGTCTACGCCGGCCGAGGCCGCAAGGGGCAGAAGGCGCGGGCCGGCCCGGGGCCGCGTCCCGGGTTTGAGGGCGGCCAGACGCCGCTCTCCAAGCGCCTCCCCTTCCGCCGCGGCGTCCGCGCCGCCGGCAGCGTGATGACGGGCGGGCCGCCGCGGAGGCGTCCGGCGGAGGTGTCGGTGCGCGCGCTCACTCGCTTCCCCGCGGGGTCGGAGGTCACGGTGGGCACGCTGGTGGAGGCGGGGTTGGTAGACCGCGGCCCGGTGAAGGTCCTGGGCGGCGGGCGGCTGGCCCACGCGCTGGTGGTAAAGGCGCAGGCCTTCTCCAAGAGCGCCAAACAGGCTATTGAGGCGGCGGGCGGCAAGGCGGAGATCGTGCGATGATGCAGGTGCGCTCGCTCTCCAACCCGCTGCGCATCCCCGACCTGCGGCGGCGGCTGCTCTTCACCGCGTTCATGCTGGTGCTCTACCGTCTCGGGGCGCACCTGCCGGTGCCCGGCGTGGACGTCCGGGCGTTGCAGCAACTCTTCCAGCAGCAGGGCGGCCTGCTCTCCTTCTACGACCTGTTCGTCGGCGGCGCGCTGAGCAACTTCGCCCTCTTCGCCCTGGGCGTTTTCCCCTACATCACCGCGTCCATCATCTTCAGCCTGCTGAACGTGGTCTTCCCCCGCCTGAAGGAAATGGCGACGGAAGAGGGGGAGGCCGGCCGGCGCAAGATCGGGCAGTACACCCGCTACCTCACCGTGGTCCTGGCCATCCTGCAGGGGATCGGCCAGATGTACCTGATCCGCAGCCAAAACGCCATCCCCGACGCCCGGCCGCTGATGCTGGGGACGATCGTCATCACGCTGGTCGCCGGGACGATGCTGCTCACCTGGATGGGCGAGATCATGACCGAGTACGGCGTGGGCAACGGCGTGTCGCTGATTATCTTCGGCGGCATCGTCGCCCGGCTGCCGGACCAGATCGGCCGCACGATCGTCCTGCTGCGGGCGGGCGAACTCGGACCGTTCCCCTTCCTGCTGGACATCGCCATCGTCCTGGCGAGCATCGTGACCGTGGTCGGCGTCACGCAGGCGACGCGCAAGATCCCGGTGCAGTACGCAAAGCGGGTGGTGGGGCGGCGCGTCTACGGCGGGCAGTCCACCCACCTGCCGATGAAGCTCATCCAGGCCGGCGTCATCCCCATCATCTTCGCCATCTCCGTCCTGCAGTTTCCGCAGACCATCGCGCAGTTCGGGCAGTGGCCCTGGCTGCGCCAGTTTGCCACGCTGATCCTGCCCGGGAGTTCGTATCTCGGCGACGCCCTCTACTTCGCCTTGATCATCGTCTTCACGTACTTCTACACGGCGGTGTCGTTCGACCCCAACGACGTGGCCAACAACATCAAGAAGTACGGCGGGTTCATTCCTGGCATCCGGCCGGGCAGGCCGACCAGCGAGTACCTCACCCGCGTGACCGAGCGGCTGACCTTCGTCGGCGCGCTGGTCCTGGGACTGATCGCCGTGCTGCCGACGCTGTTCCGCGGCCCCGCCGCCCTGGGCGGCGGCACCATCACCTTCTACCTGGCCGGCACTTCCCTGCTCATCGTCGTGGGGGTCGCCCTGGAGACGATGAAGCAGATCGAGGCCTACGTGCTGATGCGCCACTACGAAGGCTTCATGCGATGACCTTGCTCCATGCGCAATGAACTTGATCTTCTTCGGGCCGCCCGGCGGGGGGAAGGGGACCCAGGCGCGGCTGCTGCAGGCGCGGCGCGGCTTTGTGCAGATCTCCACGGGCGACATCCTGCGCGAGGCCATCGCGGTGGGGACGTCGCTCGGCCGTGAGGCGCAGCGCTACATGGACAAGGGCGAGCTCGTGCCGGACGTGGTGATGATCGGGATCGTGGAAGAGCGGTTGCGCCGGCCGGACACCGCCGCGGGCTTCGTCCTGGACGGGTTTCCCCGGACGCTGCCGCAGGCGGCGGCGCTGGAGGAAATGCTCGGGCGGTTGGGGCGGCGCCTCGACCGGGTGGTGGACTTCCAGGTCAGCGAAGCGACGCTGGTCCGGCGGTTGAGCGGCCGGCGGGTCTGTCAGGCGGCGGGCCACATCTACCACGTGGAGTTCAATCCGCCGCGGCAGCCGGGCGTCTGCGACATCGACGGCAGCCCGCTCTACCAGCGGGAGGACGACCGGCCGGAGACGGTCCGCCGGCGCATGGAAGTCTACCGGGCCCAGACCGCGCCCGTGCTGGAGCACTACCGCGCGCGCAGCGTCTATACGGTGCTGGACGCGGAGGGCGCGGTGGAAGAGGTCTCCACCCGGCTGGAGGCGGCGCTGGGACTCTGATGCACCGGCCGACGATGATGGTCGTGAAGAGCCCGGAGGAGATCGCCCGGATGCGGCGGGCGGGGCAGCTGGCCGCGCGGGCGCTGGAGGGGGTCGCGCGGGCCGTCGCCCCGGGCGGGGTCACGGCGGAGCTGGACGGCCTGGCCGAGACCTTCATCCGGGACCACGGCGGCGTGCCGTCGTTCAAGCACTACCGGGGCTATCCGGCCAGCATCTGCGTCTCCATCGACGACGAGGTGGTGCACGGGATCCCGGGGACGCGTCGGCTGCGCGAGGGCAGCATCGTATCAGTCGATCTGGGCGTGTACCTCGACGGCGTTCACGGGGACGTGGCGCGGACCATCCCGGTGGGCGAGGTGGACGAGGAGACCCGCCGCCTGCTCCAGGTGACGGCGGAGGCCCTCGAGGCCGGGATCCGGGAGGCGCGCGAGGGACGCACCACCGGGGACCTGGGGTGGGCCATCCAGCAGGTGGCGGAGGGCGCGGGTTTCTCCGTGGTGCGGGACTTCGCCGGCCACGGGATCGGGCGCGACCTGCATGAGGGGCCGGAGGTGCCCAACTTCGGCACCCCCGGCGGCGGGGTCGCCCTGCGCCGCGGCCTGACGCTGGCCATCGAGCCGATGGTCAACGCCGGCGGGTTGGAGGTGGTCGTCCTGGAGGACGGCTGGACGGTGCGCACGCGCGATCGCGCCCGCTCGGCGCACTTCGAGCACACGGTGGCGGTGGGCGCGGACGGCCCCGAGGTGCTGACTAGACTGAACGGGACTGCGCCCATATAATTGACGGTTGTGGTTTCGAGCGCTCCATCGGTGATGTTAGGGCGGGTGGTCACGTCGCGCGCGGGGCGGGACCGCGGCGATCGCTACGTCGTCGTCGGCACGCTGGGAGAGGACATGGTCCTGGTGGCCGATGGGGAGAAGCGCGGCATCGACCGCCCGAAGAAGAAGAACCTGAAGCACCTGACCCTGCACGACGTCGCGCCGGCGCTGGCGGCCAAGCTGGCGCAGGGCGAGACGCCGCGGGACGAGGAGATCCGGCAGGCCCTGGCGCAGGGGGCCCCGGAGGAATCCCCGCCGGCCGGTGAGGCCGCGGGGACGGGGGACTGATGGCGAAAAAGGACCTCATCGAAGTCGAGGGGACGGTCGTGGAGATCCAGCCGAACGCCATGTTCCGCGTCGAACTGCAGAGCGGCCACCGGGTCCTGGCCCACATCTCCGGGAAGATGCGGATCCACTTCATCCGCATCCTGCCGGGCGACCGGGTGAAGGTGGAACTGTCGCCCTACGACCCGAGCCGGGGCCGGATTACCTATCGATATCGGTAAGAGAAAGTGCAGCGGAGAGAAGGGCTCGGGGTCCCCGCAAATTCGCGCAGCGAATTTGTGGGGTGAGCAGAAGGAGACCGACGATGAAAGTCCGGGCATCCGTACGGCGGATGTGTGAAAAGTGCAAGATCGTGAAGCGCGGCCGGCGGCTGCTGGTGATCTGCGAGAACCCAAAGCACAAGCAGAAGCAGGGCTAGGGGAGGTATAAGAGGATGGCACGCATCGCGGGCGTGGACCTGCCGCGGGAGAAGCGGGTGGAGGTGGCGCTGACCTACGTCTACGGCGTCGGCCTGAGCCGCGCCCGCCAGATTCTGCAGGCGACGAACGTCAAACCGGACACACGGGTGCGCAACCTCACGGAGGAAGAGGTCACCCGGCTGCGGGAGTTCATCGACCGCTCCTTCAAAGTAGAAGGAGACCTCCGCCGCGAGGTGGCGATGGACATCCGCCGCCTGACGGAGATCGGCTCCTACCGCGGGCAGCGCCACCGCAAGGGCCTGCCGGTGCACGGGCAGCGCACCCGGACCAACGCGCGGACCCGCAAGGGGCCGAAGAAGACCGTCGGCGTGCGGCGCGCGCGGCCCACCACGCCCGCGGTCAAGGCGTAACTAAGAGGGAGCGAAGCGATGGCACAGCGACCACGCGGACGGCGCAAGGAGAGGAAGAACATCCCCACCGGGGTGGCGCACATCCAGTCCACCTTCAACAACACCGTCGTCACCATCGCCGACCCGCAGGGGAACGTGCTGGCCTGGGCCAGCGCCGGGACCTCCGGCTTCAAGGGGTCGCGCAAGGGCACGCCCTTCGCCGCGGGCCTGGCCGCGGAGGCAGCGGCGCGCAGGGCGATGGAGCACGGGGTGCGGCAGGTAGAGGTCTACGTGAGGGGGCCGGGCGCCGGCCGGGAGGCGGCCATCCGGTCGCTGCAGGCGGCGGGGCTGGAGGTCAACCTGATCAAGGACGTGACCCCCATCCCGCACAACGGGTGCCGGCCGCCGAAGCGGCGCCGGGTGTAGGCGTGGCGCAGTTCCGAGGGAGGACGTAGATGGGTCGCTATACCGCAGCGGTCTGCCGGTTGTGCCGCCGGGAGGGGATGAAGCTCTACCTCAAAGGCGAGAAGTGCTACACGGAGAAGTGCCCGGTGCACAAGCGGCCCACGCCGCCGGGGATGCACGGCGCCCGGCCGACGCGGCGCAAGGCGAGCGAGTTCGGCATGCGGCTGCGGGAGAAGCAGAAGCTGCGCCGCATCTACGGCATCTACGAGACGCAGTTCAAGAACTACTTCCAGCAGGCCGCGCGGGCCAAGGGCGTCACCGGCACGCGCCTGCTGCAGCTGCTGGAGACGCGCCTGGACAACATCGTCTACCGCCTGGGGCTGGCCTCCTCGCGCAAGGAGGCGCGGCAGCTGGTCGTGCACGGGCACGTCGCCGTGGACGGCAAGAAGGTGACGATCCCCGCCTACCAGGTCCGGCCCGGGCAGGCGGTGAGTCTGACCGAGCGCGGGCAGAAGCACGGGCGGCTCAAGGAGCTCCTCGGTGCGGCGGGACGGGCGGCGCCTTCCTGGCTGGAGCTCGCCTCCGACCGGAGCGGCGGGCGCGTGCTGGCCCAGCCGGCGCGGGAAGAGATCGACGTCCCGGTACAGGAACAGTTGATCGTCGAATACTACTCGCGGTAAAGGGCCGGGGCCCCCACAGATTCCCGTAGCGAATTTGTGGGGTGGCTGATGGGAGGATTGGGATGAGTATTGCCACACTATGGGAAACATCCAAGCCGAAGGTGGAGTACGCGGAACTTTCCGACACCTACGGCAAGTTCGTGGTCGAGCCGCTGGAGCGCGGCTTCGGCGTGACGCTGGGGAACTCGCTGCGCCGCGTCCTGCTCTCGTCCATCGAGGGCGCCGCCGTGACGTCGGTGAAGATTGAGGGCGTGCTGCACGAGTTCAGCACCATCCCCGGCGTGGTGGAGGACGTCACGCAGATCATCCTCAACCTGAAGGAACTCACGCTCAAACTGCACACGGACAAGCCCAAGCTCCTCCGCCTGGAGGCCGCGGGGAAGAAGGAGGTCACCGCCGCGGACGTCCAGCCGGACGCCGAGGTGGAGATCCTCACCCCGGACCTGCACATCGCCACGCTGGACAAGCGGGACTCGCGGCTGGCCATGGAGTTGATGGTGGAGCGGGGCAGCGGGTACGTCCCGGCGGAGCGGCACCGCAAGAGCGAGCACGTCATCGGGGTGATCCCGGTGGACTCCATCTTCTCCCCGATCCAGAAGGTGAACTACGCTGTGGAGGACACGCGGGTGGGGCAGATGACGGACTTCGACCGGCTGGTCTTTGAGGTGTGGACCGACGGGTCGATCCGCCCCGAGGAGGCGGTGCAGGAGGCCTCGCGCGTATTGATCGACCACTTCCGCCTCTTCTCCGGCATCGGCGAGGAGGGAGAGGCGCAGGCCCTAGAGGGCGGGCCGGACGGGGAACTGGGCCGGCTCTACGCCATGCCCGTCGAGGAACTGGACCTTTCCGTGCGTCCCTACAACTGCCTGAAGCGCGCCGGCATCAACACGATCGGCGACCTGGTGCAGCGTACGGAAGAGGAGATCGTCAACGTGAAGAACTTCGGCCGGAAGTCGCTGGACGAGGTCAAGGAGAAGCTCGCCGTCCTCGGCCTGAAACTGCGGGAGAAAGAGTAAGGGGTCGCGCGTACGATGGGATGGGGAGCCAAGGGGCGGAAACTGGGTCGCGACACGGGGGAGCGCACCGCGCTCTTCCGGCAATTGGTGGCGTCGCTGATCCTGCATGACCGCATCGAGACCACGGAGGCCAAAGCGAAGGAGACCAAGAAGATCGCCGACGGGCTGATCGCGCTGGCCGTGCGGGGCGACCTGCAGGCGCGGCGGCAGGCCGGCCGCCTGCTCATCGACCCGCGAGCCCGGAAGCGTCTCTTCGGCGAGATCGCTCCCCGGTACCAGGCGGGACGGGGAGGCTACACGCGGGTGATCAAGACCAGGCGGCGCCGCGGAGACAGCGCGCCGATGGCCCTGGTCGAGCTGGTCTCCCCCTGAACCCCCTGATCCAGGTCCAGGACCTCACATACGTCTACAACCCCGGGACGCCGCAGGCGGTCACCGCGCTTGACGGCGTCTCACTGCATCTGGCCCGCGGCGAGTATGTCGCCGTCGTCGGCGCCAACGGGTCGGGGAAATCGACCCTGGCCAAGTGCCTGAACGCGCTCTTGGTCCCTACCAGCGGTCAGGTGCTGGTGGACGGGCTGGACACGCGGGACCAGCCCGCCGTCTGGCAGGTGCGCCAGCGTGTGGGCATGGTCTTCCAGAATCCCGACAACCAGCTGGTCGCCACCGTCGTCGAAGAGGACGTCGCCTTCGGGCCGGAAAACCTCGGCCTGCCGCCGGCGGAGATTCGGCGCCGCGTGGAGGAGGCGCTCCGGGTGGTGGAGATGGGAGAGTACCGGCACCACGCGCCGCACCTTCTCTCGGGCGGGCAGAAGCAGCGCGTGGCCATCGCGGGGATCCTGGCGATGCGGCCGATGTGCCTGATCCTGGACGAGGCCACGGCCATGCTCGACCCGCAGGGACGGGCGGAGGTCCTGCAAACGGTCGCCCGGCTGAACCGCGAGGAGGACATCACCATCGTGCACATCACCCACGCGATGGAGGAGGCGGCGCTGGCCCGGCGCATCATCGCGCTGGCCGCCGGGCGTATCGTGCTGGAAGGCCCGCCGGCCGAGGTCTTCGAACAGCCGGAGGCCCTTCGCCGCCTGCGCCTGGCGCTGCCGCCGGTGGCGGCGCTGGTGCGGGGACTGCGGGCCGCCGGGCTGCCGCTGCGCGGCCATCCCCTCACGGTGGATCAACTCGTGGACGCCCTCACCGGGCTGGCGGCGGCGCGCCGACCATGATCGAGGTCCGCGACGTGCACCACGTCTACCTGCGGGACTCGCCCTTAGCGGCGGTGGCGCTGCGCGGCATCAGCCTGACCATCCCGGACGGCGAGCGCATCGGCCTGATCGGTCCCACGGGGTCGGGCAAGTCCACGCTCGTGCAGACGCTGAACGCCTTGATCCGCCCCACCTCCGGCACGGTGTCCGTCGACGGCGAGGACATCTTTGCGCCCAAGGCGGATCGCCGCCGCGTCCGGCAGAAGGTGGCCCTGCTGTTCCAGTACGCCGAGCAACAGCTCTTTGAGGAGACGGTGGCCAAGGATGTGGCCTTCGGGCCCCGCAACCTGGGCCTGCCGGAGGACGAAATTGCGACGCGCGTGCACGAGGCGCTGCAGTCCGTGGGCCTGGACCCCGACCGCTTCGGCCCCCGCTCGCCCTTCACCCTCTCCGGCGGCGAGATGCGCCGCGTCGCCCTGGCCGGGGTCCTGGCCATGTCCCCGAAGGTGCTCATCCTGGACGAGCCCACCGCGGGGCTCGATCCTCAGGGGAAAGCGGAATTCCTCCAGTTGATCCTGAGACTGCACGCCCAGCGGCAACTCACCGTCATTCTGATCAACCACAGCATGGACGAGATCGCGCAGACCACGGAGCGGGTGATCGTCCTGGACGCCGGCCGCGTCGTGATGGACGGCCCCACGCGCCAGATCTTCGCCCGGGCGGAGGAACTGGAGCACCTGCACCTGGGGATCCCGCAGACCGCTCAGATCCTGCACCGTCTGCGCGCCCGCGGCCTGCCTGTCCGCACTGACCTCTTTACGCTGGAGGAAGCGCGCGCCGAGGTGCTGCGCGTGCTGCGGCCGGCCTGATGGAACTGACGCGCTACGTCTCCATCGGGCAGTACCTGCCGCGCGACTCGGTGGTGCACCGGTTGGATCCGCGGACGAAGATCGGGGTAACGACGCTCCTGATGGTCGTCATCTTCGTGATTACCGACTTTACCGGATACGGGCTCCTGGCCGCGTCCCTGGTGGGGCTCTTCCTCCTGGCGCAGATTCCGCTCGGCTACGCGGCGCGGGGGCTGCGGCCGATCCTCTTCCTGCTGCTCCTCACCTTTGTGCTCAACCTGTTCTTCAGCGGCCTGCGCGAGGGTACGCCGCTCGTGCGCCTGGGACCGCTGGTGATCACGAGCGAGGCGCTCAGCCGGGCGGCGTTCATCTCCCTCCGCCTGGTCCTGCTGGTGGTCGCCACCTCGCTCTTCACCTACACGACCTCCCCGATGGCCCTCACCGACGGCATGGAGCGGCTGCTGCGGCCCTTCCGGCGGATCGGCGTCCCCGGGCACGAACTGGCGATGATGATGTCCATCGCGTTACGTTTCATCCCCACGCTGCTGGAGGAGACGGAGCGGATCATGAAGGCGCAGATGGCCCGCGGCGCGGAGTTCCAGCGGGGCAACCTGCTGCGGCGCGCCCGGGCGATGCTGCCCATCCTGGTGCCGCTCTTCGTTTCCGCCTTCCGCCGCGCCGATGAGCTGGCGCTCGCCATGGAGGCCCGCGCCTACCGCGGCGGGGAGGGGCGCACCCGCATGAAAGAATTAGCCTTCGCGGCCCGCGACGCCGTGGCCTGGATCGTCAGCGTGTTCGCCACCGCCGTCCTTCTCGCGTCCCGCTGGCTCGGCCTGCCCTGACCCCCGCACGCCGTGCGCACCCTGCGCACCATCAAACTGACGCTGGAGTATGACGGCACCCACTTCGTCGGCTGGCAGCGGCAGGCGCACGGGCGCTCGGTGCAGGCGGATGTGGAGCGGGCGGTGGAGGCGCTGACGCAGGCGCCCGCCCGCGTGGTGGCCGCCGGGCGTACCGATGCCGGCGTGCACGCGCTGGGGCAGGTGGCCCACTTCCGCACCGCGAGCATGTTGCCGATTGATCGTCTCATCGCCGGGCTCAACGCGCTCCTCCCGCGGGATGTCAGCGTGCGTGAGGCCGCCGACGCCCACCCGGACTTCCACGCCCGCCGCGACGCCCGGTTCCGCGTGTACCGCTACGCCGTGCTGCGCCGTCCTGCACCTTCAGCGCTACTCGGTCCGTACACCCACCACGTGTTCGGGCCCCTGGACCTGGACGCGATGCGTGCCGCTCTAGCCCGGCTTGTCGGCACCCACGACTTCCGGGCCTTCCGCGCGTTGGGCACGCCCACGAAGACCAGCCGTTGTGCGCTCCTGCTTGCAGAGCTGACCGAGCGCGAGGACCTGCTCTTTCTCACCTTCGGCGCCGACCGGTTCCTCCGGCACATGGTCAGGATGATCATGGGAACCATC
>LDXQ01000013.1 GCA_001443485.1 Candidatus Sysuimicrobiota bacterium CSP1-3
CTACGCCTTCACGCCGCGGGAGACGGAGATGCTGCTCGCCGGCGGCCTGCTGCGGTTGATCCGGGACACGCAGCGGTCTCCCGTTCACTGAACGAGTCCGATCCGCATAACGGCCCTGCCGCACGCGCCGCGCTGCCGGGTGCGCTGCGTCGTCGTCCCCGTGGGCTGCTCCGCCTCTTCTTCAGAGTGCCTGTGTGGGTGCACCGCCTGGGGCTGGGCGGGTGGGAACGACTGCTCGGTCTCCAGTGGATGCTCATCACCACTACCGGCCGGCGCACCGGGCGGCCGCATCGCGTGATGGTGGACGTGCTGGGCTACGACGCGGCGACGGACACGTACCACGTGGAGGCGGCCTACGGCCGGCGCGCCGACTGGTACCGGAACATCCAGGCCCATCCCATCTTCCACGTCCAGGTGGGTCGGCACCGGTTCGCCGCGCGGGCGACGCCGCTATCTCCTGATCAGGGCGGAGAGCTCATGGTCAGGTTTTTTCGTCGCCGACCGACCTACACAAAGGCCGTCTTGCGAATGGTGGGTGTGCGCGTGCGGACGGAGGAAGAACTGAAGCAGTTAGGACGGTCACTGCTGCTACTGGCCGTTTCGCCGGTGGATCGCGCCCTCTAACCTCGTACTTTCCCTGCGGGCCCCGCTTCTATCCCCGGCAGAGTCTTCCTTTCTCCGGTCTCTTTCTACGGTCCCTTCGCCCGGACGTACTCCCGCACATCGATGTTGTAGACTACTTCCTCGACGGTGAACACCGCCCAGGGAGTGCCCTCGTCGAACCAGGTGACCGCGGCGACAATGGGCACCGTATTCCGCCCAACTGGGCCCCAGCGTAGGGCTGCGTTGACCCACAGGGTCTTGACTTCGCTCGCCGGACCTTTGTAGCGCATCGTTTCCAGGAAGCGCAGCATCCCCGTCTTGGGATCGAAGCGCGCAACGAAACGCTCCTCATGCTCGTTGAACGGCACCACTAGTACTGCTGTCACTTCGTCCACCGGCTCCCAGTGCACCCGCGGGTCGGTGACGAGAATTGAGGGCAGCCAGAGGGATTCGGCCCACAGACCCAGGTTCGCGGCCTGGTTCACCTTAGGCTCACCCTCAGTGACTCCAAAGGGCAGTTCCAGGCGGCTGTTGCCATCGAGGTAATGCTCGTTGACCTTCATCAACGGCCATCCGAAGATGGTCGCCTCGATGTAGTGCCGGTAACCGCGCCCGGCATCGTGGGTGAAACGGAAACGCCCCGGGAAGGTGATCCCGCGAATCCGCATTTTCGCCCGCCCGGTCATCACCGCAGACTTAATCACCGGCACGTTCTCGCCGTAGAGCTGACGGTAGAAGCGCTGCACGGGCGCGGGCAAGCCGTCGGGCAGGGGAACAGTTTCCAGCTTCGGAGGCTGCTGGGGAAACGCTGGAAAGGGGGCGGGGTCCACCTGCAATCCCAGCCAGCCGAGCACGATGAGGGCGGCAAGGATGCGGACAAGGATGGCCATAACCTTGATAAGGTTTCTCATGCGGGCCAACCCTCCTGACCTGACAAAATCGCGGAGGTGCGTGAGTACTTCGCGCACCTCCGGTCAGCAGTCGACGGCGTTGCGATCAGGCTACGGGTAAATGCCGCGGACCATCAGGGCCTCGGCCACACGCTCGATGGCGCGGATCAGGGCGCCGGTCCGCATGTTCGTCTTCTTCTCCTGGCCCGTCTGCAGCACCTGGCCGAAGCTGCGCACCATGATGCGCTCCAGGTTCTGGTTCACTTCCTCCTCCGTCCAGAAGAACTGCTGCAGCCCCTGGACCCACTCGAAGTAGGAGACGATCACCCCGCCGGCGTTGGCCAGGATGTCGGGGATGACCATGATGCCCTTCTTGTCCAGGATCTCGTCGGCGTCCGGCGTTGTCGGGCCGTTGGCGCCCTCGGCGATGATCTTGGCCTTGACGTCGGCGGCATTCCGGCCGGTGATTTCGCCCTCCAGCGCGCCCGGCGACAGGATGTCGCAGGGGAGGGTGACGACCTCCTCGATCGGCAGCCGCTCCGTGCCGGGGAAACCCACGACCGATCCCGTCTCCGCCTTCCACTTCAGGAGCGCGCGGGGGTCGAAGCCCTTCGGGTTGTAGACGCCGCCGCGGGAGTCGCTGGCGCCGGTGATGATGCAGCCCAGGTCGTGCAGCAGGTAAGCGGCCACAGAGCTGACGTTGCCATACCCGGTGACGACGACCTTCGAGCCCTTCAACGACGTGCCGAGGTGCTTGGCGGCCTCGCGCGCGGCGATCATCACGCCGCGGCCTGTGGCCTCAAACCTCCCCTGCGAGCCGCCGATGGGGATCGGCTTTCCGGTGACGACGGCGGGGATGGAGTAGCCGCGGTGCATGCTGTAGGTGTCCATGATCCAGGCCATCGTCTGCGGGTTGGTGCCCACGTCCGGGGCCGGGATGTCGCCCTCGGGGCTCATCATGATGCTGATCTCGGTGGCGTAGCGGCGGGTGAGGTGCTCCAGTTCGTCGCTGGACAGTTCCTTGGGGTTGACGACCACGCCGCCCTTGGCGCCGCCGTAGGGCAGGCCGGCCACGGAGCACTTCCACGTCATCCACATGGCCAGCGCGCGCACTTCGTTCAGTGTGACGTCGGGGTGGTAGCGGATCCCGCCCTTGGTCGGGCCGAGCACGGTGCTGTGGTGCACCCGGTGTCCGGTGAAGATGCGCACGGAACCGTCGTCCATCTTCACCGGGAAGTTCACCGTCAGCTCCCGCTTCGGGTAGGCCAGAAACTCGCGGATGCCCCGCTTCAGCGGCAGATAGTCGGCGGCGATGTCAAACTGCCGTAACGCCATCTCCCAGGGGTCTTCACGCGCGGTCGGGACTAAGGTCTTGGCGGTCATTGTCTCCCTCCTCATGGGGCGGATTCACTCTTCGTCCGGGCCGATCACTTCCTCAAGTTGCCTGCGCAGGCCGGTAAGCGTGCGGCGCCATCAGCAGTATAGGGAGGGCGATTTCGACCCCCCATCGGGCGAGAGGTGGGTTCTCATCGGGCGGTCGCCTGATGGGCGCCCGCGCCTTTCCGCCAGCGCGCGCGGGTCGAGCGCCGCGCCCGCGCATCCGCCCGAATGAGTAGGGAAAATCGGGCTCCGGCCCGATGGAGGGGTTCATCCCCGACGATACGCTGGATCGGGTAGGTCTATCCGCCTTCATGAAGGGGTGCGATGCCGATGCTGCGCGAGGACGCGCTCGAGTACCACAGCCGGGGTCGCCCCGGCAAGATCGCCATTGCCCTGACCAAGTCCTGCGCCACCCAGCGCGACCTCTCCCTGGCCTACACGCCGGGGGTGGCCGAGCCGGTGCGGGAGATCCACAAGGACCCGCTGGAGGCGTTCAAGTACACGGCTCGCGGCAACCTGGTCGCCGTGGTCACCAACGGCACGGCGGTGCTGGGCCTGGGCAACGTCGGCGCCCTGGCCGGCAAGCCGGTGATGGAGGGCAAGGGTCTGCTTTTTAAGCGCTTCGCCGACGTAGACGTCTTCGACATCGAGATCGACGCCACCGATCCCGACGAGATCGTGCGCATCGTCAAGGCGCTGGAGCCCACCTTCGGCGGCATCAACCTGGAAGACATCAAGGCGCCGGAGTGCTTCTACATCGAAGAGCGGCTGAAGGGACTGATGGACATCCCCGTCTTCCATGACGACCAGCACGGGACGGCGATCATCAGCGGCGCCGCCCTGCTCAACGCTCTGGAGGTCGTGGGCAAGCCCATCGACAAGGTGCGCATCGTCATCAGCGGCGCCGGTGCTTCGGCCATCGCCTCCGCCGAGTTCTTCGTCAGGCTGGGCGTGCCCCGAGAGCACATCATGCTCGTGGACACCAAGGGCGTCATCTACAAGGGCCGTACCGAAGGGATAAACCCTTACAAGGATCGGTTTGCCGTGGAGACACCGGCCCGCACGCTGGCCGACGCCCTGGTCGGCGCCGACGTGTTCCTCGGCCTCTCGGCGCCCAACATCGTCACGCCGAATATGGTGCGGTCGATGGCCCGCGAGCCGATCGTCATCGCCATGGCCAACCCCGACCCGGAGATCACCTACGACGACGCGCGGGCGGCCCGGCCCGACGCCATCGTGGCCACCGGGCGGTCCGACTATCCGAATCAGGTGAACAACGTGCTGGGCTTCCCCTTCATCTTCCGCGGGGCGCTGGACGTGCGGGCGCGGGCGATCAACGACGAGATGAAGATCGCCGCCAGCAAGGCGCTGGCCGCTCTGGCGAAGGAGGAGGTGCCCGACTCGGTGCTGCGGGCCTACGGCCTGGAGATGCTGCGCTTCGGACGGGACTACCTGATCCCCAAACCGCTCGACCCGCGGGTGCCGCTGTGGGTGGCGCCGGCCGTCGCCGAGGCGGCGATGGCCACCGGCGTGGCCCGGCGGAAGGTCGACCTGGCCGCCTACCGCGAGGAACTGGCGCGCCGCCTGGTGCGTGGCTACGAGGTGACGTGCATCATCACCCAGAAGGCCAAGGCGGCGCCGAAGCGCGTCGTCTTCTCCGAGGGTGAGGAGCCGAAGATCATCCGCGCCGCGGCGATCCTGCACCGCGACGGACTGGCCCAGCCGATCCTACTGGGGCGCGAGCCGGTCGTCCGCACCCGGATGGAGGAGATGGGGGTGGCCATTCCGGTCGAGATCATCAACCCCGATCTCTCGCCGCGCCTGGACGCGTACGCCGCGGCACTCTACGAGGTGCGCCAGCGTAAGGGAATCACTCTGCGCGAAGCCCGGGCGCTGCTGCGCCAGCCCAACTACTTCGCCGCGATGATGCTGCGGGCCGGCGACACCGACGCCTTCGTCGCCGGGCTGACCTACCACTACCCGGACGTCATCCGGCCCGCCCTGCAGGTGATCGGACCGGCGCCCGGGGTCTCCCGCGTCGCCGGGCTGTACGTGGTCATCCACGACGGCCACGTCTATCTGCTGGCGGACCCCACGGTGAACTTCGATCCCACGGCCGAGGAACTCGCCGACATCGCCGTGATGGCGGCGGAGAAGGCGCGGGAGTTCGACATCACGCCGCGCGTCGCCATGCTCTCCTTCTCCAACTTCGGTTCGACCCGTCACCCGCGGTCGGCCAAGATGGCCGAGGCCACGGCGCTGGTGCGCCGCCGCCGGCCGGACCTGATGATCGACGGGGAGATGATGGTGGAGATCGCGGTCTCGCCGGAGCAGCGCGCCGCGGACTATCCGTTCTCCGCCCTGGTCGGGGAGGCCAACGTGCTGATCTTCCCCAGCCTGGAGGCGGCCAACACCGGCTACAAACTCCTGCAGCACCTGGGCGGGGCCGTGGCCATCGGCCCAATCCTGATGGGCATGGCCAAGCCGGTGCACGTCCTCAGCCGCGGGACGGAGGTCTCGGACATCGTCAACATCGCGGCCATCGCGGTCGTGGACGCGCAGGAGGTCGACCGCGGGCGCGCCATCGCCAAGGTGGTCGCCTAAGGAGGGAATGCGGTGCAGGCCAAAGAGATCATGTCCTCGCCGGTGCTGACCGTGGCGCCGGAGACGCCGGTGCGGGACGCCGTGCAGTTGATGCTGGGCAACCACGTCAGCGGCCTCCCGGTGGTGGACGCGCGCGGCCACCTGGTGGGGGTCATCACCGAGGCGGACCTGCTCCTCAAAGAGGTGGAGCCGAAACCGCCCACGCCGGTGGTGGAATGGGCCGGGCCGTGGCTCTGGTTCGAGCGCTGGGTCGGCGCCCACCGCAAGGCCGAGGGGCGCACGGTGGGCGAGGTGATGACACACCACGTCGTCACCGCCGACGAGGAGACGCCGGTGCACGAGCTGGCGGCGCGTATGGTGCGCCACCAGATCAACCGGCTGCCCATCGTCCGCGGCCGGGAGGTCGTGGGGATCGTCACGCGTGCGGACATCCTGAAGGTCTTCCTGCGCAGCAACGAGGACCTGGCCGCGGAGGCGCAACGGATCGTCGACGACTTCATCCGGCCGCTAGAGGAGGTGCGCGCCTCCGTGAAGCGGGGGGTGCTGGTGCTGCGCGGGCGGCTGGCCTCCCCCGGGCGGCGCGCCACCCTGCTGGCGCAGGTGGAGCATATCGACGGCCTGATCGCTATCGACGCCGCCGACCTGGAGCACGCCTTCCCGGAGCACGTGCGCATCGGGGAATGATCGGCGCGACGTAGGTTCCTGAGACCACCGACTCCTCGTTTTCACTCGCTTACAATCTAGGGAGCGACCGTGCATCCGGGTATCGGGCGGGCGTCTGATCTTCGAGGGAGGGATCGGGGAGTGGAGTACCGCGAGTTCGGTCGCACGGGTTGGAAGATCTCGACCATCGGATTCGGCGCGTGGGCCATCGGCCGCGAATGGGGGCCGGTGGACGACCGCGACTCGATGACCGCGCTGCACCGGGCGCTGGACCTGGGCGTGAACTTCTTCGACACCGCGGACGTCTACGGCAGCGAACGGTTGCTGGCCCGCCTGCGGCAGGAGCGGCGCGAGCCCTTCTACGTTGCTACGAAGGCCGGGCGCCGCCTCCGGCCCCACGTCGCGGATGGCTACAATCGCCAGAACCTCACCGCCTTCGTGGAGGACAGCCTGCGCGCCCTGCGCACGGAGACCATCGACCTGCTGCAACTGCACTGCCCGCCGACGGAGGTCTATTCTCGGCCGGAGGTCTTCGGGATGCTGGACGACCTGGCCGCGCAGGGGAAGATTCGCTACTACGGCGTCAGCGTGGAGAAGGTCGCGGAAGCTCTGAAGGCGATCGAGTATCCCCACGTGCAGTCGGTGCAGATCATCTTCAACATCTTCCGGCAGAAACCGGAGGAGGAGTTCTTTCCCGCAGCCCGGCGCCGCCGCGTGGGCATCCTGGCGCGGGTGCCGCTGGCCTCCGGGCTGCTCACCGGCAAGATGGCGCCCGCCACGGCGTTTGCCCCTGACGACCACCGGAACTTCAACCGCCACGGCGAGGCGTTTGACCGGGGGGAGACCTTCGCCGGGGTGGACTTCGAGGAGGGACTGGCCGCCGTGGAGGAAGTGCGCCCGCTCGTGCCGGTCGGCGCCTCCATGGCGCAGCTGGCTCTGCGCTGGATCCTGATGTTCGACGCGGTCAGCAGCACCATCCCCGGGGCGAAGAATCCGGCGCAGGTGGAGGACAACGTCCGCGCCGCCGACGTGCCGGCGCTGCCGGACGCGGCGATGGCGCGGATCCGGGAGATCTACGACCGGCGCATCCGCGCGCTCGTGCACCAGAACTGGTGACGGTCAGGTTGTTGGTTCGGACTCCGCAGGGACGCCGTACATCTGGTCCGGGGTGAGGAGGTCCGGGAACCGCTCCCGCAGGGCGCGGCGGGCCTCGTAGCAGAGGTGGCAGGCGTCCGCGTACCCCTCCTCGACCTGTAGCCCGTAGCGGCGGACCAGTTCCGCCGGACCGCCGGCCAGCAGCGGGCCGGCGATGGGATGGGTATCCGGGTCGAACTCCGCGCAGATCTCGCGCAGCGGGGTGCGGAAGAGATTACCCAGCACGATGCCCTGGCAGAGGTGCACGTAGCCGAACGGGTCCACGTGCACCCGGCCGGGATCGCGCAGATCCTCACAGGGACATGTCGTGAAGTCTGCCCACGATCGCCGGGCGGCGCGTTCTACCAGGCGGGCCGCCGCCCGCCCGCGGTGCATCACCGCCGATTCCCCCGGCGGAAGCTGGCCCACCGCGGCCGCGGCGCCGGTTGCCTCCGGTGCGGCGATCGTGATCACGGCCAGCGGGATGCCCAGGACCTCGGCCGCCGCCTGCGCAAACTCGGCTTGGCGCCCGGACCTCTCGCTGCCGTGGTACGGATCACGGCTGACGGAGAGATCCTGGATCAGGCCGGCAAAGGGCCGGAGCCACTCCAGGGCGTCCTTCAGATCGGTGGCCCAGTAGGCGTTGGAGACCACACCGACCCGGAAGTTCAGGTGAGCGGCCATCCGCACCCCATGAAGGAGGATGGGGTAGTAAAGAAAGGGTTCGCCGCCTTCGAAGTAGATCCAGTCAATCGTGCCGACGTCCCTGGCCTGATGCAGGATCCGGCGGATGTCCTGGATCGTCATCGTGCCATCCTGCCAGGGACTCCCCCAGACGAAGCAGTGGTCGCACTCGAGGTTGCACTGGTAGGTGAGCAAAAGGTGCAGACCGCGAAGGTTCATCGGCGCCCTCCCGCTACTTGAAGCCGTGGCAGGTATTACATGTTGTCGGCGCGTTATGCGTGACCTTGTCCTGGTGGCAGGAGAGGCAGGACTGCCGCGACTGCACCTTCCAGGCATGCGGCACGTGACACGTGGTGCAGGTGCTCGCGACGTGGGTCGGCCGTTGATGCAGCGCCGGACGCGCCGCCGCGTGGCAACTCGTACAGGCGACCACGGGCTGGGCCTTCTCGTGCGGTCTGTGGCAGGTGCTGCACGTCAGGGTGATGTGAGCGACGGGGGGCGGGAAGCCCACGGTCTTCTTCGGCGGCAGCGCCTGATGGCAGCCCAGACAGGTCTGCCGCGTCGGCCGGAGCGGACTGTTCAACCGCAGGAACTGGTGGCAGTCCACGCAGTGGAACTCCGCCATCTGCGGGATCTTGATGGCGCGCGCCCCGATGGACTGCGCCTGGTGACACTTGGCGCAGACCGCGGTCGACGGCTGGATGCGGTGCACCGCCTGAGAGTGGCAGAGGACGCACTCGATCTGTCTCCGCTCCGCGTGCACCTGGTGCCCGGCGGTCTCCGCCACCTGCCGCCAGCGGGGATCGCCGCTGGTATGACAGGTGCGGCAGCGCTCCCCCGGCACCACGGCGTGGCGGCCCACCCGCTCGGGGCGGCGGACGGCGAAGACGATGACCTGCCGGGCGCTCTCCGTGACACTCTGCTCGTGACAGGAGTGGCAGTCCACTTTGCGGTGCTCGCTCGTGGACCAGCGGGTCCACGCCGCCTCCATGATGTGGCAGGAGCGGCAGAAGGCGGGGTTGTTCATGGTGTAGTCGTAGGTGGTGTAGCCGGCGAAGGCCACCGCCGCCGCGCCCATCAGGACGACCGCCCCGCCGGCGAAGAGGAAGGGGCGGGGCAGCGCCCTCAGCCAGGCCCCAAAGACCTTCAGCGTGTCGCGCAGGCCCGGCCGCGGCGGCTGCATCGGCGCTCAGGGATAGTGCGTCAGCAGGTCCTGCAGTGCGGCCTCCGCCAGGCCTTCCGGCGCCTGCAACCACAGCACGTTGTTGCCGCTCTGATAGTAGAAGTGGCGCGCGCCCAGACCCGCGGTGGAAAAGACGGTCCGGCCGTGGATCTCCCGCGCCTGCGGCGCCGTGAAGACGGAGGTGCCGCCGGCCATCCGGCGGTTCATCCGCCACAGCAGCGCGGTCGCACTCAGCGCACTGCGGGACGTGGTGATCCAGAGGACGATGCCCTGCTCGTAATGCAGGACCAGAGCGTCGGCGGCGTCGATGCGTCTGCCGTGCAGCCGGGCGACCTCGCGCAGGGCCGCCGGGCCGCGCACCGACTCCGCCACAGGAGCGCCGGCCAGGGCCGCCGGGGGACGCAGGTCGCCGGCGGTGGGGTGACCCGTTGTGGGGATGCCCGTGTTGGCTAGGAACGCGGCCACCACCACCGCCAGCACAACCGCGGAGCCCAGGCCGGTGGCGATCCGGCCGACGCCCGCTCTTCTCCCGCTCTGCGTCTCGCGACCGGCGGGATTCCTTTCCATTCCCTATGCCGCCTGGGCCCCGCGCCGGCTCAGCGGCGCGTACTCGCGGAGATCGTCGCCGTCGTAGATCTGCCGCGGCCGGCTGATCTTCTGCTCGGGGTCCTGCAGCATCTCCTCCCACTGCGCCAGCCACCCGGCGGTCCGGGGGATGGCAAAGAGCACCGGGAACATCTCCACCGGAAACCCCATCGCCTGATAGATGATCCCGGAGTAGAAGTCCACGTTCGGGTAGAGCTGGCGGCTGGTGAAGTAGTCGTCCGCCAGGGCGAGGCGCTCGAGTTCCAGCGCGATCTCCAGCAGCGGGCTGATCCCGGTGACGCCGAAGACCTCCTCCGCCACCTTTTTGATGATGCGGGCCCGCGGGTCGTAGTTCTTGTAGACGCGGTGGCCGAAGCCCATCAACTTGAACTCACCGGTTTTCACCCGGGCGACGTAGCCGGGCACGCGGTTCGGGGCTCCGATCTCGCCGAGCATACGCAGGACCTCGCCGCTGGCGCCGCCGTGCAGCGGCCCGTAGAGCGCGGCCGCGGCGCCGGCCAGGGCGGAGTAGGGGTCGGCGTGGGCGCTGCCGATGCCGCGCATGGCGGACGTACTGCAGTTCTGCTCGTGGTCCGCGTGCAGGATGAAGAGGACGTTCAGGGCGCGCTCCAGGACGGGGTGGGGCGTGTATCTTAGCTCGGTGGTCTTGAAGAGCATGTTCAGGAAGTTGCCCGTGTAGGAGAGGTCGTTATCTGGATAGGCGTAGGGCAATCCGCGGCTGTGCCGGTAGGCGAAGGCGGCCAGGGTGGGCATCTTGGCAATCAGCCGGATCGTCTGCTTGCGGCGCACCACCAGGTCGTGGATGTGCCGCGCCTCGGGATAGAACGTAGAGAGCGCCCCCAGCGTGCCGATGAGCATCCCCATGGGATGCGCGTCGTAGTGGAACCCGTCCAGAAACTTCTTGATGGACTCGTGGAGCATGGTGTGGTGGATGATCTCCTCCGTCCACTCTTTCAGTTGTTCGCGCAGGGGGAGCTCACCGTACAGCAGCAGGTAGGCGGTCTCCAGATAGGTGGACTGCTCCGCCAGTTGCTCGATGGGATACCCGCGGTAGCGCAGGATGCCGCGCTCGCCGTCGACGAAGGTCACTCGGCTGCGCGCGGCGGCCGTGTTCATGAACCCCGGGTCGTAGCTCATCAACCCGAAGTCGTCCTCGGACACCTTGATCTGGCGCAGGTCGGTCGCCCAGATGGCCGCGCCGGCCGCCGCGTAGGTGCCGTACAGGACCGGGATCACGTAAGACTTGCCCGTGCGGTTGTCGGTGATGGTGAGC
This sequence comes from Candidatus Sysuimicrobiota bacterium CSP1-3, assembly GCA_001443485.1. Taxonomy (GTDB): domain Bacteria; phylum Sysuimicrobiota; class Sysuimicrobiia; order Sysuimicrobiales; family Humicultoraceae; genus Humicultor. The sequence continues at coordinate 11,021 of LDXQ01000013.1, forward strand.
GTGTCGCTGCCCATCGCCCCGTCTCCCTTCTGCCACCAACCCATCTCATCATAGGGAGCGCTTGGAAGGAGCCGGAATCGGGCTGAAACCCTATCCTTATCGGGTGCGCGGCGGATGTAGCGCCGGTGCGCCCGCGCTAGGATGGACGCGGAGCGTGAGCATGACCGGTCCGCGCCTGGTGCTGGTGTTCTTCGTGTACGGCCTGGCGTTCTTCGCCATGGGCCTGGCCATCGCACTGGAGGCCCGCCGCACCACCGAACTGCGTCTGGCCCAGAGCCTGAAGTACCTGGCCGCGTTCGGGCTGCTGCACGGGTTCGTGGAATGGATCGACATGTGGCTGCTGCTCCCCGGCGACCTGGCGCCCGCCACGATCACGGTGCTGCGGGTCGTGCGGCTGGGGCTGTTTGCCACCAGCACGCTGCTGCTGGCGCTGTTCGGCACCACGCTGATCGGGCGGCTCGCGCCGAAGTACCGCTGGCTGGGATGGGTCCCCCTGGCGCTCTTCCTGTTCTGGCTGGCCAACTGGGGCGTGGGACCGCACCTCAACCCGCTGGCGACGCAGCAGTGGACGCCCGCGGCGCCCTCCTGTCTGCGCTGTCACGATCAGGGCGCCCCGAGTGTCACGGCGGCCGGCCCGGCCTGGGGTTCGTCGGTGACCGTGGCGGACATCTGGGCGCACTATCTGATCTATCTGCCGGCCTCGCTCTTTGCCGCCGCCGCGCTGATCCTGCAGGGACGCCGTTTTGACGCCGGGGGGTACGCGCGCATCGGACGGGACTGCGGCTGGATGGCGGCAGCGTTTCTGGGCAACGCCCTGGTCGCGGGACTGATCGTTCCGCCGGCGCCCTTCGCCCCGGCCTCCTGGCTCAACTACGACAGCTTCCTCAACGTGGTCGGTCTGCCGCCGCAGGTCTTCCGGGCCGGCGTGGCCGTGCTCTTTGCCGTCTTCGGCGTGCGCATCCTGCGCGTCTTCGACATGGAGTTCGCGCGCCGGCTGGCCACGGCACAGGAGGGACAGCTGCGGGCGCAATCGCAGGCGCTGGACGTAGCCCGGCAGGCGGCGGAGTCTGCCGAGGCCTGGAACCGCGAACTCGAGGGGAAGGTGAAGGAGCGCACCGAAGAGCTCTTTGAGCAGGTGCGCCGCCTGGCCATCCTGGAGGAGCGGGACCGCCTGGCGCGGGAGATGCACGACAGCCTGGGGCAGGTGCTGGGCTTCGTCAACCTGAAGGCCAAGGTGGCGGCGGACCTGATCGGACGCGGCCACGCCGCGGTGGCCGCCGAGGAACTGGAGCAGATGCGCACCGCGGTGCAGGAGGCCTACCAGGAGGTGCGGCAGGCGATTCTCAGCCTCCGCACCACGCCGCAAGGCCAGGGGCTGCTGGCCAGCCTGCGCGAGTATGTACAGCGGCTGCGGGAGCAGTCGGGGCTGGACGTCCGCCTGGAGGCCGCCGACCACCTGCGCTTCCCCGAAGCCGTGGAGGCGCAGGTGATCCGTATCGTGCAGGAGGCGCTGACGAACGTGCGCAAGCACGCGCGGGCCTCCACCGTGACCGTGCGCTTTGCCCCGCAGCCCGGGGGCGGCACGGACGTCACCATCAGCGATGATGGGCACGGGTTCGATCTGGCCGCGGTGGAGTCGGGCCGGGGGACGCGCTTCGGCCTGCTGACCATGCGGGAGCGGGCGGAGAGCATCGGCGGGACGCTGTCGATTCAGACCGTCCCCGGGCAAGGGACGACGGTGCGGCTGTGGATTCCGGGAGGGCAGCATGGAACCGATTCGCGTACTGATCGTTGACGACCACACTCTCTGGCGGCGCGGCGTCGCCTCCCTGCTGGCGAAGCAGGAGGGCCTGGAGGTCGTCGGCGAGGCCGCCGACGGGGAGGAGGCCGTCGAACGTGTGCGGGAGCTGATGCCCGACGTGGTGCTGATGGACATCAAGATGCCGCGGATGGACGGCCTGACTGCGGCGCGCCGCCTCAAGGAGGAGATGCCCTACCTGCGTATCATCATGCTCACCGTCTCCGAGACCGACGAGGACCTCTTCGAGGCGATCAAGGTGGGCGCCCAGGGCTACCTGCTGAAGAACGTCGACCCGGACCAATTGGTCACGGCGATCCACCAGGCGGAGCGCGGCGAGGTGCCCATCGCCCCCACGATGGCGGCGAAGATCCTGCGCGAGCTGGCCGCGCCCACCGAGCCCTCGATCCAGGCGCTCTCCGCGCGCGAGCGGGAGGTGCTGGAGCTGCTGGCCCGCGGCATGGCCAACAAGGAGATCGCCTTCCACCTGAAGATCTCGGAGAACACGGTGAAGAACCACCTGCGCAACATCCTGGAGAAGCTGCATCTGCAGAACCGCGTCCAGGCCGCCCTCTACGCCGTGCGCGCAGGACTGGTGGACAAGTCCACCGAGCGCTGACGCGCGGCGGTGTCTGCGGAACCCGGGGACCGGTGATCGGCTGATGGCGCAGCGCGTGGTGATTATCGGCGGCGGCGTCACCGGGCTGAGTATCGCCTACCATCTGGCGCGCGCCGGAGAGCGCGACGTGGTAGTCCTGGAACGGGAGCAGATCGCCAGCGGTGCCACGGGTAAGAGCGCCGGTGGCATCCGTCTGCAGTTCTCCGAGGCGGTGAACATCCAGCTGGCGCAGCGCAGCGTCCCCGTCTTCGAGCGCTTCCCCGAGGAGTTCGGCGCGGAGTGCGACTTCCGCCAGTACGGTTATCTGATCCTGGCGGCGACGGAAGACGAGGAAGCGCTGTTTCGCCAGAACGTGCAGCTGCAGCGGTCGCTGGGCGTGCCGGTGGAGATCCTTTCCCCGGAGGAGGCCGGGCGGATGGTGCCGGGGCTGCGCACGGACGACCTGCGCCTGGCCACCTTCTGCCCGAAGGACGGCTACGCCGATCCGTACAGCGTGGCCATGGCGTTCGCGGCGGCGGCGCGCCGCCTGGGCGTGCGGATCTTGGAAGGGCATGCGGTCACCGGGATCGAGGTGCGGGACGGCCGCGTCGTCGGTGTGCAGACGGCGCAGGGGCCGTTTGCCGTGGACGTTGTGGTGGACGCGGCCGGGGCGTGGGCGGCGGAGATCGGCAGGATGGCCGGGCTCTCGCTGCCCATCGAACCGTACCGCCGCCAGGTGTTCGTCACGGAACCCTTCACCGAACTGCCGGAGCGGCTGCCCATGGTGATCGACTTCTACCCGCACTTCTACTTCCGTCGCGAGGGGCCGGGGATCTTGTTCGGCATGACCGACCTTGCAGAACCGCCTTCCTTCAACACGAACATGGACTGGACGTTCCTGGAGAAGGTTGTGGAGCAGGCGCTGCGCCGCGTCCCGCCGCTGGCCCGGGCCAGCGTGCGCCGCGGCTGGGCCGGTCTCTACGATACGACGCCGGACAGCAACCCCATCCTGGGGCGGGTGCCCGGTCTGGAGGGCTTCGTCGTGGCCGCGGGGTTCTCCGGGCACGGCTTCATGCTCTCCCCCGCGGTCGGCGAATGCCTGGCCGAACTGATCGTCACGGGGGAATCCAAAGCCGTTGACCTCACCCCGCTCAGCATCAATCGGTTCCTCTCCGGCGCGCTCAGACAGGAAGCCAACATCATCTAGACGCTTTCCCCACCCGCCCGTCCATCCAAGACGCTAGGGGCCGCCGCAAGACGGCGCGCCGTGCGTTTCCCTCCGGGCGGACCACCCCGCTGCGAATCAGGTTCTCGAACACGGCCGCCCCCAGCGCGCCTCCGAGGTGCAGGCGGCCGGGCGACCAATCCGGACAGCCGTACGCAAACTGACGCCGGCGCCGCCCTGCCCACAGCACGTTGACGCGTCGGCGCATGAAGGCCTGCGCCCCGCGACTGGTCATCAGGTAAGTCGGCCTTCCGTTCTCGGGATGCCGAATGAGCCACCGGCGGCGGAGGAACTCTTCCAGCAGATAGACTCCGGCCAGCCCGCCCAGATGGTCGTAGCAGGTTCTTGTCTGCCGCAGATCTCCAGGCAGAGTGCGTGGCCGCGCGTGCATCCAGGCTCCTGGAGTGCGGGGTGGGTGTTTGATCCGCAGGTGGTTCAAGGCGACCAGGATCGGTCTGATCGCAGGCGCGTCCGCCCGGTACACGATGAAGCGTCCATGCTTGGCCGACTGTAGCAGGGCATGCCTGCTCAGGATGGCCAGGTGGTACGAGAGATGATGCCGGTCAGCACCGAGTCGGGCAGCAAGATCGCTCACGGAAGTCTCCTTTCGAAGGAGACTCGTGAGCATGTTCAGGCGGATCGGCGCCGAGAGCAGCCTGGCAGCATAAGCCAGTTGTCCAGACGGTCGCTGTGCGGTCATGTCCGTCAGAATCATCGCCGCCACACCGCCGGCTTGCGGGGGGTCTGTTCGCTGCCGCGATGGGTCATGAATTTGACGGTCCGTGGATGCTTGGACGTATGGATGCAGCGCACGGGAGGGCGGGAGGCGCGAGCATGCGGAGAGGCTCCCCCACCGGATGCGACTAGTTCCTCCGGACCAACTCACCGGCCGAACCGCACGCTTCCGCTAGTCCCTCCGCTGACCCGGTCGGGCCAGAGGAGCCCACCCTGTCGGGAGCGTCTCTCTAGCCTGGTTTGGGGGCCGTGAATCGCCCGCCCACTCGATGGGCGCGAACGCCTCCCGCTTCTACGGTAGAGGTGGAGGCGATCGTGATGGCGGCGAGAGTGTTCATCTGGTACGGCCACCCGCTCTTCGCCCGGGCCATGGAAACGCTGCTGCGGCGCGAGGGGATGGAGATCGTCGGCGTCGCCGGCGAGACGGCCGAAGCGGTGCCGGCCATCCTGCACTGCCGGCCGGACGTCGTCGTCGCGGACCGCATCGTGGAGCGGGAACACCCGCTGGCGATCGCCGAGATCATCCGGGTCTGCCAGCGGGTTCGCGTGCTGGTGCTCGACTTGATCGAAGACGGAATGCGCATCTACGACGGTCAGGGGAGCGGTGCCGGGAAACTCGAGGCGATCGTGCAGGCCATCGAGGAAGCGGTCCCGCACGCCGCCCCCGCGGCCTGAGGGGAGGGACGGAGGATGAACCCGATCGGAATCGCGCTGGCGTTCCTGGTCTTCTGGTCACTGGTGGCGGTGGGGACCTTCCTGCTCCTGACCGCGACCGGTCGGCTGCGCCGGGTTGGCGGGCGCGGGGTGACACAGGGCGACGTGGTGCACATGACCGCCGCCGACGGGCTGGCCATCGGCCTGCACTTGATGATGGGTCTGGTGGGCGCCCTGATGGTGTTCGCGGGTCTGTACGCCACCTACGTCGTGCTGCTGGCCCGCTGACCCGCGGGCCCACCGCGCCTGGAGCGGCGGAGTGGGGGAGGAAAGGCAGATGCCCGAACGGGGCGAGCGCTACGCCATGCTGGGTTACCTGGCGATGATTCTGCTCACCGCCGCGGTGGCCACGTTCATCGTCTCCTGGATCAACGCCGCGTGCTTCTAACGCCGTCAGGGGCGACGGGGGCAGCAATTCCCGGCATCCGCCGGTGCATGGTCTGAGCGAAGGATGGGAAATCGGCCCAAGACCCGATGGCTTCACAGTAAGCGATCGGTACAGTGAAGTCGGAGGTTGCGGTGGGCCGACTTCCTTTATTGTTCGTCAGCCTGACCGCGTTCGCCGTGCTCCTGCTGGCGGGCGCGGCGGCGGCACAGGCGGCGCAGGAAGAGGAGGCCTGTCTGTCCTGCCACGCCGCCGAGGGGCTCACTCTCACTCTCCCCGGTAAGGAATCCCTGCCGGTCACCATTGATCCGAAGATCTTTAAGCAGTCGGTGCACGGCAGCGTCCTCACGTGTGCTACCTGCCACCCCAACAACACGCAGTACCCGCACCCGAAAGTGGCCGCCAAGACCTTGCGCGACTACAAGGTAGCGCGGGCGGAGATCTGCCAGACCTGTCACAGTGATGTGGCCAAGGAGTTTGCCGGCAGCATCCACGGGCGGGCGCTGGTGATGGGCTTTCCGGACGTGCCCAGCTGCACCTCCTGCCACGGCGCGCACGACGTCGTGCAGGCGTCCACGCCGGCCTTTCGCAACAACACGCCGCAGCTGTGCGGCACCTGCCACGGCGACCCGCGGATCATGGCCAAGTACGGACTGCGGCCGGTCTACGAGGCGTACATCCGGGAGTTCCACGGCGTCACCACTACGCTGTACAAGCTGACCAAGCCCTACAGCCCCACGCCGGCAGCGATCTGCTACGACTGCCACGGTGTACACAACATCAAGGACACCAACGACCCCGCCGCGCTGGTGGCCGCGGGGAACATCCTCACCACCTGCCGGAAGTGCCACCCCACCGCCGGCCGGTTGTTCGCCAGCGCCTGGACCGAGCACGCGACGCCGGGTCCGCAGGCTAGCCCGCTCGTCTACTATGTGCAGGTCTTCTACCGGCTGCTCATCCCCTCGGTGCTGGGATTCCTGGTGATGCTCAGCGTGCTCGACCTGGGCCGCTGGGCGGGGGACCGGCTGAAGGGGCTGCGGGGATGAACCGACGGAGCCGCGGGCCGACGGTGCAGCGTTTCACTCTGGCGCAACGGGTCGAGCACTTCTTCCTGATTCTTTCGTTCAACATACTGGCCTTCACCGGCCTGCCGCAGAAGTACTTCTATACCGGGTGGGCGGAGCGGATCATCCGGCTGATGGGCGGGATCGAGACCACCCGCCTCATCCACCGCACCTTTGCCGTCCTGCTGATTCTGCAGTCCCTCTATCACATCGGTGCCGTCCTCGCGGCTCGGCGGGCGGGTCGAGAGCGGGGCGCGATGGGCCTCGGCTTCACGGACTTCCGCAACGTGCTCCTGGACATGGCCTACCTGGCCGGGCTGCGGCGGGAGAAGCCGTCCTTCGGCCGCTACGACTACCGGCAGAAGTTCGAGTACTGGGCGGTGGTCTGGGGGACGGCGATCATGGCCACCACCGGCCTGATCATGTGGTTCCCCGAGCTCCTCGCCCGCCTTGTCCCCGGCGTGCTCGTTCCCGCGGCGCGGGTGGCGCACGGTGGGGAGGCCATCCTGGCGATCGTGGCCGTGATCATCTGGCACTTCTACAATGCGCACTTCCGGCCCGACATCTTTCCCATGGATCCCGCGATGTTCACCGGTCGGATGGAGGTCGAACGCCTGCGCCACGAGCACGCCGAGGAGTACGTCCGGCTGATGGAGACGGGGGATCTTGTCCCGGAGGCGGTCTCCCCGCCGGAAGTCGAACCTGCACGACCCGCGACGCCGTCCCCTTCCGAGGACCAGAACTCCTCGAGCTAAACTCGCCGGTCTCCTTCGGTGGGATCTGTGGCCACCGGGCGCAGGGCCGGGCGGGCGCGCTGCAGCGCAACGACGGCGAGCAGGAGCCCGAGCCCCACCACGTCGGTGACCAGGCCGGGCCGGATGAGCAGGAGCGAAGCGACCAGGAGGACGCCGCGCTCCGCCCAGGTGGCCGGGCGGATCAGGTAGCCGATCACCGCCCCGGCCAGGGCCAGCGTGCCAATCGAGCCCGTGGCCAGCGCCAGGACCGTCTCCGTCCAGGGCGCCTGAGCGACGAACATGGCCGGCCCGTACACGAACATGAAGGGGACGATGTAGCCGGCGAGTCCCAGGCGCATGGACTCAATCGAGGACTCCCACATGGGGGCCCTGGCGATGCTGGCGGCGGCAAACGAGGCGAAGGCCACCGGCGGCGTCACCGCCGAGATCACCGAGAAGTAGAAGATGAACATGTGGGCAGACAGTGGCGCGGCGCCGAGCTTGACCAGCGCGGGGGCCAGCACGCTGGCCCCAATGGCGTAGGCGGCGGTGGTCGGTAATCCTGTGCCCAGGACGATCGCCGCCACCATCGTGGCCGCCAGGGCCAGGAGCAGGTTGCCGCCGGCCACGTTGATGACCAGTTCGGAGAACTTGCCGCCCAGACCGGTGAGGGCCAGGATTCCGACGATGATCCCGGCCGCGGCGCAACTCACGCCGATCTCGATCGTGCGCTTCCCGCCCTCTTCCATAGCGCTGATGATCTTCCGCAGGGTGAGGCGGGTGTCCGCGCGGAAGAGCGAGACCACCAGCGCCGTTGCCAGCGCGTAGAGAGCGGCGCGGAATGGAGACGCGCCGGTCCCCATGATCAGGTAGAGCAGCACGACCAGCGGAACGAACATGTAGCCGTGCTGGAGCATGACCGCGCTAAAGCGCGGCAGGTCCCGGCGGGGCAGCCCCCGCAGGTTCTGCGAGGCGGAGTAGAAGTCGATCATCCAGTAGGCGGCCACATAGTAGAGCAGCGCCGGCCCGATGGCGGCTACGGCCACGGTCGCGTACGGGACCCCCAGGATGTCAGCCATTAGGAAGGCACCCGCGCCCATGACCGGGGGCACGATCTGCCCCCCCGTGCTGTTCATCGCCTCGACGCCGGCCGCTACCGTGGCCCGGAAGCCCGTGGCCTTCATCAGGGGGATGTTGATCACGCCGTCCACCATCACGTTGGCGGCGGAGGAGCCGCTGGCCGTCCCGAACAACGCGCTCGTCAGGATAGAGACCTTGGCCGGCCCGCCGCGGCGGCCGCCGGCCACGCTGAGCGCGGCCTGCACGATGTACTTACCGATGTTGGTCGCCTCGAGGAAGGCGCCGAACAGAATGAAGAGGTAGACGTCCCGGGCGGAGACCTGGATGGGAATGCCGTAGATCCCGTTGTCGCTGAAGAGAAACGAGATGACCGTGTTGAACGAGAAGCCCTTGTGCTCGAGCAGCCCCGGCAGGTAGGGCCCGATGAACGGATAGAACGCGAAGAGCGCGCAGAGAATCGGCAGTGACCAGCCCGTGGCCCGCCGCGAGGCCTCGATCGTGACGATGACGAGCAGCGACCCGATAATGACATCACTGCGGGTCGGGAAGACCCCGGCGCGGCCGGTCAGTTCTTCAAAGGTCACGAACATGTAGGTGACGACGACGAGGCTCGTCAGGATGAGCAGCCAGTCCACCACCGTCGGCCGGGTCGATCCCCGCCGCCCGGGGATCAGCAGGAAGGCCAGTACCACCACGAAGGTCAGGTGCATGCCGTAGAGCTTCTGCGGCTCGGTGACGATGTCGAAGAAACGGCCGAGGACCAGGATGTGGTAGATGGCCATGGCCGCGGCGACCGCCTGGACCAGGGCCCGCAAGGGGCCGTGCAGCGAGCGCACGGTCAGCTCGGAGGCATCTCCGAGCTGACTCGTGTCGACCGGCAGGCCGGAGGTGGAATTGCTCAAGCGCCCGTGCTCCGGGGGCCCGGTCTCACTTCCTCATTTCCGGCGGGATATGTTGGTCCAGCAGTTTCGTTCCTGCTTCCCGGAAGTACCGGACCGCGCCCGGATGCAGGGGGAGCTTGATGTAGAAGAGGTTGACGGGCAGCGTCTCCCCCGCCGACGGGTGTACACTCTCCAGAAAGTCACGGTTGGAGAAGATCGTCTTGACGAGTTCGTAGACGAAGTCCTCCGGCATGTCCTTGTGCACGATGGCGGCGTTCCACATCTGCAACGTGCCGATGGGCATGTCCTGTCCCCGGTAGACGCCGGGGCGGATCGCCGCGCGGGCCAGGTAGGGCATCCGCTCCGTGAGTGCCGTCACCTGTTCCGGAGTGAACCCAAAGAACCGGACGGGTCGGGTGACCGCGGCCTCGAGCCAGGCGGGTACCGGCACGCCGATCACGCCGAAGTTCGCGTCCACCACGCCGTCGCGCATCGCCGAGGCGCCGTCGGCAAAGCCCAGGTAGACGACACGGCGCGCCTTGATGCCGAACAATTCGAGGACGCGGTCGCCGACAAACTCCGCCGAACCGCCCCGCGGGCCCAAGCTGACGACCTTGCCGTTGAGGTCCGCCACCGAGCGAATCGGCGAGCCGGCGTCGACCATCCAGTGGGCGAAGGAGGTGTACATGGGGAAGGCGACGCGGACGGTGTCCATCTTCTTGCCCTTGAACTCGCCGATCCCGTTGAGGGCCTCATACAGCGGGCCGGTCGTCGTCATGCCGAGTTCGATCTCCTTGGTGAACACGAGCTGCACGTTCTGCACCGGACCGCCGGTGACACGGTTCGTCGCCGGCAGCCCCATCTTCTCGCCGATGATGCGGGCGTAGCCGCCGGCCACGACGAAGTAGACTCCCCCGATCGATGCCGAGCCGATGGTCACGGTGCGAGGCCAGCCCGGGCGCACCTGGGCGTGACCCGCCAGAGGAAGTACCAGCGTGATCGCCACGATGACGATCGCCGCCACCCGTGTTGCTACGGCCATCCGCATGTAGTATCCCTCCTGTTTTCGTCGGGCTGGCTGACAGAGATTCTCCACTTTAGCACCCAGTCTAGCCGACCGCTGAGAGGCCGTGCCATCGGGCGGACGCCCGAGGCCGCCATCGGGCGGACGGGAAATACTGCGTCAGTCCGATTGCTCCGCGTCATCCTGGAATGGACACTGTAATGTAGGCGGAAATCTGTCAAGAATCGCCGGTTTTCCTGCCTGGGGGTGTGACCATGAGTGACGTCATCGTCCTGGCCATGCACGGGGCGCCGCCCACCGACTTCCCGCCGCAGGAGATCGGCGAACTGTTCATGCTGCACATGCGCCTGGAGCACGTTGCCGGCCCCGAGCGGGCGGCGCTGGAAGGGCGTTTCGCCGCACTGGACGCCCGGGTCCGGGCCTGGCCGCGCACGCCACAGAACGATCCTTTCAATGCCGGCTCGCTGGACCTGGCCGCGCACCTGGAGCGGCTGACGGGGTTGCCGGTTATCGTGGGGTTCAACGAGTTCTGCGCCCCCAGCCTCGATGAGGCGCTGGACCGGGCCGCGGCGACGTCCGCGGACCGTGTCGTCGTCGTCACCCCGATGGTCACCCGCGGCGGGGAGCACTCGGAGATCGACATCCCTGCCGCCATCCGGCGCGCCGGGGAGCGCCATCCCCAGACCGCGTTCGTCTACGCCTGGCCCTACGGGATCGGGGCGGTGGCCCACTTTCTGGCCGGGCAGGTCCGCCTGGCGACGACGGCGTCGCTCTCCACCAAGACGCTCGAATAAGCCCCCCGGGGACGCGTTCCGCCAGGCAGAATACACCAGCGGCCTGATTGCCGCCCCGGCACCCCAGCCCGACACTGAGATTCAGGAGGAATCCGCTCAACAATGCCCCAGCCGGTGGGGAAGGCCGGTCTGAACGGCGAGGGCGCGCTGCGCAGTCTCGCGGACCTTCCAGTGGGGACCCGCGCGGTTATCGCCCGAATCCCCCTAGACGATCCAGGGACGGCCGCGGAACTCGCCGCCCTGCGTATCCTGCCGGGGGAACCGGTGGAGGTGGTGGAGGTCATCCCCCTCCATGGGCCGTTGCTTGTCCAGACGGCCGGCGGTGTGTATGCGCTGGGTCGGCGGCTGGCCGGCCGGATCGCTGTACACGGAAAACCGTGAGCACTCTGGCCTGCCACCGGACTCCGTCCGCCGCCCGGCGAGACGGCCTCACCGTCGCTCTGGCCGGTAACCCCAACGTCGGCAAGTCGACCATCTTCAACCGCCTCACCGGTCTGGAGGTGCTGACCACCAACTACCCGGGTGCGACCGTCGAGGTGAACGCGGCGGTCGTCCGCCTGGACGGGCGCGTATTAACCCTCGTCGACCTGCCGGGGATCTATTGCCTGACCTGCTCCTCCGGTGATCAATGCGCCGCCCGGGAGGCCCTGCTGGAGAATCCGCCCGATGTCGTGGTGGCCATCCTGGACGCGACGAACCTGGCGCGGAACCTCTTCCTGGTCCTGCAGTTGATTGATCTCGGCTTCCGGGTCGTCGTCGCCCTCAACCTCGCCGATGCCGCAGAGCATGCCGGGATCCGGATCGATGCCCAGCACCTGCAAGACCTGCTCGGGGTCCCGGTGATCCCCACCGTCGCCACCCGGGGTCACGGGCTCCGGGAGGTTCTGGCCGAGGCGCTGCGCGCGAGCGGCCGTCCGCCCGTGATCCGACACCGCTACGGACCGCGGTTGGAAGGGGAGGTCGCGCGGCTGGCCGGACAGCTGGACGGGCAGATGCCGCTGCCGGCCCGCGGTGCCGCACTGCTGGTGCTGGAGGGAGCCGCAGATGCGGGGATCCTGGCTGGCGCGGAGCCCGCGTCGAAGTCCGCGTGGACAGAGCGCGCGGCGGCGGCCGCCGATCGGGTGGCGGCGGCGTACGGGGAGCCCGCCTCGATGGCCGTGGCGCGCGAACGCCACGCCCTCGCGGACCGCATCGCGGCGAAGGTTATGGTGTCGCCGGGCGAGTTCCGCGGCCGCGCGGCCTGGCGGGTGGCCGTCCGTCCGGCCACGGGGATCCCGCTCCTCCTCGTCGTCCTGGCCGCCATCTTCGCCGGCCTGTTCTGGGGCGGTGGCGCGCTGGCCGCACTGGTGGACGGAGCGTGGGCTACCTACGCGTCGCCGCTCATCCGCGTGCTACTGCTGACCGTCTTCGGCGAAGGCGTCGTCGTGCGCACGTTGCTGTGGGGGCTCGATGCCGGTCTCAACGCCGTGCTCTCGGTGGGCATCCCGTACGTGCTCACCTTCTACGCCGTCCTCGGCGTATTGGAAGACACGGGATATCTCAACGCGGCCACGGTGCTGCTCGACCGGGTGATGCGCGGCCTGGGGCTTTCTGGGCGGGCGGCGATTCCGCTGGTCGCCGGCGCCGGGTGCAACGTGCCGGCGATCATCGGGCTGCGCACGCTGCGTACCGAACGGGAACGGCTCATCGCCGGCACCCTGATTACCCTGGTGCCCTGCAGCGCGCGGACCGCCGTGATCTTCGGCGCCGTCGCCTACTACCTGGGGTGGTCGTGGGCCCTCGCGCTCTACGGGATCGTCACCGCGGTCGTGCTCGGCGCGGGCTGGGGGTTGAACCGGCTGATTCCCGGCGGCACGCCGGATCTGCTGGTCGAAGTCTTCCCCTTCCGCATCCCTGCCTTCCGCACCGTCGTCCGCAAGACCTGGGTCCGCGTGCGCGACTTCATCTTCGTGGCGGTGCCGATCGTGCTGGCGGGGAGCGTGGTCCTCGGCGCACTCTACGAGACGGGGCTGATCCGCCTGGCCACACGGCCTCTGGCGCCGATCGTGGAAGGCTGGCTCGGATTGCCGGCCGTGGCGGGCCTGACGCTCGTCTTCGCCGTCCTGCGCAAGGAACTCGCCCTGCAGTTGCTCGTGGCGCTGGCCATCGTGGAGTTCGGCCGCGGCGCCGAGAACCTGCTCTCCTTCATGAGCAAGGACCAACTGTTCACGTACGCCCTGGTGAACACGATCTACATCCCCTGCATCGCCACGATCGCCGTGCTCAGCCGCACGCTCGGCCGGCAGCGCGCGGCGGTGATCTCCCTGGGGACCGTCGCGCTGGCCGTGCTGCTCGGGGGGGTGACCATGCGGCTGCTGGCCCTCCGCTGATTCCGGGAGTTCCCCCTCGGGTTCTCGCCGCAGAGAAGTCGCTTAGCGCAGGGGATATGCCCGCGCAGTCCCGCCGGTCTTGCGCTCCGGGAAGACCGGCAGGTGCCCGGCGATCCAGCTGTAGGCCAGGATGCCCGCGGCGATGCTGGCCAGCGTGACCTGAATCTCCATCCAGGACGGGACGTAGCGGGTATGGCTGCCCGCCAGCATCCCGATGATCGACACGTTCAGCCGGTTGAGCACAACGCCGAAGACCACGAGCCCCGCGGCAATGACCAGGCCGCGCGCGGAGCGGCCCCCGTTCACGGAGAGCAGCGCCATGGGGATCAGAATTCCGAGCACGACCTCCAGGCTAAAGAAGATGCCCTCCAGGGACGGGGTGAGGGCGTAGGCCCACGCACCGCGGACCACCAAGTCGATCACCTTGATTCCCAGGTAGATGGACAGCACGACGAAGGTGACGCGTCCCAGATCCATCAGCAGGGGTAGTTCCAGGGCGCGGCGGAAGGCCCGCGCGCTCAGGTAGGATTCCACCACCACCATCGCCAGCCCCACAGCGACCGCTGAGATAAAGAAGAGGATGGGTAAGAACGGCGTGTACCAGAGCGGATGCAACTTGCCCGGCACGATCAGGAAGAGAGTCCCCAGGGAGGACTGGTGCAGCGTGGAGAGGATCACCCCCGCCACGACGAGCGGCGGCAGGGCCAGGTGCGTGATGCGCAGCAGGGCCGTCCGCCCCAGCCGCTCCAATACGATCTGTCCGAACTCCAGGGCCAGCACCAGCGTGTAGAGCATGACGCACCAGGCGACCTCGAACATCACCGAGTGCGGGTTCCACATGACCAGGGGGTGCCAGATGCGGTAGGGGCGGCCCAGGTCGAGCAGGAGGTTGGCGATCACCAGCACGTAGCCGACGAACCCGGTGACGATGGCCGGCCGGAGCAGCGGCCGGTACCGCTCCAGGTGCCCCACGTAGACGGCGGCGGCCACGGTGAACCCCCCGGCCGCCAGCGCGACCCCGGTCATCACGTCGAAGCCGATCCACAACCCCCAGGGGAAGCGGTCGGAGAGGTTGGTTACCGAGCCCAGGCCGAGGGCGAAGCGCACCACCCCGATGACGGCGGCGCCGAGCAGCATGCCCCAGAGCAGGATCCGTCCGGGAGAGATCCGCCGGCGCGTCATCGGGTCTGCTCCTTCTCCCTGGCGAGTTGTTCGTTGCGGCGGCGGGCGATGGCCTCAAACGCGGTGAGCATCGCGCCCAGGGTGACGACGACTCCCGGCAGCTTCCCCAGCACCCGCCAGGTGAAGGCCGGCAGCGGTTCGCGAGAAGCCACGGGGAAGCCCAGTTCCTCAAAGGGCACGTCGGACACGTACAGGAACGAGGTCCCGCCGACCTCCTCCGCGCCATAGATGGCCGGGACGTACCGGCGGTCGCCGGCAATCCGCCGCGCCGCCTCCGCCAGCATCGCCGGGCGCGTCCCGAACTGCAGCGCCTGCATCGGGCAGGCGGCCACACACGCCGGTCCGTCGCCGCGGCGCAGCCGCTCGGCGCACATGTTGCACTTCGTGATCACGGGGAGCGGTTTGCGCCACTCGAAGCGCGGCATCTGGAAGGGGCAGGCGACCATGCAGTAGCGGCAGCCGATGCACCGCCCGGCGTCGTAGGTCACCGGTCCCTCCGGGGTCTTGCGCAGTGCGCCGACCGGGCAGGCCGAGGCGCAGGCGGGGGAGGCGCAGTGCATGCACTGTGTCTTGATGGTGCGCCGGGCGGCCCCATCCGCGCCGAGGTTCAGGTGCGGCCGCGGCGTGCGCAGGTTCTGCGTGCGCACGTAGGTCCAGGCGGTCGGGCTGAGGTCGGCCGCCTCTCCCGCCGGGAACTTGTGATACGCCTTGCACGCGGCCTCACAGCTGCGGCAGCCGATGCAGCGGGCGACGTCAATGAGGACGGCGTGCCCGGAGGCGCTGGTCGTCGCCAGCGCCGGCCGGCCCGCCGAGAGGACGGTGACGCTCGCGCCGGCGGCCGCCGCCAGCTCCAGGAACTGCCGCCGCGTCAGACGCGTGGCCATCACTAGTGCCAAGCCGCGACGAAGGCGGAGATGAAGAACATCGAGAGGCCCAGCACGATCACCCCGAGCACGATGCCGGAGACGGCTTCGTCGAACCCGCCTACCCCGCCGCGGCTGCGGGCCACCCTATAGCACCCCAGCACGCCGGCGCCGACCGCCGCCAGCGCCAGCGCGCAGTTCACGCCCGGCATCCAGCAGAGGCGGAGGGCAATTAGACCCAGCGTGAAGCTGAGCCCGGCCAGCGGACAGACCGGCCGGCCGGCCGTACTGGTGGGTCCCGGCAGTCCTCGGTACTGCGACGTGGCGGACATCATCGTGACCACCTCGCCTTTACCGTAGTCCCGGGGGGTGCCGCCGGCATCGAGCAAGCTCCCTAATCGGCCGGGGGAGAAGAGCCCGAAAGTCCTCCGAGTTGTCCCACAAGTGGGTCTGCACATCGCGGGCGTGAAGCCAGGCGACCACTGGCGCTCCGTCGATGCCGCAGCGCATCTGGGTGCGACTTTGACGCGCGGTAGTCCGGTCGGATCAGGCCGCTAGTTCGAAGGGGGGATGAAGATACAGTTGTCGCGCGGTTTCCCGGGGAACGCGCGGCAATGGTTTCATCTGACCGCCCGATAGGCACCATCAGGGGCCACATCTAGGATGAACCAGGATGGCGGAGAGTCTCCAAAGAGGGTGGCCCATGCGCGATGCGGCGGGGATTCCGGAACGGACAGACGCTGAGCCGGTTCTGGCGAATCTCCTGGCAACTCCTCAGGGCAGGAGGATCCTGACCTGCATTCAGTGCGGAGTCTGCGCGGGGACCTGCCCCTACGGAGAGGTGATGGACTATCCGCCCCGCCGCATCATCGGGCTCCTGCGCGCGGGGGAACTCGATGAGGCGCTATCCAGCGAGAGCCTGCTCGGCTGCGTGGGATGCTACGCTTGCATGGCCAAGTGCCCGCGGGGCATCCGGCTGACCGAGGTCCTGCTGCCCCTGGTGAAGGAAGAGGTCTTCCTCCGCCTCCCCGACGTCCCGACGGAGTTGAAGCGGGCGCTCGACAACACGCTGCGCTACGGCAACCCGATGGGGGCCGCACCGCGCAAGCGCGCCGAGTGGGTGAAGGGCGCGGGCGTGCCCATCCGCAGCCTGGCAGACGCCCCGCAGCCGGTCGACGTTCTCTGGTTCGTCGAATGCTATCCCTCCTACACGCCGCGCGGACAGGAGGTCAGCCGGGCGACGGCCCGCCTCTTCACCGCGCTGGGGATTGACTTCGCCATCCTGGCCAATGAGGAGAAGTGCGCCGGCGAATGCTCGCGGCTGGTGGGCGAGGCGGGGCTCTTCGGGACGCTGACCGACTACAACATCGCGATCTTTCGCAAGTACCGGTTCGGCCGCGTCGTCACCGGGGACCCGCACGCGTACGACGCCTTCCGGTACCAGTACCCGGCCCTGGGCTTTGACGCCCACGTGGAGCACACGGTCCCCTTCCTCGTCCCGCAGCTGGAGCGGCTGCGCCCACTGCTGTCGAGGCGACTGGACTATGCCGTGACCTATCACGACTCCTGCTGCCTGGGGCGCCACAACGGGTACTACGACGAGCCGCGGGACCTGCTGGTGGCGATCCCCGGCGTGCGGCTCGTGGAGATGGTGCACAACCGGGTGAACACCATCTGCTGCGGCGGGGGCGGCGGGGGGATGTGGCTCGACGCCTACTACAAGACCAAGGGATACGAGCGGCTGGCCGAGCGGCGGGTCCAGGAAGCGCTGGCCACCGGGGCGGACGTGCTGGCCGTCTCCTGCCCGTATGAGATCGCGCGCTTCGAAGACGCGCTGAAGGTCCTGGGAGAAGAGAAGCGGATGGTCGTGCGAGACGTTGTGGAGCTCCTAGCGGAAGCCATGGGGCCGTAGGGACATGAGCGCGGTCAGCCATTCCGAACACGGGATGCGCGCACGACTCCCCACGCCCGCCGCGTGGAGGCGCATGCTGGACGTGGTCGCGGCGCGCCGGGGGCGCCTGCCCATCGCGGCCAAGTTGATCCTCAGCTACCTGCTGATCATCGCGGTCGCCGTCGTTGTCTTCGTCGTGGTGGGGACACAGTTGGTTGGGCGGCTGATCCTCTCCGAGGCGCAGAGCTCGGTGAGCAACGCGCTGAACACGGCGCGCGAGGTCCTCTCCGGCCGGCTGGACGACGTGCACGATGTCGTCCGCCTGACTGCCGACCGGTTCGCCCTGAAGGACGCGCTGCAGAGCGGGAAGGTTGAGGAGGTCGCCGCGGAGCTGGCCCGCGTCGCCAGGAGCGAAGGCCTGGACTTCCTCACGGCGACCGACGCCTCCGGGAGGGTCCTCCTGCGCACCAGCAACCCGGGGGTGGTCGGCGACTACCGCAACCACGACCCGCTCATCGCCGCGGCACGCACCCGGAAGGTCCCAATCGCCGCGGTGTCCGTTATGGCGGCGGGCGACTTGCGGCAGGAATCGGCTGTCCTCGCGGATCGGGCGTACTTCCGATTTATCCCCACGCCCAAGGCGCGGCCCCGGAGAGAGACGGAGGAGACGTCCGGGATGGTCCTCGAGGCGGTTGCCCCCATCCTGGATTACCGTAGCGGCCTGATCGGCTTTCTCTACGGCGGGGTGCTGCAGAACCGGAACTACGAGATCGTGGATAAGGTCAAGGAGACGGTCTTCCAGGGGCTGCGGTACGGCGGCAGGGATGTGGGGACCGCCACCATCTTTCTGGACGACCTCCGGATCGCCACCAACGTCCCGAACGCCGACGGCAGTCGGGCGGTCGGCACGCGCGTCGCCGCGGATGTCTACCGCCGCGTGGTCGGCGAGGGGCAGCGCTGGACCGCCCGCGCCTTCGTGGTGAACAACTGGTACATCACGGCCTACGAGCCCATCCGCAACATTAACAGCCAGACGATCGGCATCCTGTACGTGGGGGTGCTGGAGCAAAAGTACGTGGACATCCGCCGGCGGACCATCGGCGCCTTCCTGGCCATCGCCCTGGCCGGCGGGCTGCTCTCCATGGCGCTCTCCTACTACATCTTCCGCCGGGTCTCGCCCACCCTCTCCCGGCTGGCTTCCGCCGCGCGGGAGATGGCGCACGGCAGGCTGGATGTGCGGGTCACGGCAAAAACTGACGATGAACTGGAGGACCTCGCAGACGCCTTCAACGCCATGGCCGCCTCCCTGCAGCAGCGGGACGAGCAACTGCGGGAATTTGCCCAGAGCAGGATCCGGGAGTCCGAGCGGCTGGCGATCACCGGTCAGCTGGCCGCCGGCGTGGCCCACGAACTGAACAACCCGCTCCAGGGCATCATCGCCTACGCCCACATGCTCCTGGAGAAGGTGCCGCCGGACAGCCCCCTGCGGCCTTCCCTGCAGAAGATCGCCGCGCAGGCCGACCGCAGCCGGGAGATCATCCGGGGGCTCCTGGACTTTGCCCGGCCGCGTCCGCCGCACGTGCGCCCGGCCAACGTGAACGTCATCCTTCAGGAATGCGTCGCCCTGGTAGAAAACCAGGCGATGTTCCACAACATCCGGGTCATCCGGAACCTCCAGCCCGACCTCCCCGCCGCGGTCGTCGACCCCTCGCAGATGCAGCAGGTCTTCATGAACATGGTCGTCAACGCCGCGGAGGCGATGGCGGGGGTGGGCACGCTGATTCTGAGCACCCGCTTCGACCCCGCGCAAAGGCGCATCGAGATCGCGATCAGCGACACCGGCCACGGCATCCGGCCGGAGGACCTGGAGCGGATCTTCGATCCCTTCTTCACCACGAAGCCGTCGGGACACGGCGTGGGGCTGGGGCTGGCCATCAGCTACGGCATCGTCAAGGAACACAAGGGCACGATCACCGTGCAGAGCGAGGTGGGGAAGGGCACGACCTTCACCATCACGCTGCCGGTCGAGCCGGCGGAGGGCGCGTAGGCGATGAGCGCGGGCGCCCGGGTCTTGATCATCGACGACGAGGAGATCGTGCTGGACGTCTGCCGCGAGATCCTCGAGGGCGATAACTACACCGTGGCGACGGCCCCCGACGGGGCGCAAGGGCTGTCGCTCGCAGAGGAGTTCGGACCGGACGTGGTCTTCGTCGACCTGAAGATGCCCGGCCTCTCCGGTTTTGAGGTTCTGGAGCGCCTCCGCACCCGTGATCCGTCCATCGTGCCCATCGTCATCACCGGCTACGCCACGCTCGCCTCGGCCGTGGAGGCGATGCAGAAAGGCGCCTACGACTTCGTCCCCAAGCCCTTCACCCCGGAGGAGTTTCGGCTGATCACCCGGCGGGCGCTGGAGAAGCGGCGGCTGGTGCGGGAGACCATCGCCCTACGGCGGGAGCAGGAGATGCTGCGCGAGAACTTCGCCGCCATCGTCGCCCACGAACTGAAGGCGCCGCTGGCCGCGGTGCAGCAGAACCTCCTCCTGCTGACGGTGGAACTCGCGGACAGGCTGACGGACGCGCAGAAGGAACGGCTGGCGCGCCTGCGGTCCCGCCTCGACGACCTCCTGAAGATGATCGATACCTGGTTGCGGGCGATCTCCGCCGATCTGGGGAAGATCCGGGAGCGGTTCCTGCCGACGGACGTGGCCGGCGTGATCGCCAAGGCCGTCGAGACCGTGCAGCCGTACGCGGCGCGCAAGGACATCGAGATCACACAGGCGCTGCCGCCGTCCCTCCCCGCGGTGCACGGGGACGAAGGCACGCTGGGCGAGGCGCTGACCAACGTCCTGAGCAATGCCGTCAAGTACTCCTACGCGGGCGGCAAGGTCGGCGTGAGCGCGCGGGTGGACGACGAACGCATACTCATCGCCGTGACGGACGCCGGCGTGGGGATCGCCCCAGACGAACTGCCCTACATCTTCGGCGACTTCTACCGGGGGCGGGCCGGGGTCACCGGTGAGGCGGGAGCCGGGCTCGGGCTGGCCGTCACCCGCCGGATCGTCGAGGCGCACGGCGGGACAATCACGGCGGAGAGCATGCCGGGGAAGGGCAGTACCTTCGTCATCACCCTGCCGGTGCGCCGGGCGGCGGAGGCGGCGCGTGATCGACCGGAGGCGCAGAACCGACCAGTGGCACCGTTGGGGGGTGCGGTATGAGTGAGAAAGCCAGAGTGCTGATCATCGACGACGATCCCGATTTCGTGGACGGGATCCGAGGCGTCCTGGAAGCGGCGGGCTACCAGGTCGACGCCGTCTACAATCCCAAGGCCGGCTTCGAGGCGCTGAAGCGCCGGCCCCCCGACCTGCTGCTGCTGGACATCCTGATGGGCCGGGGTGCGGAGGGGGTCATGCTGGCGCGCAAGATGCGGAAGGATCCGCAGCTCAGCCAGATCCCCACGCTCATCATCACCGGCCTGCGGGAGCAGATCGCCTTCCTCTTCCCGGGACAGGCGGTGCATCCGCACATCCTCGCCGTCGACGAGCTGATGGAGAAGCCGGTCGACCCGCAGCTGCTCCTGGACCGGGTGAAGGCTCTGCTGGACGCGGCCGCCCGGCGCCGGGTGGCGGGGTAGGAGTGGACGATGGCCCGGACGCTCACGTTTGAACAAGAGATTGCCAACCTCTTCTATGCCATGGACAGCAACCCGGTGCAGGCCTGCATTCAGTGCGGCATCT
This sequence comes from Candidatus Sysuimicrobiota bacterium CSP1-3, assembly GCA_001443485.1. Taxonomy (GTDB): domain Bacteria; phylum Sysuimicrobiota; class Sysuimicrobiia; order Sysuimicrobiales; family Humicultoraceae; genus Humicultor. The sequence continues at coordinate 32,091 of LDXQ01000013.1, forward strand.
GCTCCGGGACGTGCCCGGCCGTGGCGTTCATGCAGCACTCGCCGCGGGCGATTATCGCCATGATCCGCGCCGGCCAGAAGAAGGCGGTCCTGGCCAGCAATACCTACTGGGCCTGCGCCTCCTGCTACGCCTGCAGCGTGAAGTGCCCCCAGGGGATCGACGTGGCCGCGATGATGTACGGGCTGAAGCGCTATTCCCTGTGGCGCAACCACTACCGGACGGTCCCCCTGGGGGCGGACTTCTCGCGCCGTTTTGTCCGCCTCATCACCAAATACGGCCGGTCCTATGAGCCCGGCCTGGCCGCGCCCTACGTGCTGCGGCACGGGTTCCGCGGCCTGCTGGACGAGATCCGCACGGCGCTGGGACTGTTGCGCAAGGGGCGGCTCCCCCTGCTGCCGCACCGGATCAAACGCGCGGAGAGCCTGCGCCGGGTGATCTGGCAGATTCTGCCGGTGGGAGGACGCGCATGAAGGCCTACAGCTACTTTCCTGGGTGCTCCCTGGAACGGATGGCCGCCTCCTATCGCCTCTCCGCGGCGGAGACGGCGCGGGCGCTGGGCGTCGAACTGCGTGAACTGGAGGACTGGAACTGTTGCGGGGCGACGGCGTATTTCCACATCGACGAACTGCTGGCCGCGACCCTCTGCGCCCGCAACCTGGCGATGGCGGAGCAGGAGGGGCTGGACCTGGTCACGCCCTGCAGCGGCTGCTACAAGAACATGTACTTCACGCGTGCTCATCTCCGGGAGGATCCCGACCTGGCGGAGCACGTGAACACCGCCCTCGCGGAGGACGGGCTGCAGTTTCGAGGCACCGTGCAGGTCAGGCATCTGATCGAGGTGCTGGTGCAGGACGTGGGCCTGCCGGAGATCAAGAAGCGCGTCACCCATCCCCTGCGCGGCCTGCGCGTGGCACCCTACTACGGCTGCCAGATCCTGCGGCCGCGCAAGGGGCGCGAGGACGATGAGCAGCCCCGCTTCTTTGAGGATCTCCTGACGACGATCGGGGCGTCCCCGGTCGACTTCCCCTTGCGCGACCGGTGCTGCGGCGGGTCCCTGATCGTCACCCACCGCCAGGCCGCCCTCAGCATGGCGTACGCCCTGCTGCAGGATGCCATTGATCACGAGGCCGAGGTGATTGCCACTGTCTGCCCGCTCTGCCAGGTCAATCTGGAGTGCTACCAGCGCCATGTCAACCGCACCTTCGGCACCAACTTCGGCCTGCCGGTTCTCTACTTCACGCAGCTCTTGGGGCTGGCGCTGGGGATTCCGTCGCAGCGATTGGGGATCGGCAAGGAGCTGATCTCTCCCGCTCCGGTGCTGGCGCGGGTCGGGGGATGAGGGTGGGAGAGAGGAGGCGGGCCGGATGCTCAACATCCTCGTGCTGGTGAAGCTGGTCCCGGACACTGTGGAGGAACTGGAGATCGCCCCCGATGGCCGGTCCCTGGATCCCGCCTCCGTCCGGCTGATCCTGAGTGAGCGCGATGAGCACGCCCTGGAGCAGGGACTCCTGCTCAAGGAACGATACGGCGGAACGCTCACCGTTATCGCCCTCGATGTCCCCGAAGTGGACGACGTGCTGTTCACGGCGCTGGCGAAGGGAGCGGACCGGGCAGTGAAGATCACGGGGATGGAACCGGGTCCGAGCACCTGGACCGCCGCCGGACTGGCTGCCCGGACGCTGGCTGCCGGGCCGGGGCTGCTGCCGGCGGATCTCATCCTGACCGGAGTTCAGGCCATCGACGACCTGGACGGCCAGGCGGGCCCCATCCTGGCGCGGCTGCTGGAACTGCCATACGTCGGCATCACCTGCCGCGTAGAGGTGGATCCGGGCGCCCGCAGCGCCGTGGTAGTGCGGGAGTATGTCGGCGGGGTGACGGGGACCTTTGAGGTTTCGCTGCCGGTGGTGCTGGGCGTGCAGTCTGCGGAGAAGCCACCGCGCTATGTCCCGGTGGCGAAGGTGCGCGCAGCGATGAAGTCGCAGCGGCTGGAATCGGTACCAGCGTCGGGAGAATCCGCGGTGATGCGCGTGGAGATTCTCCAGTTGATGAAACCCGAGGCGACAGGACGCGCCGTCATGCTGGACGGCGCACCGGAGGAGGTCGCGGCGCAGCTTTGCGATGTTCTGGCGGCACGCGGCCTCCTGTAGGCGGTGAGGCGTATGGCCGGTGAGATCTGGGTGTTGGTGGAGCAGTGGCGCGGCCGGATCTCTGACATCACCTATGAGGTGCTGGCGCTCGGCCGGGAAGTCGCGGAAGCCCTTGCCGGGAGCCTGCAGGCGGTCGTGTTGGGGCCCGGCGCCGGGGAATCGATTTTTTCGCTGGGCGCGGCTGACGGTGCGCTGATGGTCGAACATTCGGCGCTGGCCGAACCGGTGCCGGAGGTCTACGCGCTGGCTCTGGCCCAGATCATCCCGCAGCGACAGCCGCAGGCGCTGCTGATCCCGCAGACCAACGTGACGATGGAGCTGGGGCCGCTGCTGGCCGCGCGCCTGGCGGTACCCTTCCTCAATTCCTGCCGGGACGTGCAGGTGACTGACGGCCGACCTGTGGCCCGCTGCATCCTCTACGGGGGCAAGGTCGAAGCCTCCGTGACCCCGCAGAGTGCCCCCGCCGTTTTCGGGATTCTCCCCGGGGTGCGGCCGCCGGAACAGGGACGGGTGGAGCGGGCGCCCGCCGTGAGGGCGCTCTCCGTTGATCTGCCGACGGAATTCCCGCTGCGGTTCCGCGGCTACACCGAACTTGAAGCGGGCGATGTCGACATCACGAGGGAGAACGTCCTGGTCGCGGTGGGGCGCGGAATCCAGCGGCCGGAGAACGTGGCTCTGGCGGAAGAACTGGCGGCAGCGCTGGGCGGCGCCGTCTGCGGATCTCGCCCGGTGATCGACCAGCGCTGGTTGCCTCCGTCGCGGCAAGTCGGGACATCCGGGATGATCGTCAAGCCGCAGCTCTATCTGGCACTGGGCATCAGCGGCGCCCCGGAGCACGCGCAAGGGATGAAAGAAGCCGCGCTGATCGTCGCGATCAACACCGATCCCCGGGCGCCCATCTTCGACATCGCCCACTACGGCGTCGTCGGTGACCTGTTGGAGATCGTTCCTGCCATGACCACACGGGTGAAGCAGGGAAAGCAGGCGGCATGACATGACCCCGCTGCGGGAGACCTTCTGGAACATCCCCAAGTGGGCAGAGCTCTCGCAGTATGTCTTGGGTGTTGTGGCGATGCTCGTCTTCGTCTACGGCGTCTACCGTCGAGTGCGCCGGTGGAGACTGGGGAGGCCTGAAGTCCTGACGGGGACGCTGAAGGGACGGGTCTGGGCTTTCATTCTATACGCGCTTGCCCAGGTGCGGGTGGCCACCGACCGGTTCTCCGGCGTCATGCACCTCTCGGTTTTCTGGGGCATGGTTGTGCTTTTCTTCGGCACCATCCTGGCCACAGTGGACTGGGATGTCACCCGCCCCCTGCTGGGCTTCCGCTTCCTGCAGGGAAACTTCTACCTGGGATACGAACTGCTCCTGGACATCTTCGGCATCTTCGTCCTGGTCGGGTTGGCGCTGGCCCTGTATCGGCGATACATCCTTCGAGCCCCGCGGCTGAAATCCGAAACGCTTCCCACCTTCGTCTGGGACGACGCCTACCTGCTGGGGATGCTGCTGGTGATCGTCATCAGCGGCTTCCTGATCGAGGGGGTGCGGATCGCTGCCTTAGACCCGCCGTGGAGCGGCTGGTCGCCGGTAGGCGCCTGGCTGGCCAGTTTCTACCAGCCCCTCTCCCCCGCTGCCCTGTCGGCTGTGCATTTCGGGCTTTGGTCTGCCCACGGTCTCCTGGCCTTTCTCTTCATCGCCAGCATCCCATTTACCAAGGCGTTTCATTTTGTCACGGCGCCCCTGAACATCTTCCTGCGAGACTTCTCCTCACCGGGGGCCCTGAAGAAAGGCGTGGAGTCCGGCGCGGAAAAGATCACGGATTTCTCCTGGAAGCAACTCCTGGAACTGGAGGCATGCACCTGGTGTGGGAGGTGCCAGGAGGCATGCCCCGCCTATGCCAGCGGCCTCCCGTTAAATCCCAAGGCTTTGATTATGAAACTAGATGCCCAATTACTTCGTCTTCCAGCGGCACGGCGACTGAATCCAGATATGCCCCAGGACGTTGCGCTCCACCTCCATGGCGTGTTGGTCACCGCGCCGGAGCTCTGGTCATGCACAGCCTGCGCCGCCTGTGCAGAAGTCTGTCCGGTTTTCGTCAGACATCCTGGCATCATCGTGGAGATGCGGCGATACCTGGTGAATCAGGGAGCCATGGATGGCCGGCTGCAGGACGCGCTGATGAACCTGACGCGCTACGGCAACTCCTTCGGGCAGTCGGAGCGCGCCCGCGGCAGGTGGACTCAGGGGCTGGGCTTCGAAATCCCTGACGCGCGGCGGCAGCCGGTCGAATTTCTCTGGTTTGCAGGCGACTATGCCGCGTTCGACCCGCGCGTCCAGGCGATTACTCGTGCCACCGCCAGGGTTTTTCGCGCCGCCGGGCTGGACGTAGGCATCCTCTACGAGGCGGAGCGAAACGCCGGCAACGATGTCCGGCGGGTGGGGGAGGAAGGACTGTTTGAGGCTCTGATGGAGAAGAACGTGCAGGCGCTGGGTAAAGCGCAGTTCCGGCAGGTGGTGACGACAGACCCCCACACCTACCATGTGCTGAAGAACGAATACGGGGTCTGGGGCGACGGTGCCCCGGACGGCAGCGCCAGGGTCCTCCACTGCACCGAACTGTTGGATACCTTGCTGCAGACAGGGCGGCTTCCCATCAGGAAGAGACTGAGTGTGCGCGCCACGTACCACGACCCGTGCTTCCTGGGACGCTACAACGGCGTCTACGACTCTCCCCGTCGAGTGCTGGAGGCGCTGGGGATCACTCTGCGGGAGATGCCCCGAAGCCGTCGGCATAGCTACTGCTGCGGCGCCGGCGGCGGCCGCATCTGGATGGAGGAGACCCCGGGGATCAAGGAACGGCCCGCGGAGAGCCGCGTGCGGGAAGCGGCCGCGCTGGGCGTGGACACGCTCGTGGTAGCCTGCCCGAAAGACTACGTGATGTTCCAGGACGCGCTGAAGACGACCGGACTAGAAGGGAAGCTGGTCATCAGGGACGTGATGGAGCTGGTCGACGAGGCCACCGCTCCGGCGGAGGGATGATGCGAATGCCCCAGATAAGTGGCAGCCCAAACGGCAGGCCACGGGTCGGCGTCTACATCTGCCATTGCGGCACCAACATTGCCGGAATCGTGGACGTGCGCGCCCTCTCGGAGCATGCGGCCACGCTGCCGGGCGTGGTGGTGGCGCGGGACTACAAGTACATGTGCTCCGATCCGGGCCAGGAGCTCATCATCCGGGATATTGCGGAGCACGATCTGCACCGGGTGGTCGTCGCCTCCTGCTCGCCGCTGCTGCACGAGCAGACGTTCCGCAACGCGGCGGCGAAGGGCGGGCTGAACCCCTTCCAGGTGCAGATGGTGAACATCCGCGAGCACGACTCCTGGGTGCACGCCGACCGGCAGGCGGCGACGGCCAAGGCCAAAGATCTCATCCGCGCGGCCGTCCGCCGGGTCGCCCTGCACCGGCCCCTGGAGCGGCGGCGGGTGCCGATCAACCCCGACGCGCTGGTGGTCGGCGGCGGCATCGCCGGGATCCATGCCGCCCTGACGCTGGCCAACGCCGGCAAGCACGTCTACCTGGTGGAGCGGGAGCCGACCATCGGCGGGCACATGGCCCAGTTCGACAAGACCTTCCCCACGCTGGACTGCGCGGCGTGCATCCTCACGCCGAAGATGACCCAGGTGCGGGCCCACCCCAACATCACACTGTGGACCTACTCGGAGGTCGCGCAGGTCGGCGGCTACGTGGGGAACTACGAGGTGACGGTGCGGCGCAAGCCGCGCTACATCGTCGAGGACCTCTGCGTGGGCTGCCGCGAGTGCATTGAGGCCTGCGTATATAAGGAAGGGAAGACGCGCGACGAGTTCAACCTGGGACTTTCGAAGCGCAAGCCCATCTACATGCCCTTCCCGCAGGCCGTGCCCCAGCTGGTGGTCATCGACCCCGAGACCTGCATCGAGTTCAAGAGCGGCAAGTGCAAGAAGACCTGCGTCGAGGTCTGCGGCGACCGGAAGGCCATCGACTTCACGCAGCAGGAGCGCGTGGAGACCATCCACGTCGGGACGATCGTGCTGGCCACCGGGTTCAAGGTCTTCGACGCCCAGCGCATCCCCTATTACGGCTATCGGACCTACCCGCAGGTCTACACGGCGCTGGAGGTGGAGCGGCTGGTCAATGCCGCCGGCCCTACCAGCGGGGAGGTCGTCCTGCGCGACGGTCGCCGGCCGGAGTCCGTGGCCATCGTCCACTGTGTGGGCAGCCGGGACGAGAACACCAACCGCTGGTGCTCGCGGGTCTGCTGCATGTACTCGCTGAAGCTGGCGCATCTGATCAAGGAGAAGACCGACGCGGAGGTCTACAACTTCTACATCGACATCCGCACGCCGGGCAAGGGGTTCGAGGAGTTCTACAACCGCGTCCAGGAGGAAGGCACCCACTTCATCCGCGGGAAAGTGGCCGACATCTATCCGGCGGGCGACGACCGCGGCCGCCTGATCGTGCAGGCGGAAGACACCCTCCTGGGCAAGGTGCGCAAGATCCCGGTGGACATGGTGGTGCTGGCCGTGGGACTGGAGCCGCGGCCGGACACGCAGGACGTCCGCCGGCTGTTCAACATCACCTGCTCCACGGAGGGGTGGTTCCTGGAACGGCACCCCAAGCTGGCGCCGGTAAACACCTTTACCGACGGCGTCTTCCTGGCGGGGGCCTGCCAGGGGCCCAAGGACATCCCCGACAGCGTCGCGCAGGCGGGAGCGGCGGCGGCGGAAGCCCTGGCGCTGATTGACGCCGGTTCGGTGGAACTGGAACCGTATACGGCCTTCGTGGTCGAGGAGGACTGCTCCGGCTGCAAGACCTGCATCCCGCTCTGTCCGTACAACGCCATTGCCTTCGTCGCCGAGACGAAGAAGGCCGCGATCAACGAGGTGCTCTGCAAGGGGTGCGGGGTCTGTGTCGCCGCCTGCCCCTCCGGGTCCATCACGCAGAACTTCTTCGAGGACGAGGCGATCTTCGAAGAGATCAAGGGGGTGTTGGCCCATGCCTGAGGAGACGTTCGAGCCGAAGATCGTCGCGTTCTTCTGCAACTGGTGCACCTACATCGCCGCCGACCTGGCGGGGACGTCCCGGCTGAAGTACGCGCCCAACGCCCGCGTCATCCGCACGATGTGCTCGGGCCGGGTGGACCCGCAGTTCGTCCTGGAGGCCTTCGCCCAGGGGGCGGACGGTGTCCTAATCGGCGGGTGCCATCCCGGCGACTGCCATTACCAGGAGGGGAACTACAAGMCCCTGCGCCGGGCCACGCTGCTGCGGCGGGTGCTGGAGGCCATGGGGATCGAGCCGGCGCGCTTCCGCCTGGAGTGGATCTCCGCCTCCGAAGCGGAGCGGGTGAAGACGGTGGTCAATGAGATGGTGGAACAGGTGCGCGCGCTGGGCCCGCTGCACGTGGTGGCGCCCGAAGACGTTCCGGTGCCGCACCTGAGAGAGGAGGTCGCAGCCTGATGGCGGACACCGCCGCACCCGCAGCGGTCAAACCGAAAGTGGCCTTCTACTGGTGCGCCTCCTGTGGTGGCTGTGAGGAAGCCGTGGTCGATCTGGCGGAGGCCATCTTGGACGTCGTCGGCGCCGTGGACATCGCTTTCTGGCCGGTGGCGCTGGACTTCAAGCGGCATGATGTGGAGGCGATGGACGACGGGGCGCTGCTGGCGTCGTTCGTCAACGGGGCCATCCGGACGACCGAGCAGGCGGAGATGGCGCTGCTGCTGCGGCAGAAATCGCAGCTGCTCATTGCCTTCGGCGCGTGCGCCCACCTGGGGGGCATCCCCGGGCTGGCCAACCTCTGGGACCGGGAGAGCATCTTCCGCCAGGTCTACGCGGAGTCGCCCAGTACGGTGAATCCCGAGGGCACGCTCCCGCAGACGCGGAGCGAGGAGGACGGCCGCCGGCTCACTCTCCCAGGCTTCTACGACACCGTGCGGTCGCTGGATCAGGTGGTGCCGGTGGACTACTACCTCCCCGGCTGCCCGCCCACGCCAAAGATCATCGTGCAGGCCGTGCAGACGCTGCTCTCCGGCGCGCTGCCGCCCCAGGGGATGGTGCTGGCCCCCGACCGGGCGCTGTGCGACGAGTGCCCTCGCAAGGACACCCGCCCGGAGAAGCTGACCACATCAGAGTTCAAGCGCCCGCACCAGGTGCTGATCGACGAAACCACCTGCCTGCTGGCGCAGGGGCTGCTCTGCATGGGTCCGGCCACCCGGGCCGGCTGCGAGGCGCTGTGCGTGCGGGGAAACATGCCCTGCAGCGGCTGCTTCGGCCCGACCAGCCGGGTGCGGGACCACGGCGGCAAGGCCCTCTCGGCGATCGCATCGATTGTCGCCAGCAACGACACAGGGGAGATTGAACGCATCCTGGCCCAGGTCCCCGATCCGATCGGGACGTTGTACCGTTACAGCCTGCCGTCTTCGTTGCTGCGGCGGCGAAGGCGCGAGGCAGCGTAGGGAGAGGTGGCGGCGATGGCAGAGGCAGAACGAAGCACAGCGCAGGCGGCGTGGCAGGAGGGAGCGGCGAAGGCCAACGCCGCGTACGTGCGGCGGCGGATCACCATCGACCCCATCACGCGGCTGGAGGGTCACGGCAAGGTCGAGATCTTCCTCGACGATCAGGGGCAGGTGGAGCGGGCCTACTTCCAGGTGCCGGAGCTGCGCGGGTTCGAGAAGTTCGCCCAGGGCCGGCCGGCGGAGGAGATGCCCCAGATCACCTCGCGCATCTGCGGCGTCTGCCCGACGGCCCACCATATGGCCTCGACGAAGGCCCTCGACGCCCTCTTCCAGGTGACTCCGCCCCCTGCGGCGCGGAAGATCCGCGAACTCGTCTACAGCACCTTCATGGTGGAAGACCACGCCCTCCACTTCTACTTCCTCGGCGGGCCGGATTTCGTCGTGGGGCCGCAGGCCCCCGCGGCGGAGCGGAACGTCCTGGGCGTGATCGCCCGCGTCGGCGTGGAGGTGGGACAGCGCGTCATCGCCATGCGGCGGCGCCTGCGGGAGCTGATCACGCTCGCGGGCGGCAAGGTCATCCATCCGGTGCTGGGTCTGCCCGGGGGCGTGGCCAAGCGCCTGACCTCGGAGGATCAGGCGAAGTTTCGGGAGGTAGCAACCGACGCGGTGGAATTCGCCAAATTCACCCTGGGCCTCTTCGACCAGGTGGTCCTGAAGAATACCGACTATGTCAACCTCATCCTCTCCGACACCTTCACCCACCGGACGTACTACATGGGGCTCGTGGACAACCGCAACCACGTCAACTTCTACGATGGGCTGATCCGGGTCGTCACGCCGGACGGCAGCGAATGGGCGAAGTTCCCCGCCGCCGACTACCTCCAGTACGTGGCGGAACACGTCGAGCCGTGGTCCTACGTGAAGTTCTGCTACCTGAAGCCGTTCGGGTGGAAGGGCTTCGTCGACGGGCCGGAGAGCGGCATCTACTGCGTGGCGCCGCTGGCCCGGCTGAACGTTGCCGATGGCATGGCCACGCCGCTGGCCCAGGAGGCATACGAGCAGTTCTACGCCACGCTGGGCGGCAAGCCGGTGCACCACACGCTGGCCAATCACTGGGCCCGGGTGGTGGAGCTCCTCTACGCCGCCGAACGCATGAAGGAGCTGGCCGACGATGCGGAGATCACCGACCCCAACGTGCGCACGCTGCCCACGGCGACCCCGCGGGAGGGGATCGGGGTCGTGGAAGCGCCGCGCGGCACGCTGTTCCACCACTACCAGACGGACGAGCGCGGGATCATTCAGCAGGCCAATCTGATCGTGGCCACGCAGAACAACTCGGCGCGCATCGCCATGAGCGTGGAGAAGGCGGCGAAGGGCGTGCTCTCCGGGCGCGAGATCACCGAGGGGCTCCTGAATATGG
>LDXQ01000014.1 GCA_001443485.1 Candidatus Sysuimicrobiota bacterium CSP1-3
CGGACCACTTCGGCCTGGCGGCGACCCTGGTCGCGGAGACGGGGGCGACCGTCTACGCCCACCCGGACGACACACCCAAGTTCACAGGGGAACGAGCGTTCGTCGATCACCTCCTGATCTTCTTCCGGCAGCACGGGGCACCGGCGTCGCTCGGCCCGTTGGTCTATGAGGCGCTGCGCTCGATGCGCCGGCTCCTCGACCCGCTGCTTTCCTTCGAACCCCTGACGGACGGCATGCGCCTCACGTCCGGCAAGGTCGAATTGACTGTACTGCACACCCCGGGACACTCCGCTGGCCACATCTGCCTCAGCGCGGAGAGCCGGGTGATCGCCGGGGACGTGCTCCTGGAGGAGATCAGCCCCAACCCACTGCTCGAGTTCACGCCGGACGGTAAGCGCATCCGCACCCTGCCGCTGTTGCTGGGGTCGCTGCGCCGCCTGCTCGACCTCAACCCGGCGCAGATCTTCCCCGGACACGGCGAGCCGTTTGGCCCGGCCGCCCCCCGGATTCTCCGGATGCTGGAGCATCACGTCGAGCGCCGCGAGCAGATCGCCGCCCTGCTCACCGACACGCCGCAGCAGGCCTTCGACCTGGCGCGCCTACTTTTCCCCAACGTAGACCCCCTGAACCGTCTCCTCACGCTCTCGGAGGTGATCGGCCACCTGGACCTGCTGGTCGCCGACGGACGGGCGCTGGAGATCACCGAGGGAGGGCGCGCCGCCTACCGGCGCAGCGACTGAACCATCACTCTTCCGGGCATGAGAAAATGGTGGCTACTGGCCTGCTCCGTCGCACATCCTTCGGGCTGCCGCGGGCGCGCACGCACCGCTCTCGGGTGGTCACGCTGGCCTGGGCCGTGGTGGTGCTCGTGCTGGCCGGCGTGACGCTGATCCTGCGGGCGATCCGCTGGGCCGACCGCAACCTGTAATCCCGCAGCCTCCGCCCGCCAGGAGGCCCTCTCGGCCTCGTCGAAACAACCCCGCGCCATGGAATTGACGAAGAAGGAAAAGATCGCCTGGCTGCGCACGGTGCCGCTCTTTAAAGAGGTGTCGCCGCGCTCGCTGGCGCTAATCGCGGACAAGGTCACGGTGATCGAGTATCCCGCCGGCCGCTACATCGTGCGGCAGGGTCAGGTGGGCACCGGGTGCTACCTGATCATCAGGGGGAGGGTACGGGTCGAACGCAGCGGTGAGGCGTTGTCCCGGCTAGGGCCGGGCGACTTCTTCGGCGAACTCTCGGTGCTGGATCAGCTGCCCCGGATTGCCCACGTGGTCACCGAAGAGCCGACGGTCTGCCTGGGTCTGGCCTCGTGGGACTTCACGAAGCTGCTGGAGCAAAATCCCAAGATCACGCTGAGTATCCTCCGCGAGGTCGCCCGCCGCCTGCGCGCCGTCAGCACCCTCCCGCACCACTAGGCCACGACTCTACTCCACCGGGGACTGCTCGCTGACCTCCAGCAGCCGCGGCGCGATGCGGACGATCTCTGCGGCGAGACGGCGCAACCGCTCTCTGTTGTCGTCGCTCAGTCCCTGCTTGCACTCCGCCGAGGTCAGCGACAATTGCGACGGCAGGACCCACGCACCCATGGAGCGGGCGACCAGCCGCAGCGCGTTCAGCGTGTTGACCGCGCCCATGGCCCCGCCGACGACGCCGATCAGGGCCACAAGTTTCCCCTGCAGGTGATCCGACCAGAGGTAGTCCAGCGCGTTCTTCATCGCGCCGGAGAAGGAGGAGTGGAACTCCGGCGAGACCCAGACGTGCGCCTCCGCCCGCTGCGCCCGCGTCACCCACGCCAACACCTCGGCATGGTGCAGTTGCTCCACCCGGCCGTCGTGCAGCGGCAGGCCGAGTTCGCCGAGGTCTACCAGGTCCACCTCCGCGCCCGCCTCGCGGAGCGCCTCCGCGGCGTACTCGGCGGCCTTGCGCACGCTGGACGTGGGGTGCACGCTGCCGCTGAGGACGAGCCCGCGCATGGCCGTCACGCCTGCGGCGCCGGCGCGAGCACCAGTCCGGCCTCCGTCACCCGCCGCTGCAGCTCCTTGCGGATGTCCTCGCCGGCCGCCACCGACTGCGCCACGGCCGCTTTGAACGTCTCCGCGTCCAGCGCGATTAACGTGCACTCAGTCACGGCGCGCACGGTGGCGGTGCGCGCGGTGTCCTCCAGAATGGCGATCTCCCCGAAGTAGTTGCCAGGTGCCAGGCTCGCGACCTTGCGCTCCTGGCCGCCCTCTTCGGCCACCACAACCTCCGCCTCGCCCTTCGTCAGGATGTAGAAGCGCGTGGCGGCGTCGCCCTGGTGCACGATCACCTGCCCGGCGGGGACCGCCTCCCGCGCGAACTTCGCCGCCAGGACCCGCGCCTGCTGCTCGCTGAACCCTTTGAAGGTCTCCTGGATGAACCCACCGCTGTCGCCCCAGATCAACTCGACCGGGTCCATCGGGCGCCGCGCCGGCCACCGCGCGTCCATCCAGCGGCGCAGGAACAACTGGATGAAGAGCAGGTTCCCGATAAAGATCGTCTCGATGATGTACTGGTCCCGCAGCGAGAGGTTCAAGGCCCCGAACTGCGCGTACCCGGCCTCGCCCGGCGTGAAGAGGACGAAGAGCATCGCCAGCGCCCAGAGGACGCCGTTCAGCCCGCCGTACACCATCCGTCCTCGCTCGCTGCGCGGCGCTACCTTCGGATCGGTGATGAAGGCGAAGGAAAAGAGCATGAACTCCGGCGAGAACAGCACGGCCAGCCAGTACAGGAGCCCCTCCCTGGCGCCCGCGCCTAGTGCGCCGGTCGCGATCTGCGACGTCACGAACGCGGCGGGGGCGAACGCCGCCAGGAAGGTGAAGGGAATCAGGGTCAGGCGAAAGGACCGCAGCACGTAGTACACGCCGATGGCCAGGTAGAGGACCAGGAAGAGCTGCCCGCCCCAGGAGACGCCCCACGTCAGCGGCGTGGGATGGACGTGCCGCGGGAAGAGCACCAGCAGCGTGAAGATGGCCAGGGCGGAGGGGTTGAAGACCTGCTCGCCGCGCAATTTGATGATGTACTTCTGGCCGATGGCGATGAACGCCCCCAGCCAGAGAAAGCCGAACCCGTTCATGGAGAACCAGTCGCCCCAGCGCGTGCCGTTGGTCTTGACGAACCAGGTCAGGGAGTTGGCCGCCTGCATGGCGCTGCTGGGAAACTGGATGACCTTTTGCGTCTCTGCAAAGAGGTAGATCTCGAAGATGGCCGCTACGAAGATCGTGGAGATGATCAGCGCCGGCGTCGTCTCGAAGCGCAGCCAGACCTGCCCCATGATCTGCAGCCCCCAGATGATCGCGGCGAAGTGCAGGCGGGGGTCCCGGATCGAGGGGAGGATCACCGGATAGGGCTCTCCCTTCCAGTAGAAGACCGGCACCAGGCGCGTGGCCCCGTCCGGCATCTTGAACGGAGCCCGGGCGCCGAAGCCGAAGCGCGTTCCGGCCGCCGCCATCTCAGCTGCCACGGCTGACCTCCTCCATGCGCACCTTCATCACGCGCTCGAAATCCGCCCGGATCATCGGGTAGCGGTCCATGATCGTGCGGAAGTCCTCGCTGTCCAGGGCTACCAGCCGGCAGTTCGTCCGCGCCCGCACGGAGGCGATGCGGGACTGGCCGGTGAGGAGGGCCATCTCGCCGACAAACGCCCCCGGGCCCAGGATGGCGATGTGTCGTTCCCGGCCCTCTTCTTCCTGGTACACCTCCACCTCGCCGCTGACGACGATGAAGAAGGTCTCGCCGCGCGAGCCCTGGCGGAACAGCACCTCGCCCTCCTTCAACTCCCGGGGCGTCAATTGTGTGGCGATCTCCTGCGCCTGGCCCGGGGTCACGCCGCGGAACACCTGGTGTACCAGGTCCTCACGGAAGTTGACGGCGAAGAAGGTCCCCTGCTGCTTCCCCCCGCTCTCCACCGCGCGCAGGTCGTAGACGACGACGCGGTACCAGCGCACCGAGGGGACGTCCGGCATCGTCGTCTCCGGGAACTTCCGGCCGAAGACCTCGATGGCCCGCGTCCGCTCCCCCGGTGTGGTCAGCAGCACGGCGCGTCCCTGGAAGTGCAGGCTGCTGGCCTGCCGCCAGTCGGCGGTGTCGGCGTAGATCGCCCCCGCCACGTACGGATTCTCACTCAGGTTGTGCGCCGTCGTGCTGCGCTCATCCACGGCCAGATAGAGGTCCAGCCCCTCGCTCGCATACCAGAAGGCCGACGCGTGCGGCGTCCCCGCCTTGGTGGCCGTGGCCAGCGTACAGATGTGGTGGCGTTGCAGGTACTCATCGGGATTCATCCCAGTGACCTCCGTCCGCCATGATCGTCACGCCTGAGTCGCCCCTGCACGGCCCAACGCCTCTTCCGTCTGGCGGAGATGCCAGGCGGCCCCCAGGTGGCTGAAGATCTCCCGCGCCCGCCGCCAGGATTCGACGGCCTGCGTCCGATTGCCCCCCGCCTGATGCGCCTCTCCGAACAGCAGGAGGGTCTGCCCCTGCTCGAAGGGCTGGTGCAGGGCGAGCGCCTCACCCAGCGCCAGCGCCTGGCGCGCGGCCTCCACCGCCTCATTCGCCCTGCCGCGCTGCAGAGCCAGCCGCGCCCGGGCGCGGCGCGCCCGGATGCGCGTGGTGACGTGGCCGATTTCAGCCGCGGTCGCCTCCGCCTCCTCCAACAGGGGCTCGGCCGCCGGGTCCTCCAGCGTCGCGTAGAACTCGGCCGCGATGCCGTTGGCCTGACAGCCGCAGATGATGCAGCGGAAGCGGTCGCGCGCCGCCAGCGCCCGGGCCATCGCGGCGCGGGCCGCAGTTTGCTCGCCGAGCATCAGCAGGCAGCGCCCCAGGTCGTGATTCAGCCAGATCGGGGCGTGGAAGGGCGGTCGCTCCAGGGCCTGTTCGAAGATGCGCTTCCCTTCCTCCAGAGCCCCGCGCCCCATGGCCGCGTTCCCTCGGAAGTAGGGAAGGGCGATGTGAAAGTATCCCTGAGTATATCCGCCCAGGGTCTCCAGCAGGCCGTGCGCGCGCTCCAAAAGGGCGCTCGCTTCCGCCCAGCGCCCTGTCAGGAAATACCCCCAGCCCAGCATCATACGGAGTCCGATCTCGTCACGCGTCCACCCGAATTCGGCGGCCCGCGCCACCCCGTCTTCGATGAACCGGAACAGCTCCTCATCCACCATCCCGCGGGTCCAGATGTCGCTGGCGACGATGTGCCGGGCGTCGGTGAGCAGCCGCTCTTCCCCCTTCGTGGCCACCTCGGCCACCCAGGACCGCATCAGGCGCCGACCTCCTCTCCCATCAGTGGAAGGATGGCCGGATGGGCCAGGGTGCTGAGGGCGTGGGACCGATCGACCAGGGTCCCCCGGCGGTCCGCCACCTCCACCGCCTCCCGGGCGATCCGCAGCGCTTCCCGGTACTGCGACTCGCGAATCAACAGTTGTGCACGCTCGCTGAGGAGGTGACTCCACAGCGGGTGATCGCCGGTCAGCCACGACTCCGCCTGGGCGAGGAGCGGTCGAGCTTCGTCAATCCTGCTCTCCTTGATCCGGGCGCTGGCGGCACGGATCGCCGCCCGCGCGGCCCGCGCCGGATCCGCCGAGGGGTCCAGATGGTTCAGCACCGCCTGCCAGACGTCGAACTCATCCGTCCAGCCGCGCTCTTGCATCCGCGGGTACAGGTCTCCCAGAAGCTCACAGGCCTCGACGAGGATCTCGCTCCGCCCCAACTCCCGCGCCAGGACGCGTGTGCGTTCGAGGAGTTCCACGGCCTCCCGCGTGGCATACTGCTGTGCCGCTCTCCGCCCCGCCTGCAGGAGGTACGGAAGCGCGCGCGCCGGATCCCCGGCCCGGTCGAGATGGGTGCCGATGGTCTTGGCCAGTTCATCGGGGCGCTCCGGATGCTGCCGCTCCAACGCCTCGGCTACCTGCCAATGGAGCGCCGCCTGGTGCTTGTGGAGGAGGCTGGCGTAGGCCACCTCGCGCAGCAGCGGATGGACGAAGACATACTCGGGATCGAGGGCGAAGGGGTCCCGGCGGCGGAGCAAGTCGGCATCCTCCAGTTGATGGAGCACGCGCAGCACGTCGATGTCTGGACTGACCGCACCGAGTAACGACTGCGAAAATGACACGCCGACGACCGCGGCTCGTTGCACGAGAGTCCGCTGGTCGGGCGCGAGCCGGTCCAGACGGGCCAGCAGCGCTCCCTGCACCGTGTCCGGCAGCACCTGGTCCACCGGCCCCGTGGTGCGCCAGCGTCCGCGGTCGTCGCGGATCAGGACACCCATGCTGCGCAGCGTGGCCACGATCTCGCTAAGGTAGAATGGATTGCCCCCGGCCTTACCGATCAGCGCCCGTTCCACGTCTGCCGGCAGACGCTCCTCCAGCATGGCCGCCAGGAGGACCCGCGCGTCCTCTTCGCCCAGCGGCTCCAACTGCATCGTCGTGACCGCGGTGCGCTTCCCCCAGGCCAGCGGCTCCTCCCCCGCGCGCAGGTTGCCGACTAACAGGAGCGGCGCATCGGTGAGGCGTTCCATCATGAAGGGCAGCAGTTCGCGCGTCCCGGCGTCGGCCCACTGCAGATCCTCGATCCACACGACGGTCGGCCGGGTGATCAGGCGGCGCACCGTCTCCGCCGCGACCAGCAGCGCCGTCTCGTGCGTCACCTCGTCGCCGGGTGGGACCTCGGCGAGGTTGAAGAGACGGCTCACCACCATCGCCGCCCGCGCGGCGCGCTCGCCCAGCGGGATGCGGGCCTCCACCTCCGCGACCGTGGTCGGACCGGCCAGCCCCGCCAACTGCCGGAAGAGATCGGCCAGCGGTCCGAGGCTCTCCCCACCGTACGGCGGACAGGCCGTCTGCAGGAAAAGGACATCCTCCGGGAGGCCTCTCGTGAACTCCTCCACCAGGCGCGTCTTCCCGACTCCCGGGTCCCCGCTGAGGACCACCACCTGCGCCCGGCCGCGGCCGCGGGCGAGGAGATCTCGCAGTTGCTCGAGATCCTGCTCGCGGTCGACGAACGGTGGCCGATACATCGGCTCGGCCCGCTCCCGCTCGCCGATCACCTCGTAGACCGCAATCGGCTCGGCCTTACCTTTGACGACGATAGGCCCCCACGCCTTGCTGAGATACGTCCCCCGAATCTGGCGGGCCACCGCCTCCGACACCAAAATCCCGCCTTCCGGCGCGGCGTGCTGCAGCCGGGACGCCAGGTTGACGACATCGCCCATCACCGTGGGCCGGGCCTGCCCCGGCGGACCGACCACGCCCCAGACGACCTGGCCGCTGTGGATGCCGATGCGCAGCCGCGGGGCCTGGCCGAAGGCGCGGTGCAGCATCTCCTGCCGCGCCTGCATCGCCCGCTGCATGCCGACGGCGGCACGCACCGCCCGCAGGGCGTCGTCCTCATGGGCCACGGGCGCGCCGAAGAGGGCCATCAGTTCGTCGCCCACGACCTTGTCCACGTGGCCCCCCACCGCTTCGACCTCGGCACCGAGGGCGGCGAAGACCTCGTTCATCACGTCGGTGACCACTTCCGGGTCGATCTTCTCGGTCAGCGCGGTGAAACCGGCCATGTCGGCAAAGAGCACGGCGACGACCCGCCGCTCGCTCGTCACGCCGTGCTCCCCGACGCCCACCGCCGCCACCTACCGGAAGAGCAGCCCAAGGACCGCGGAGAAGGTCAGGCCGGACACGGTCTCCACCCACCGCCGCGGCTGCCGGTGGTTGACGCCCAACTGCACGACCGAGGAGACCGCACCCAGCCACCACCACCAGGGGACCGCAAAGAGCACGACGGTCAGCGTGAGCATGCGCTCGGCCATACCGGCCACCCGCAGGCGGGTCAGCAGCAGTTCCGCCGGGTTGAGCCGGGTCTCAAAGGCCAGGGCGATCTGATAGAGGAGGATCGCCCCGGCAAACGCCACCGCGATGTAGGGCACAGCGTAACGGAGGATCGCCGTCAGCGTCACCGATCTGTAGAAGACTTCGCCGTCCAGCCGCAGTCCCGACAGCAGCACCGCCCCGGCCAGGATCGCCATGTGCACCGCCTGGTCGAAGAGGAAGGCGACGAGCGACCAGGGGCCGCGCTCCGGCCCGTGCCCTACTTTCATCGCGTCCACCCAGTAGTGGACCACGGTGACCACCGGGATGATCATCCACCAGCGCGGTAGAATCGCCGCGGCGAGCACGGCCGTCACCAGGGCGTGGATGCCCGCATGGATGGCCAGGCCGACGCGCCGGCGCTTCAACTGCACCAGTTCGTACGGCTGCAGGATGAAGTCCGCGATAAGGTGTGCCAGCAACAGGTAGAGCCAGGGAGACAGTCTCGCCTCACCTCGATCTCAGGCCTTCCCATCTGCAACGCGCCTGGGTGGCAGGAAATTTCTCCCCGGAATGGGCGGTGCCTGCAGACCGTCACCGCCGCAGGTAGGCGTCGGTCTTGTCGATCCAGTCCTGCCGGGGCGGGCTGAAGAAGTCCATCTCCACGGTGTCCTCGAGAAACTCTGCGCCGTGCGGCACGTTTCCGGGAATGAGTAGCACCTCGCCCGGCCGCAGCAGCAGTTCGCCGTCCGGCAGCGTGAAGCGCATCAGCCCGGAGATGCAGTGGGTCAGTTGCTCGTGCTCGTGCTGGTGGACGGGGACCACGGCCCCCCGTTTGAACTCCAGGTAGGCGGCCATGAGGCGCTGCCCCCACAGCAGGCGCCGGGTGATCTGCGGGGTCACCTGCTCAGACTCAAGGTCGAGCAGACGTCGGTGAACGACGGATCCCATGCCTGACCTCCTTGGCGATCTGGTTCTGGGAAGTCCCCGCTCAATTTCGCGCCCGCCGGGTCCGGCCCTGCCGTCGCCGCTACCACTTCCGGCCGGACTGGACCGATAATCTTCTCGGGAGATCCAGATGCGCAGAGTGGAACCGCGCCCCGCACCGTCGCTGGCCAACATCATCGACCGGCTCACCGTCCCCGGCGAGCTCTACCGTCCGCTGCGGGACGGCAAGCTGGAGTGCTACGCCTGCGGCCACAGGTGCGTGATCTTCCCGGAGAAGCGGGGGATCTGCAAGGTCCGCGTCAATGAGCGGGGCGCGCTGCGCGTGCCCTGGGGGTACGTGGCCGCGCTACAGTGCGACCCCACAGAGAAGAAGCCATTCACCCACGTGCTCCCGGGCTCGCACACGCTGACGTTCGGCATGCTCGGATGCGACTATGCCTGTGTTTTTTGCCACAATTGGCTGACCTCGCAGGCCCTGCGTGACCCGGCCGCGGGCGTTCAACCCACCGAGGTCACACCGCGAACGCTCATCGACCTGGCTCGACGCCACGGCGCGGCGCTGGTCGGCTCTTCCTACAATGAGCCCCTCATCACCAGCGAGTGGGCCGTCGCGGTCTTCCAAGAGGCGAAGGCCGCGGGTCTGCGCACCTGCTATGTGAGCAACGGCAACGCTACTCCCGAAGTCCTGGATTATCTGCGGCCGTGGACGGACTGCTACAAAGTCGATTTGAAGGCGATGACCCAGAGGAACTACCGCGCGCTCGGCGGGGTCCTGCAGCAGGTGCTCGAGACGATCCGCATGGTGTACAAGCGCGGCTTCTGGCTGGAGGTGGTCACCCTCGTCATCCCCGGCTGGAACGACTCCGCCGACGAACTGCGGGCCGCGGCCGAGTTCATCGCCTCGGTCTCACCCTTCATCCCCTGGCACGTGTCCGCGTTCCACAAGGACTACCACATGACCGATCCGGACGACACGGGGCCGGAGACATTGCGGCGCGCGGCCCGCATCGGCGAGGCCGCGGGGCTCAAGTACGTCTACGCGGGGAACCTGCCCGGACGCGTGGGGCGGTACGAGCACACCTGGTGCCACCACTGTGGGGCCCTGCTGGTCGAACGGTCCGGCTACTTCATCCTGCAGAACCGCCTCGCGCCGGGCGGCCGCTGCCCCGAGTGCGGCACGGCGATCCCGGGGATCTGGCAGTGAGCTAGAGCCCGGCGAAACGCCGCAGGAGCCCCCCGACCGCGCTCCCCAGCACGACGGGGACAATCCCCAGACGGAATCTCCACAGCGCCACGAACGCGGCAACGGCCAGCGCGAGGGCGGGGAGATCAAGTGTGGCGAGGCGCGGCACGGGCACGGTCATCGCCAGCACGCTCGTCTCCGTGACGGTGCGGAACAGCGTGTGCAGTCCAAACCACACCGCCAGATTGAGGATGACGCCGACCACGGCTGCGGTGATCGCCGCGAGCGCGACGGTGAGCACGACGTGGCCGCGCACGTGCTCGATGTAGGGAGCGCCCAGGAAGATAAAGAGGAAGGACGGCGCAAACGTGGCCCACACCGTGACCAGCGCGCCCAGCGTCCCGGCCGCGACGGGATCCAGACCGCCGGGGTGGCGAAACGCTCCCAAGAAGCCGACGAACTGAGTCACCATAATCAGCGGCCCCGGCGTCGTCTCCGCAAGGCCGAGGCCGTCGAGCATCTCCCCCGGGGCGAGCCACCCATACTGCTGCACCGCCGCCTGGGCGATGTAGACGAGCACCGCGTACGCGCCACCGAACGTGACCAGGGCCGCCTTGCTGAAGAAGATGGCCTCCCGCGTTAAGACGTCGGTTGTGCCCCGCCATGCGGCCACCACGGCCAGCGGTCCCCACCACGCGGCCAGGCCCACGACCAGGGCCAGCAGCGCCCGGCGGAGCGTAGGGCGGGTGTGCTCCGGGGCCGGCAGATCATCCCGGATCACCGGAGTGTCCCTCACGGAGAACACGGCTTCCAGCGGCGCCGGGGCGAACAGCGTCGGCGCCCAGCGCGCGCCGACCAGACCTGTCAGTCCCGCGCCGATCACGATCGCGGGGAAGGGGACCTTGAAGGCAAAGAGGGCCCCGAAGGCCGCGGCGGCAATCGCGACCATCGCCGGCGTGCGCAGTGCCCGCACGCCGATGCGGATGACCGCGGCGGCGACGATGGCGATGACGCCCGCGCGCAGCCCGGAGAAGATCGCGGCCACCCAGAAGAGCTTCCCGTGCACGGCGTAGAGCCACGACAGTCCCAGCATGAAGAAGAAGGCCGGCAGGACGAACAGCACGCCCGCGGCCAGCCCGCCCGCCGTGCGGTGCAGCAGCCAGCCGATGTACGTGGCGAGTTGCGTCGCCTCGGGCCCGGGGAGGAGCATACAGTAGCTCAGCGCGTGGAGGAAGCGCTCGTTGCTGATCCAGCGGCGCCGCTCCACCAGCTCGTGGTGCATGATGGCGATCTGTCCGGTGGGCCCGCCGAAATTGATGAAGCCGAGCCGCAGCCAGAAGCGAAAGGCCTCCCAGAATCCCACCGGCGGCATGGGGTGGATAGTTCTCCCCGGCAGGCGTGCAGCCCCCCGTACGGCGGCCCGCGGAGGATATCGCCGTGCAAGCGCGAACTTATGATAAGTAACGCACCGCATCCTAGAAGGGGGATGATCGCAGATGTCAGCTAAGACCTATGCGATGTGGGGCGGCATCATCCTTCTCGTCCTGGGGGTGCTCGGCCTGTTCGTCCAGGGCGACAAGTTCGTCGGCCTCAACTCGGACCCCGTTGAGGACATCATCCACGTCGTGGCCGGCCTCATCCTGGTCTACTTCGGCTTCCGCGGCACGGACGCGCAGGCTGCCACGTGGGCGATGGTCTTCGGCGTCGTCTTCCTCGTCGTCGGCGTCGTCGGGTTCTTCATTCCGAAGCTCTTCGGCTTGCTGCCGACGGGGTTGGGCGCCATCGACAACATCGTCCACCTGATCTACGGGGCGGTCGGCCTCTGGGCCGGGCGGGCGTACAAACCCGCAATGTAAGAGCAGGCGGTTCGCCGGCTCCCCAATCGGCTGAATCGGTAGGAAGCCCTCGGGGCCCACGCTCCGGGGGCTTTCGCTTTGCCACGCACCCCGCATGAAGGAAGAAGGGACACGGCACGACCACCGTGTCCCTCAACGTGTCTGTCCTGGAGCCGGCGCGGGGATTCGAACCCCGGACCTGCGCATTACGAGTGCGCTGCTCTACCACTGAGCTACGCCGGCCCGCGAGCGGCGACGTCGCACCACCCGCACATTCGCATTCTAGCAAAGCCCGGGGGGAAGAGGAATCTTGGCTGGGTGCGCGAACATGCGCTCAGGACATGACGTGGACCGACGGGACCTCGCGACGTCCGTAGCCGCGGGCGGGGGATCGGAGGGAGCGCATGAACGAACGGCTCTGGGAGATCTACGAGCAGATCTGCCTGGTGGAGATGCGCGGCCTCGACGAATTCCTCCGCCGGGTGAAGGGCGGCGAGTTCGGAGATTTCTCGCGAGACGATGTCATCGCCTTCCTCCGAGAGATCGAAGCCAACATGCTCGACAACATCCAGACGAAGGCGATGGAGCACCACGTCTACGCGGAGATGGCCGAAGAGGTCTCCGAGCAGACGCAGCGGATGTTTGACGAGCTAATTGAGGAGTTCGAGCGGGCTTAGTCGGGTTACCGCAGGTAATCGGGTCGCGAACGCGGCCGAACTCCTCCGGTTGCGTGCCCTCAAAGGCAGCAGCCCCCCAGCGGTAGAATCGAAAAGATCAGACGGGCCGACGGTGTGGGGGGGCGCAGCCCTTAATCCTGCGACCCAAAGCAGTTGCACTCAATCGGAGTTCGCGGATCTCGTACAGGTGACAAGGCGGTCTAGCGTGCAGACGAGCGACTTCATTCAAGCGCTACCTAAAGCCGAGATGCATCTGCACATAGAGGGGGCCGTGCCGTGGGATATGGTTCAAGCCCAGGCTAGGTTGTTGCCATCCCCACCGCCCTGGTGGGCCACCGATTACCGGTTCGACAGTTTCAGGCATTTTGCCGACACCATTCGCCAATGCTACGAAAGTACCTTAACCAGCATAGACAGCTACTATTCGGCAGCACGGGGTGTCTTCAAGAGCTTGGCGGATCAAAACGTTCGCTACGTCGAACTCTCCTTCAGCCTTGGCCACGCTCTGTCCAGGAACCTTCCGTTGACTGAGATTGTCGACGCAATTAGACAAGCAGCGCCCGCTGATTTGACCGCGCGAGTCTTCTGCGGGGTCTCCCGCAGCCGACCGCACGTGCTGCGGAACAAGGTGATTGAAGCTATCCTCAACCCGCCGGAGTTAGATGGTGTGGATTTGCACGGTGATGAGAATTCACAGGGACCTGCTCCGTTCGTCGATCTTTTTGCTCAAGCCAGGCAGCGCGGATTGGCGACAAAGGCCCACGCGGGAGAACTGGCTGGTCCCCAATCAATGCAAGACACCATCGACATCCTTCAATTGACTCGCGTCGAACACGGCGTAAGGGCGATTGAGGACGAAGGGTTGATGTCGCGATTGATCACTCAAGCCATCACACTGGACATGTGTCCCACTTCGAATATCAAGTTGCGGGTGGTGGAAAACATTGCGGCTCACCCGATCCGTCAATTCCACCAGCGAGGGGTTCGCATCACGGTCAGTACGGACAATCCGACGATCCTAGGGTGCAGTCTAACCGATGAACTCCACTTGTTGGTTGAGCGGTTTGGCTTTTCCCTGCGTGATCTCGCTCAGTTGCAGAGCAACGCCTTTCGCGTGGCGCTGATGCCCGCGGCAAAGCGCGCCGGGATTTTGGCTGAACTTGATGGTGTCCTCGCTCGTCCTGTTGACTTGTGGAGAAACTAGATGGTGGGCGGTGCAGGGCTCGAACCTGCGACCTCATGCGTGTGAAGCATGCGCTCTTCCACTGAGCTAACCGCCCGGCAGGCAAAGAGTAGTATACGGTGACCCCGCAAAGAGCGTCAACGGAGAGCCTGCGCGCCCTCGCCCGCACCGTCGTGGCCTGCCGGCGGTGCCCCCGGTTGATCGCGCACTGCCGCAGCGTGGCGCGCGTGAAGCGGCGCGCCTACCGGGAGTGGACCTACTGGGGCCGTCCCGTCCCCGGCTTCGGCGATCCCCGGGCGCGCGTGCTGGTCGTCGGCCTGGCGCCCGGCGCGCACGGCGCCAACCGCACCGGCCGCATGTTCACGGGGGACGGCGCCGGGGCGACGCTCGTGGCCGCGCTCCACCGCGCCGGATTCGCCTCGCAGCCGACCTCGACCTCGCGGGACGACGGCCTGAGCCTCCGCGACCTCTACCTCACGGCGGCGGTCCGCTGCGCCCCGCCGCACAACAAACCGATGCCGCACGAGATTGCTAACTGCCGCTCGTATCTCGTGGCGGAACTGCGGCTGCTGCGGCGCGTGCGGGTGGTCGTGGCGCTGGGGCGCCTGGCCCATGCGGCCTTCCTGCGGGCGGCGGAGGAAGCCGGTATGCGCCTGCCTCGGCCTCAGCCGCGGTTCGCCCACGGCGCGGAGACGCGGCTGACCTGGGGGCGCCGTGCCATCGTCCTCCTGGACACCTATCATCCCAGCCGCCAGAACACGCAGACCGGGCGCCTGACCCCGGCGATGCTGGACGCGATCTTCCGCCGGGCGCGGGCGATCGCCGACGCGCGATGAACCAGAAGAGCGGCGCGGCCGCGGCGCGCCCCGCAAACCGCGCGATGACCCTACTTCTTGCCGCCACCGTCGGCGCCACGCTCCTGCGGATCGCGCTGGCCGCGCGGATTCCCCTGGGAGACGACGAAGTCTACTACCTGCTGTGGGCCCGTCACCTCGCCTGGGGGTATCCGGACCACCCACCCATGATCGCGGCCGTCATCGCCCTGGGCGCGCGTTTCTTCGGCGACAGTCCACTGGCGATCCGGATCCTCCCACTGCTGATGGCGTCGGCCACGCCCCTGTTGCTCTACGCCGCCGGCCGGGACATCTTCGATGGCGCCGCCGGCCGGCGCGCGGCGCTGCTGCTGCTGGGGCTTCCTGCCTACACCCTGGGCGCGACCTTCGCCTTCCCGGACGCGCCGCTCAGCCTCTACGCCGCGCTGGGGCTGTGGACCGGATGGCGGGCACTGCGCGAGGGAGGATGGTGGTGGGTGGCCACAGCCGCCACCGCCGCACTGGCCCTCTTCAGTAAGGTGCTCGCGGTCTTCCTACTGCTGGGACTGCTGGGCATGCTCATCGGCGGTCCGTGGCGGCGCGCGCTGCGGGATCCAGGATTCTACGCGGGCCTCCTCGTCGGGGCGGTCCTCATCGCGCCGATGGTCTTCTGGTATGCGCGCAACGATTGGATTCTCTTTCGCATGCCGCGCCCGCCGTGGATCGAGGATGTGCGCGGGGTGCCCCTGCGCCTGCTCTACTTCGCCACCGTGCAGTTCGTCTACCACGGGCTGCTGACTCTGCCGCTGCTGGCGAGCCTTGTCGTCGCCCTGCGCCGGGCGCGCGAACCCGCGTGGCGGTACCTGCTCTGGATGAGCGTCCCCATCTTGACGTTCACGGTCGTGCTGGCCGTCCCGGGGCAGGCGAAACCGCACTGGCCTACGCCTGCGTACACCGTGCTGGCCATCGCGCTGAGTGTGCTCTGGCCGGCGTGGTGGCAGCGCCGCCGCGTCCTGCTGGCGGTGGCCGCGGGGTTGAACGCCCTGCTGATCGTGGGAGTGGCCGCGGTGGCGCTCGCCCCCGGGAGGATCCAGATCGAGGGCACCACCCAGGGATGGGATCGCGCGGCGCGGATCATCTACCAGGAAGCCGCGGCCCGAGAGGCGTTCATCATGGTCGGCGCCTACCAGTCCGCCAGCCAGATCGCCTATCAGTTGGAGCGCGTCCGTCCCGCCATCCCGGTGACCTCACCGATCGGTGCCTTCCCCTTCTGGCAGCCCCCCGACGCACTGGCCGGCCGCAATGTTGTCTTCGTCGACGATCTGGGAGCGGACGCTGCGCGAGTGCTCGGGCCGTTCTGCCGCAACATCCAGGCGGTGCGCGGCCTGGATCTGCCCGGGCGGAGATTGATCCTGTACGGCTGCGAGGATTTCAGCGGGACGTTTGCGGGATTCTCGCCGCGAGGTTCTCCCTGAGGACAACCTGCGTGGCCAGTTCGCGGGCCAGCACCTCGGCGCGCTCCGCGACCCAGGTGGCCTGCGCCCCGGGATGCGGCCGCCGCGGGGCGCCCAGACCGTACGGCGCGTCCAGCGGCGCACGCTCCGGCTGAGCCAGCACCCGTTCCAGCACGTCGAGGGCTGCGCGCAGGAGATCGGCCAGCACGCGCAGGCGCTGCGGTCCCTCGCGGACCTCCTGCGGTAATGCGCCGGAGGTGCGTTCCAGCGCGGCGGTCTCCTGCGCGAACGCATCCAGCCATGCCGGCACCCTGGTCAGGCTCTCGCGCAGCCGGCCGAGCGTGCCGCGCACCTCCGGACTCGGCGGCGTGGCCACGCCGGTCACCGGATGATAGCGCAGCATGCCGGCGTAGCGGCGCACGACGGCCGCCGCCTCCTGCAGGCGCGCCGCCTCTCGATTGGCCTCAACATGGACCTGACGCCACGTCATCACGACTTTTGTGCGCCTTCGCCGGCGGTCACACGCATCGAGCGAAGAAACCAGGAGGCGCAGGCGGACACTCCGCTGCCGGGCGGGACCTGAAGCCCGGCCACGTTCAGGGCGATCTCGACCCCGCCGAGCACCCCCAGCACCTCCACCTCGTTCAGCCAGCCCAGGTGCCCGATGCGGAAGACCCGCCCGCGCAGTTTGCCCAACCCGGCGCCAAGCGAAAGATGCAGGTGCGCGGCGGCCCACGCGATCAGGCGGCCGCTGTCCATCCCCTCCGGCAGCACCACCGCGGTCAGCGTCGGCGAATGGGACTGCGCATCGCCGCAGAGGATCGGGAGTTCCCACGCCCGCACCGCGCGGCGCACTCCTTCCGCGAGACGGGTGTGCCGGGCGAAGACCCGCGCCAGCCCTTCCTCAAAGAGCAGGTGCAGCGCCTCGCGCATCCCCAGGAGCAGGGACGTCGCCGGCGTGTAGGGGAAGAAGCCGTCCCGATTCTGCGCGATGACCGGCCGCCAGTCCAGGAAGTACCGGGGACTGCCGCCGCGTTCACCCGCCGCCAGCGCGCCCGGGCCCACGCAGAGGATCGCCGTGCCGGGCGGCAGCATCAACCCTTTCTGCGATCCGCACACCGCCACGTCCACGCCCCATTCGTCGAAACGGAAATCGATGCTGCCCAGCGAACTCACCGCGTCCACCAGCAACAGTGCGGGGTGGCGCGCCGCGTCCATCGCCGCGCGCACGGCCGCGACGTCGGAGGTCACCCCGGTGGAGGTCTCGTTGTGCACCACCAGGACCGCCTTGATCGTGTGGGCGCGGTCGGCGGCGAGCCGCTCGTGAATCGCCGCAGGGGAGACGGCCGCCCCCCAGGGGATGGCGATCTCCTCCACTTCCATCCCCAGCGCCTGCGCGCACTGCGCGAACAGCGTGCCGAACTGACCGTTGACCGCGGCCAGGACCCGATCGCCGGACGAAAGCGTATTGACGATTGCCGCCTCCCATCCCGCCGTCCCCGAACCGGGGAAGAGGACGACCGTGCCCGCGGTCGTCTGAAAGACCCGCTTCAATCCGTCCAGCAGTTCCCGCGTGAGCGCGGCGAACTCGGCGCCGCGGTGGTCGAGCACCGGCTGCGCCATGGCGCGGAGGATTCGCTCCGGCACGTTGGTCGGTCCTGGCACTTGGAGAAAGGGACGGCCCGGCATGGTTCACTCCACCTCGGCGCTCCATAGATTCCGCGCCTCTTGTGCCCTTCCTCTCCCGGCGCGGCGCAGACCTCGCCCGCACCGGCGGCGAATCACCATGGGATCACCCGCAAATACGACGAAAGAAGGAAAAGCGCCGCGGGCGCCGGAATCTTCGTGGTCAAATACGCGACGGACTCCCATCGGCCTTGCGTCGTCCTGCGATTCTCACCCTGATCATTGCGCTGACGTCCATCTTTTCGCCCGCCGCGGCTCAAGACCCACCCGTTCGCCTCGGCATCGATACGTTCCTCAGCGAGCCCGCCCCGCTGCAGGGACGGCGCGTCGGCCTGGTGACCCATCAGGCCGGCGTCACCCGGGAGGGGCACCCCACGGCCGTGGCGCTGACGCGCATCGCCGGCGTCAAGCTCACGGCGCTCTTCGCCCCGGAGCACGGACTGGACGGCTCCTACGGCGCCGGCCAGCCGGTGCCGACCATTCCCGGACGCACGCCGGTCTACAGCCTCTACGGCGGCACGTTCCGGCCGACGCGCGGCATGCTGGCCCGCGTAGACGTGCTGGTGGTCGACCTGCAGGACGTGGGATCGCGCCCGTATACCTACGCCTCCACGATGGCCATGGTCATGCAGGCGGCACGCGAGGCCGGCAAGCCGGTGGTCGTCTTCGACCGCCCCAATCCACTGGGCGGGGTGATCATCGACGGGCCGATCCTGGAGCCGCAGTTCCGTTCTTTCATCGGCCTCTATCCCATCCCAATGGTGCATGGGATGACCATCGGAGAACTGGCCCGGCTCTACAACGACGCCTTCGGCATCGGCGCCAACCTTACCGTGGTCCCGATGGAAGGGTGGACGCGCGCGATGACGTGGGCGGACACCCAGTTGGGCTGGATCAACCCTTCGCCCGGGATCACGACGGAGGACGCGCCCTTCTTCTACGCGGCGACCGGGCCGCTGGACGGGGCCAACCTCTGGAACGGGGTGGGCACGGCCTCGCGCTTCCAGGTGGTCCTGGCCACCTGGCTCGACGGCACCCGCCTGGCCGAGCGGCTCAACCAGAAGAATCTCCCCGGCGTGCGCTTCTCACCCTCGGCCATCCCGCACCCGCGGACGGGACGCATCTTCCGCGGCGTGCGGCTGCACATCACCGACCGCCTGCAGTTTCGCCCGGCCACGACCACGGTCACCATCCTGGCGGAGATCCGCCAGATGTACGGGGACAAGTTCACCTTCCACCGCCCGCGGCGGGGACGGTACCTCTTCGACATCGTCTGGGGTACGAAGGAGGTCCGGCTGGCGCTCAGCCGCGGGGATCCGGCGGAGACGATCGTGGCCCGCTGGCAGCCGGCGCTGGCGAAGTTCCAGCGGCGGCGCGAGGCCTACCTGCTCTACCGCTAGCGCGCCGTATCGCGGTCGATGATAGCACGCAGGTCGGTGGCGGGCTCATCGCGTCCGCCGGGCGCGCTGCACCGCCCCGCGGATGAACCCATCGGAGGCGACCAGGAGCCGCCGCGCTTCCGGCGCATCCACGCCCGCCAGGCCCATCACCAGCGCCACCTTCGCCTCTTCGCCGGCCGCGTGCACCAGCCGCGCGGCCTCGGCGGAGGACACCCCGGCCCCGGCGGCCACAATGTCCTGCACCCGGCGCCGTAGTTTGGCGTTGAGCGGCCGCACGTCGACCATGAGGTCGCGGTAGACGTGACCCAGGCCGACCATTGTCGCCGTGCTCAACATCTGCAGCACCAGTTTCTGCGCGGTGCCGGCCTTCATCCGGGTCGAGCCCCGCAGGATCTCCTCGCCTACCTGTGGGACGATGGCGGTGTCTGTCCGCACCGCCAGGGGACTTCTCGGAGTGGTCGTCAGCCCGACCGTGTACGCGCCGCGGCGCCGGGCTTCGGCGATCGCCCCCAGGGTGAACGGGGTCGTGCCGCTGGCGGCGATCCCCACGACGACGTCGCGCGGCCCGACGCGCAGCCGCTCCATTTCCTCCCGCCCCAATTTCCGGTTGTCTTCGACCGGCGAAGCTTCGCTCACGGTCTCCGTGATCCTACCGGCGACCACGGCCCGCACCATCCCGGGGTCCACGCCAAACGTCGGCGGCACCTCCATGGCGTCGAGCCATCCCAACCGTCCGCTCGTCCCCGCGCCCACGTAGATCACGCGCCCGCCCCGGCGAAGCACCGCCACAATCCTCTTGACGGCGGCGGCGATTTGCGGAATGACACGCCCCACGGCGGGCGCCACGCGGCGGTCCTCCCGGTTGATGCGGCGCAGCAGCGCCTGCAGCGGCAGGGTCTCCAGGTGCGGACCGGGTCGCCAGCGCCGCGCACTCGGCGCGCGGGGGCTCATGCCTCCATCCGCCCCGGCACGATCGCTCCCAGGATCACCGGATGGCGGGCGCCGGTGGCGCCCGGGACGTTCGTGGCCAGACCCATCGCCGCGTCGTGGGCCAAGATGGCAAACGCGACCGCCTCTTTGGCATCGCTGTCGATGCCCAGTTCAGACGTAGTCCGCACCGGCCGGGGCGTCAGCCGTGCGCGTAGCCGGTTCATCATCACGGCGTTTCGGGCGCCGCCGCCCGAGACGACCACTTCGTGAACGTCGTGCCGGGGGAATATGAACCGGCGGTAGTTCTCCACGATCGCCTCCGCGGTCAGAGCCGTCACTGTGGCGATCAGGTCTTCCGCCGCGAGACCCCGCCGAGTGGCGCGGGCCAGCACATCCTGCGCATACGCCGCCCCGTACCGTTCCCGTCCGGTGGCCTTCGGCGGAGGCGCGATAATAAACTCGTCGGCGCGCAATTCAGAGAGCAGCCGCTCGTCGACGCGTCCCTGTGCGGCCACGTCGCCGCCGCGGTCATAGGCGCGACCGAAGAACGCCTGCATCAGCGCGTCTACCACCATATTCCCGGGACCGGTGTCAAAAGCGTACACGTCTTCCAGATCGCCCCCGGCCGGCAGGACGGTCGCGTTGGCGATCCCTCCGATATTCTGGATGACGCGGGTGCGCGTGGGATGCTGGAAGAGGACGAAGTCGGCGTAGGGAACCAGCGGCGCTCCCGTCCCGCCGGCGGCCATGTCCCGCGCCCGAAAGTGTCCAACGGTGAGGACGCCCGTACGCTCGGCGATCACTGCGGGCTCGCCGATCTGGAGCGTTGCTCCCTGATGTCCGGCTGCCGGCGGAATATGATATATCGTCTGGCCGTGCGATCCGATTAGATCCACCACGACCCCTCTGGACACAGCCAGCGCCGCCGCGGCGAAGAGTTCGCCGACCGTGACGTTGAGTTCGCAGACGTCGCGCACCGAGCCGGACTCGGTCAGGGCGTGCAGGCGCTCCTGCAGACCGGGCGGGTAGGGGTGGGCGTGGGTCGCCTGTACCTCGACGCGGGCCTCCGGGCCCTGGCCGGTGATCCGGACGAGCGCCGCGTCGATGCTGTCGGCGGAGGTGCCGGAGATCAGCCCGACGACCGAACGCGCCGGCTTCGCCGCGATCGCCTCGAGAACGCGCGCCAACTGCATCAGTCCAGCGCCTCCAGTACCGCGTCGTGGAATATGGGGCGGAACTCATCGATCCTAGTGTCCACGCGTGGATGCACCCGGTTCGTCAGTAGCACCACAACGAGATCGCGGGGCGGATCAATCAGCAGCGCGGTCCCCGTGAATCCGGTGTGCCCGAAGGCGCGCTCCGACGCGCGCGTGCCCATCGACCCGCTGCCCCGCCGACCGCGCCAGCCCAGTCCGACGCCCTGGCCCAGGCGGGCGCCGATCTGGTCACGTGTCGCTTCTACAACGGTGGCCTCGTTCAACAGGCGGCCGCGCTCCGTGCGCCCCCCGTCGAGCATGGCCTGCCCGAAGCGCCCGACCTCCTCTGCGGTGCCGAAGAGTCCGGCGTGCCCGGCCACCCCGCCGAACAGATAGTGGCAGTTGCCGTCGTGTACCTCACCCACAAGTACGTCAGTGCGCCACGGATAGCCTGCGCCTTCCTCCCCGGCGGCAGCGCGCTCGTAAGCGTTGCCTTCCTCTGTGGCCACGCACTGATCGTGCCATTCAGGCGGAGGCCGGAAGCGGGTCCGCTCCCAGCCGAGGTACGGTGCCAAGCGCGCCGCCACGTGGGCGTCCAGCGCCTTCCCGCTGCAGCGGGCGACCAGTTCTCCCAGCAGAATGAACCCGAGGTCGCTGTATTCGAGCGCCTCGCCTGGAGGCGCCGCGGGAGTGAGGCGACAGATGTATTCGATCGCCTCTCCAGTCGAACTGGTGTGGAGGTACAGACGAATCCACGCCGGGAGCCCGGCGGTGTGCGTCAGCAGGTGCCGGAGCGTGACACGCCCCTTCCCGGCGGCGCCGAACGCCGGCAGGTAGTCCGCTACCGGACGATCGATATCGAGCGCCCCCTCCTCCCAGAGCTGCAGCACCGCCGTGGCCGTGGCGATGGGTTTGGTCAGAGACGCCAGGTCAAAGATGAAATCCGCCTGCATGGGCCGGCGGCGCGGCGTCACCTCGGCCCACCCGTAGGCCCGGTGCCAGATGACGCGCCCGCCCTGCCGGATGTGCACCACGGCCCCGCGAAAGACGCCCTCATCGAGGGCCCGTGCCACCAGCGCGTCGATCACCGCTAGGCGGGGTTTGTCCGCGTCCACGGGAACTCCCGAAATGGCCGCAAGGCCGATCACGTCGAGGTCCAGGCGGGGCGCATCCGCGGGTCCAGCAACTCCTGCAGCGCGTCTCCCACCAGGTTAAACCCCAGCACCGCCAGCATGATGGCCATCCCCGGGAAGACGGTGGGCCACGGACTCTGCTCCAGATAATTCCGCCCCTCGCTGACCATCAAGCCGAGCGAAGGGTAGGGCGGCTGTGTGCCCAGCCCGAGAAAGCTCAGCGCCGACTCGAAGAGGATGGCGGTGGCCAGGTTGATCGTGGCTTGGACCAACACCGGCGTGGAGACATTCGGCATCACGTGCGTGAGGACGATCCGCCAGGAGCGCTGCCCCAGAGCCTTCGCCGCCTCGACGTAGGCCTGCTCTTTCACCACCAGAGTGGGCCCCCGGCCGATCCGGGCGAAGATAGGCACGTAGACGATTCCAATCGCCAGCAGGGTGGTCACCGTCCCCGGACCGAGGATCACGACGATCGTGATGGCCAGCAGCAGCACAGGGAAGGCGAAGAGGATGTCCATCAAACGCATGATCACGGTGTCCCAGCTTCCGCCCAGGTACCCGGCGAGCACCCCCAGCGTCCCGCCGACGCTCAGCGCGAAGGCCACGGACAGTCCCGCGACCAGCAGCGAGGTGCGGTAGCCGAAGAGGATGCGACTGAAGAGGTCGCGGCCGAAGAAGTCGCTGCCCAGCATATAGGAGCGGCCGGGAGCCGCAAAGCGATCCGCGGCATGCATTTCCGTCGCCGGGTAGGGCGCGATCCATGGCGCCAGCAGGGCCAGTCCGATCACGACCACCAGGACGCCCAGTCCGACCAGGCTCTTGGGTGAGCGCAGAACCAGGGTGGGCAGCCCGGGGCGGCGGGGGGCGGCAGGCAGGGCCAGAGCATCAGGCATAGCGGATCCGGGGGTCGAGGAACACGTAGAGGAGATCGACGAGCAGATTGATCAGGACGAAGATGAAGGTCACGAGCAGCACCACCGCCTGCAGCACCGGATAGTCCCGCTGAACGATGGCCTGCAGACCCATCCGGCCGACGCCGGGGATGGCAAAGACTTGTTCCACCACGATGGACCCGCCGAGGAGATACCCCGCGATGATCCCGATCAGTGTGACGACGGGGATGAGTGCATTCTTCAACATGTGGCGCCGGACGACCAGGAATTCGGTCAACCCTTTGGCCCGGGCCACCTTAACGTACTCCTCCCGCCGGACCGCGATCATGGACGCGCGGACCATCCGGGCAATCGCCGCCGCGTTGGGAATGGCCAGCGTCAGCGCGGGCAGGAAGAATCCCCAGAGGTTAGCCGCGGGTGCCCGCCAGAGCGCGGGGAAAGAGAGGACCGGAAACCAGCGCAGATGGACGCTGAAGAGCAGAATGAACAGCGACCCCACCCAGAACGCCGGCAGCGAGAGGCCGAGCAGGGTGAGAGTCTGCATCCCGGCGTCGGCGAGGCGGGAGGTCGTCGTCCCCGCGAGTGTGCCCATGGGAATAGCGATGAGGACGGCCAGGACCAAGCCGTAGACGGCCAGTTCCAGCGTGAAGGGTAAGGCCTCTGCGAGCAAGGCGACGATGGGCCGGCCGGTACGGGCGGAGGTGCCGAGATCGCCCCGCACCAGCCGGCCCAGCCAGCGCACGAACTGTACAGTAATGGGCCGGTCCAACCCCAGGTCCCGCCGCACCGCGGCCAACTGCTCGGGATCGGTATTCTCGAAGCCCAACAGGACCTGCGCCGGGTCCCCCGGGATGAGGCGCATCAGCGCGAAGACCAGCGCCGAGACGACAAACAGGACCGGCGCCAGCAGGACCAGGCGCTTCGCGATGTACCGCTGCACGCGCTACCGGCTAAGCCATGTCTCCGCCAGCGGCGCCATCGACCGGGTCGAGGAGAGCACGAACCCCTGGACCGCAGTGCGCGACACCGCAAACAGGTCGGCGTACGCCAGGAATAGGAAGGGCACGCGCTCGGCGATCGCCTGCTGCACCTGCGCGTACATCTGCCGCCGCCGCGCCGGGTCCGGGGTGACGCGGGCCTGGTCCAGCAGCTGATCGAGCGCCGGATCCTTGAACTTGAAGACGTTGGTGCTGCCCGTGGAATGGATGTGCCGGTACAGGTGGACGTCCGGATCGATATCCCCGGCGTTCAACGAGACGAAGGTGTCGAACTGGCTCCCGCGCCAGCGTGCCAGGAACGTGGCGAAGTCCACCTGTTCGATCTCTACGGTGAACCCGCCGGCGGCCAGCTGTTCTTTCAGCACCTGGGCGATCTGCACCGCCTCCGGGACGGTGGCGATCGGCATCATCTTGATGGACACGCCGCGCGGGTGACCGGCCTGCGCCAGCAGCTCGCGGCTGCGTGCCGGGTTGGGACGATAGTTGGGCAGCCGGGTGGCGGGAATCGGCCCCCAGGCCGCTACCGTCGGCGGAATGGGCCCGCCTGCTGTGGCGCGGCCGGAGTAGACCACCTGGATCAACTGCGCCCGGTCGACCGCCAGGCTGAGCGCCTGCCGCACCCGCAGGTCGCTGAACGGCGGGCGTTCGGTCTGGATCCCGAGCAGACTATAGGCGAGGTCGGACACGGTCATCACCCGCAGCTCGGCGACGCCGCTCAGCGCCCGGGCCGCGGTGATGTCCACGCCGAACCCGATGATCAGGTCCAGCTCGCCCGCCCGCAGGGCCGCCCGCAGCGTGGCGGGATCGGGAATGACCCGGTAGACGGCGGCGTCCGCGTACGGCAGGCGGTTCCCCTGGTCGTCCTTGCGCCAGTACCGCTCGTGCCGCACCAGCCGCACCGATCCGGCGCTGAACTCGGCGAGCTGGAAGGACCCCGTGCCCAGCGTCTTCACGCGGGGGTCGCCGACCTTGTCCTCAAACTCCAGGGGCACGATCCAGCGGCCGCGGCCCGCCAGCACCGAGAGGAAGGAGGCGGACGGCTGCCGCAGCGTGATCTTCACCACGAACGGATTGACGATCGTGACCTCCTTCACCGGGGCCAGGAAGCTGGCCTGGGGAGAGCGGGTGGCCGGATTGAGGATGCGGTCGATCGTGTACTTCACATCGGTCGCATCCAGGGCGCTCCCGTCGTGAAAGGTCACGTCGCGCCGCAGCGTGATCGTGTACTCGAGGCCGTCGGGCGAGACGGACCACGATTGCGCCAGCCAGGGTTCAATATCGAGCGTCCGCGGGTTGAGTCGCAGCAGGGTTTCGTAGACGAGATCCAGTACCTGATACGAGGAGAACGCCGTCGCGACGTGCGGGTCGAGGTTGAGGATTTCCTGCGTGATCCCGACGCGCAGCGTCCCTCCCCGCTGCGGCGTCTGGCCCTGCGCCTGCACTCCCCCCCAGGCGAACATTAGAGCGACCGTCAGACAAACCAACACCACTACAACGCGCCTCATGCATTCCACCCCCTGCACAGAATTGCGCTGATCTATCCTTTCACGGCTCCCGCCGTCAGCCCGGCGATGAAGCGGTCGATGAAGAGATTGTAGACGATGGCGATGGGGATGCTGGTGATCAGCGCGGCGGCCATCATGGCGCCCCAGTTGAACACGTCTCGGAAAAGCGCCACCGGAATGCCCTGGCTCACCGTCATCTTGCCCACAGAACTGATGAACGTAAGGGCATAGACGAAGTCCTGCATCACCAGCGTGAAGGCAAAGATCGCGGCGGTGAAGATGCCCGAGACGGCCAGCGGCAGCACGACCTTCCGCATCGCCGCGAGGCGGCTGTAACCGTCGATCATCGCCTGCTCCTCAATATCCCGCGGGATGGAGCGGAAGAAACCCATCATCAACCAGGTACAGAATGGGATGGTGAAGGTGGGATAGACCAGCACCAGCGCCCACAGCGAGTTCGACAGGCCGAGGACGGCGATCACGCGCGCGAAGGGGATAAAGAGCAGGGTCGGCGGGATCAGATAGGTTAAGAAGATGCCAATCCCCAGCCGCTCCCCCCACCGTCCGGTCAATCGGGCCAGAGCGTACCCGGCGGGTACGGCAAGCACCATGGTGATCACCACCACCGCGGCGCCGACCAGCACCGTGTTGCGCACCCACGCCAGGTAGGCCGTCTCCTGGAGGAGGTACTGCATGTGCTCCAGCGTCGGGGGCTCGTTAAAGATCCAGGGGATATGCGTGGCCACCGTCCCCCCTACGTACAGATCGTTGTCCTCCTTAAATGCCGTCACGAACATCCAATAGAACGGGAATACGGCGAAGAGCGTGAAGGCGAGCGCGGCGGCGTAGAGGGCGATCCGCTTCACTAGCCGGACGACGCGCCGCGCGGTCATCCGCCCACCTCCGCACGCCGCGCCACGCGGAGCATCAGGATGGCCACGACCACCAGCACCGGCAAGAGGAAGAGGGCGATCGCCGCGCCCTGCCCCAGATCGCCCCCGAGGATGCCCCGCTGGAACGCCAGGCTGGCCAGGACGTGCGTGCTGTTGTACGGGCCGCCGCGCGTGATCAGGTAGACGATGCTCAGGTCGGTCGAGGTGAAGACCACGCCGAACAGGACCGCCACCGTCGCCACCGGCAGGAGCAGCGGCAGGTTCACCTGGAAGAGTCGGCGCCAGAAGGAGGCGCCGTCGATCACGGCCGCCTCCCGGATCTCGATGGGGATGGCGCTCAGGCCGGCGAGCACGATCACGGTCGCGAAGGGGAACATCCGCCAGACGTGCACGGTGATGATCGCGATTATAGCGAGCGTCGGGTCGCCGAGCCAGTAGAGCCAGCCTTTATACAACCCCCCCGCCCTGAGGGTCCAGTTGACCACGCTGAAGGTCGAGTCGAAGATCCAGGTCCAGGCCATCGCGGCCAGCGAGACCGGCACCGCCCACGGGAGGAGGAGGAGCATCCGCACGGCGCGCTTGCCGAAAAAGGCCGCCTCCAGGACGTTGGCGGCGGTTGTCGCCAGAACCATCACCAGCACCTGCGAGACGACCGTGAAGACAATCGTGTTCCGCAGGGTCAGCCGGAACTGGGAGTCGGCGATGATCGTGGCAAAGTTGTGCAGCCCGACCCAGGGGAAGGACAGCGTGCCGGATCTCGCCGCGCTGAAGCTGAGCAGGATGGCCAGGACGAAAGGGACACCCACCAGCACGATGACGTACAGGAAGGCGGGAGCGAGGAGGACGCGGCCGAGCGCGTGTTCCCGATCAGCAAGGGTGGACCGCCGTAAGCGCGTCGCCGCCGGCTGGATGAACGGCTGCGCTTCCTTACGCAGCGCCATTCTGCCGCGCCAGCCCCGTGCCGCGGTCGAAATACCGCATCGCCCGCCGCGGGACGGCAAACTCGTAGACCTGCTTTTCCGCGATCGGCGTCGGGATGGTCACGGGCAGGGCGGCGATCACAGGTTGGTCCGATCGCAACTCCTCCTCCAGCTGCCCGTAGACCAGACGGTCTGCCCCCAGGTGCTCGACCTGTCGCACGCGGAGGTGGTAGGTGAAGACACCTTCTTGGGCGGCGAAGGTCGAGCGCGGCAGAAAGTGCTCCGGCCGGAATCCGAAGACCGTCGTCTCATCGTGTTCGACCAGGTTCATCGGTGGAGAGCCGAGAAAGGTGGCGACGAAGGTGTCCGCGGGATTCTCGTACACCTCCTGCGGGTTGCCGATCTGCCGCACCTTGCCCTTGTTCATCACGACGATGCGGTCGCCCAGGCCCATCGCCTCCACCTGATCGTGCGTCACATAGATGGTTGTCGTGCCGAGCTGCCGCTGGAACTCCTTGAGTTCGTAGCGGGCGACGGCCCGCAGCTGCGCATCCAGGTTGGAGAGGGGCTCGTCGAAGAGAAAGACCTTCGGGTCCCGCACCACCGCCCGGGCCAGGGCGACGCGCTGCCGCTCACCGCCGGAGAGCTGGCGCGGAAAGCGGGCGAGCAGCCGCTCGATGCCGAACATGCGCGCGCCGCCGTGCACCCGCTCCTTCAGGGTCGGCGGGGGCATCCCCATCGCCTCCAGAGGGAAGGCGATGTTGCGGTAGGCGGTCTTGTGCGGATAGAGGGCGTAGCTCTGGAAGACCATGGCGATGCCGCGGGCACGTGGCGGGACGTCCTCGTCCACGCGCTCTCCCGCGATGTAGATCTCACCGGCGGTGGGCATCTCCAGACCGGCGATCATGCGCATCAGGGTGGTCTTGCCGCAGCCGGACGGGCCGAGGAGGACGAGAAGCTCGCCCTCCTTGACCTCCAGGTCGACGCCGTCAACCGCCCGCACGTCGCCGAAGTGTTTGTGCAGATTGCGTGTTTCCACGTACACCATCGGTGTCCCCGCGGCCTGACGTGTAGAGGTGCGCCCTGAGTTTCCCGGGCGCACCCCGTTTTACCTTTCCCGTTGCCGGTCGCTTACTTGTCTTTGCCGCCGCCCACCAGACCCGCCCGGCGCCATTTGTTGTAGATGTCCTTGACCCGGCGGTTGGCCTCATCGACGGCCTGCTTTGGCGTCAGCTGCCCGGTCGCGGCCTTGGCGAACATGTCGGCCGTCACGCTGGTGTCAAAGATCTCGCCCTCGGCCGGGTTGGCGACCCCCGGCCAGCCAATGTTGGCGGACCACTTCAGCGAGTCGGCCAGGACCTTCAGCTTGTCCGGCGGGAGCGAGGCGAACTTATCGTTGCGCACCTGCGCCTGGGTCCACTTCAGGCCCTCGGCCGGCTTCTGCGCCACCGGGGTGTTCTTCTCCGCCGCAGCGCCCATGTACGAGGGGAAGTTGTACAACTCGCTGCCCAGCGTCGACTCGCGGGCATTGTCCAGCAGGTGGAGCAGAAACTCCTTGGCCAGGTCCGGGGCGCGGCCGAACCTCCAGATGACCCACACCCCCATGACGTGCGTGGCCGCCAGGGCGCGGGCGGGGCCTTTCAGCGCGGGGACGAAAGATATGTCGGATGCGATCGGCAACCGCCTGAACTGCGCGGAGCGGTACGCGGAGATGGAGTTGAGGATGTAGGCGGTCTGCCCGGCCTCCAGCGCCTGGTTGTTGGAGGCGGCATTCCAGCTCAATACGGCGGGCGTCATCACCTCGCGGAAGAGCCGGGCGCCCCATTCGACCGCCTTTACCGTCTCCTCGGAGTTGAGGACGACGTTCGCATCCTTGTCCTGAACGGATGCCCCGAACGACCAGAGGATCGCCCGCGTGGCCATGTTGGAGTCGATGTCCTGGGAGTACCCGACGCCGATGGGGATCTGAATGTTCGGGAACTTCTGCTTGATCTGCCGGCCGGCGGTGAGCAGGTCCTCCCAGGTTCGCGGCCCCTGCGTGAACCCGATGCTTGACCAGACGCTCTTGAGGTAGTCTCCCGGGTCCGGGACCCAGTTGTCGGAGAACCCGAACCACTTCCTGGTGTGCGGGTTGTAGGTGCTGTCCTTCACCCACGGGAGGATCGGACCGTAACGCCGCTCGGCTTCCCGGTTGATATCGGCCAGATCCAGCACTTGAGGCTCAAACTGCGAGGGGGGCGAGATGAAGAAGTAAACGTCGTGCCCCTGCTGTGCCGCCACCTCGGCCGTGGCCCGCGGCACGATGTCCGCGAAGCTGACCCGGTCAATGGTCACGTCGATGCCCTTGCTGGTGCCCCACTGCTTGACGAAGTTGTCGAACCAGGGATGGTAGGCCCAGGGCACAAAATGCGCCCACGTCATGATGCGCAGCGCCCGCGGCTGCGCGTGGACGATGAAGGGTCCGCGCAGGAGCGACCCGAGTCCGGTCGCCACCATGCCCGCGCCGGCGGCGCCCGCGGCGGTCCACTTCAGAAACTCCCTCCGGGAGACCCGCCGCCACCGGTTTTCAGAGAGCCGCACCCACTTCTCTGCCTTCTCGTCACTCACTCGCTCCCACCTCCTCGCACAAGATGCGGTGCCTTTCGGCGTCGAAGCGACACAGACACAGATCGAGGGGTCTTTGGCTGCAAGTATAGGGTTGGGCGGGCGGGGAATGCAATGCGGGCGAAAGTGGTGCCCCCAGCGGGATTCGAACCCGCGTTACCGGCTTGAAAGACCGGTGTCCTAGACCTGGCTGGACGATGGGGGCCGGACCCGCATCAATATAGCATCATAGCACCAGCGGCGGGCAGCCCGCGACGCCGCGACGCGGTGCCCTACTCCGCGTACTTGCGGACAAACGCCAGGATCTCCGCCCGGATCGCCGGCCCGTGGCGAGTGTCGAACAGGTAGGTCCCGTGGGCGGCGGTCGGGTAGAGGCGCAGCATCTTGGGCGGCGGCGTCTGCGCGTGCATGGTCCGCACGCTGTCAGCGAAGGGCTGATCCCCCGTCCCCGCGACGAAAAGCTTGGGTGTGCGCAGCGTCGGGAGGTACGGCCGGACGTCCAGTCCCTGGAAACGCATGCCGCTGGCGATGACGACCACGCCGTGCACCGGGCGCAGCGCTGCCGCCTTCAGGGAGACGGTGCCGCCCATGCTCGCGCCGATGAGGATGACGGGCCGCCGGCCGCTGCGCGTCGCATGGGCGATCGCGGCCAGCGCATCCCGGTAGGTCGCGGCGATGACGAACTTCCCGCCGGACTGCCCGATGCCCCGGTAGTCATAGGTGATGGCGGTGTAACCGCGCCGCGCCAGTTCCTCCGCCAGCGAGAACCAGATCCGCTGGTCGGTCCCGTACATGTGGGAGAAGATGACCACCGCGCGGCCGCTCCCGAACTGGTAGCCGCGGATGGTGACCCCGTCGCCGGTGCGGAAACTGATCGCGGTGTGCGCGCGGGCCGGCGGCACGGGGGCCGTGAGCAGCGCGGCCGCCAGTAGCAGCAGGGCGGCGACTCCCACCGCCCGTGATCGCCTCGCCCGCCTAGAGGACGGCTTTGATCTTCCCGCCATCAACCTGGATCACGGTGCCGGTGACGAAACTGGCCCGCTCGGAGGCGAGGAACGCCACCACCGCCGCCAGTTCCTCCGGGCGGCCTACGCGGCGCAGCGGCATGTCGCCCGTCCAGAGGCGCCGCTCCGCTTCTTCCTCGGAAATGCCCTCGCGCGCCGCGAACGCCTCCGTGAGTTCGTCCAGCCGGTCCGTGGCGATGGGACCGGGACACACGGTGTTGACCAGGATGCCCTCCGGCCCCAGTTCGTTGGCCAGCGACTTCATCAGCCCGGCCACCGCGGCGCGGACGGAATTCGATAGCGTCAATCCCTCCAGCGGCTGCTTCAGCACATAGGACGTAATGGCGATGATCCGGCCCCAGCGGCGCTGCCGCATCGAGGGGATGACCGCCCGGCAGAGGCGCACCGTGCTCATGAGGATGAGCGCCACCGCCTCCTGCCACGCCGGTTCGTCCACCTCCAGGAACCGGCCGGGGCGCGGCCCGGCGGCGTTGCTGACGAGGATGTCGATCGCGCCGAAGCGCTGCAGCGTCGCGTCCACGATGCGCCGCACGTCCTCTTCACGCGTGACGTCGCCCGCCACGGGCATGACGCTCGCACCCGCACGCGCCATCTCCCCGGCCGCCGCCTCCAGCACCGCGGCGTCACGGGCGCAGATGGCCACCTGCGCGCCCTCGGCCGCCAGCGCGGCCGCCACGGCCTTGCCCAGCCCGCGACTGGCGCCGGTAACCAGAGCCACACGTCCCCGCAGTCCCAGGTCCATCCGCCCGAGTCCTTTATCGAGGTGGAATCCTGATGTCGCCGGAGCCCGCCACCTAAGATTTGGGCCACGCCGGGCTACGGCCAGAGCAGAAGCTGCCGCAACTCCTGTATTCGGGATTTGGCCAGGGGGATGAGCGTTTCCTTCGGATCGTCGAGGAGCAGACTCTGCGCGTCCCGCGACCAGGGCACGATCCGGCGCACCCGCCGCAGGTTCACCAAATAGGCGCGGTGGCAGCGGAAGAACCCGTGCGGCGCCAGCACCAACTCCAACTGGCGCAGTGCCTCGCGCACCCGGAGGGTGTTCTGGTCCAGCGCCACGGTGGTGACATCGTCGTCGCGCCGCAGGTAGAGCACGCCGGGCAGCGGCAGCAGCAAGCGGTCCTGGCCCTCGCGCACGCACAGCCGATCGATGCCGGGCGTCATGGCCGGGCGCGGCGCGATTCGCGCCAGGGTTCGCCCCAATCGGTCGCGGCTCACCGGCTTCAGCAGATAGTCGACGGCGCCCAGATCAAAGGCGGGCAGCGCGAAGTCGGCGAACCCGGTTACGAAGACGACGGGTACGCCCTGCCGGCGGAGCTGGTCGCCGAGCACCAAGCCGTCCACCTCCGGCAGGCGGACATCCAGAAAGGCCGCATCCAC
Organism: Candidatus Sysuimicrobiota bacterium CSP1-3; assembly: GCA_001443485.1. GTDB lineage: Bacteria > Sysuimicrobiota > Sysuimicrobiia > Sysuimicrobiales > Humicultoraceae > Humicultor. The sequence continues at coordinate 32,464 of LDXQ01000014.1, forward strand.
CGGTACGTGGTCCAGCAACCGCAGCGCCTCCGCAGCCGTCCCCGCCGTGCCCGCGACGGTGGCCCCGAGTTCGACCAGGAGTCCGGCCAGACGGCGGCACGCCGGCGGTTCATCGTCGACGATCAGCGCGCGCAGCATCCTGCGGCACCACGTACATCTGCCGCGGCGCCGCTCCCGTCGGAAGCGCCACCGCCGCAATCGTCCCCCCGCCCGGCCGGCGAAGCAGCCGCAGCCTGGCGTTCCGTCCATACAACGCGGCCAGGCGCCGGCGCAGCGTGCTGAGGCCGAGGTGGAGCCCGGCGCCCCCCATCGCTACCTGCGGGCGGGGGACCCCTGGACCGTCGTCTGCGACCATGATGAGCAGTTGCTTTCGCTCATGCCGGTAGCGCACCGCCAATCGCAGCGTCGCCCCGTCCACCCGGCAGGCGGCCGCGTGCACCACCGCGTTCTCCACCAACGGCTGCATGACCAGCGCCGGGATGCGGACGCCGAGGGTCCCGGGATCGACGTCCAGGACCGTGCGCAGTCGGTGGCCCAGGCGGGCTCGTTCCAGGCCGAGGTACATCTGGACGAGCGCCAGTTCCTCGGCGACGAGAACCGGACCCTCGCCCCGACTGAGTGTCGCCCGCACGAGCTGCGCCAGAGCCCCGATCATCTCCTCGGCCAAGCCCGGGCGCGAGCGCACATACGCCTGGATCGCCGTCAGCGTATTGAATAGGAAGTGCAGCGCGGCGGGCGACCACACTAGCCGCCACGGCGCCGGCGTCGCCGTCCGTTCGGTGAGAGGTCCGCCGGCCGCGGCACATCCAGCGCCACGCGCAGCCGGCGGATCGCCCGCTCCTGCAGCTCGGCCACCCGGGTAATGGAGATCCCGTAGTGCGCGGCCACCTCCCGCAGGCGCATCCCGCGGGCGAATCGCAGGTGGAGGATCTCACGGTCACGTCCGGGCAAGGCCGCCACCGCCCGGCGCACGGCCTCGCGGAGCTCCTCCGCCAGCAACTCCTCTTCCGGCTCGGTCGCGTCCTCCGGCAGCGGACCGGCGTCATCGAGGCTGAGCAACTGGGTCACGAACGGGATGGGCCGCGGACGCGCGCCGTTTCCGGAGCCCGCCCCACTCGGGGAACCCACGCTGTGGTCGGCTGCCTTCAACGCCCGGCGCACGCTCCGCGGCAGCGGATCTCGCGCCCGCAGCCCGTCGAGAATCGCGCCGCGGATACGGTAGCCGGCGTAGGTACGGAAGTCCACGCCGCGCGAGGGATCGAACCGCCGCGCGCACTCGAGCAGGCCGACGACTCCGTCGTGCACCAGGTCTTCCAGTTCGACAACCGCGGGCAGGCCGTGGCTCACCGCCCGGGCGATGGTGCGGACCAGTGGAAGGAGCGCGTCGACCGGAGGAGGAGCGGCGGGAGCCGAGGGCTCCGCTCCGGGCGGCGTCATCCCGTTGTGGGACGGCGCCAACACTGCGGTGGTTTCCTGAACCACGGAACGAACCACGACCATGACCTCGCGGGGGTGATAGCGGCCATGATCACACGGAGGGGTCTCCCCGGGCTCACGGTGACACGTAACAGGCCGGAAGGGGGCGCCGAACGGCGGAAGTCGGGCAGCGAGCGGCCGTAGCGATTACAGTCGCGGTGACCGCCGCAAGACGCAGCCGATACGGCGATTCGGTTTGTGCGCGGACTTTATAGGAGGCGGGCTGTCACCGTCGCGGGGGTGATCTCGATCAATGCGCCGCCGGTCTTGCCGTCACCCATCGTACAGTTGACGACCAGCGTGTCGCCCACACGCTCGATTCCCGGGGACTCGTGCACGTGGCCGCAGGTCAGCAGGCGCGGCCGCAGGCGCAGGACCTTCTCCCGCACGCTCTCCGAACCGATGTGCTTGCCGGTGGGGACGGCGTCGAGGATGCCGTGGGGCGGCTCGTGCACCACCAGCACGTCGCAGGGGACGTCCGCGTCGGGCCCGCCGAAGGCGACGCCGTCAATCACGCGCGGCGATCCCTCCAGCAGCGCGCCGTGCCGGCGCATCGTCAGCGGGACATTGGGTGCGTCCATGTTGCCGGGGACCGAGAGGACCGGAATCGAGAAGGCGTGCAGCAGGGTAAGCGCCTCTTCGCCGTGCCCGGCATGCGTGAGGTCCCCGGGCAGCAGCAGCACCGCCGGCTGGTGTTCCAGGACGAGCGCCCGCACCCGCGCAATGCGCTCGGGGCGGCCGTGCAGGTCGGCGCAGGCCAGGATACGCACCGGTGAATCCCCCGCTATGATAACAGGAGTGTCAGAGGAGGTGCCGAGATGCGCCTGGCCACGAATGGGATCACACTGGGATACGACCTCGCGGGAAATGGCACAGCGGTCCTCTTCCTGCACGCGTTCCCCCTGAACCGGCGGATGTGGGCGGCGCAGGTGGAGGCGCTGCGCGCGCAGGCGCGCCCGCTGACCGTAGACCTCCGCGGGTTCGGTGAATCCGATCCGTCGCCCGCGCCCTATGGACTGGAGACGCTGGGTGACGACGTGCGGGCGCTGGCGGGCAAAGTGGGAATCACGCGCGCGATCGTCGTGGGGCTCTCGATGGGCGGGTACGTGGCCTTCCGCCTGATCGAACGCGCCCCGGAGTTCGTGCAGGCGCTGGTGCTGGCCGACACGCGCGCCGAACCGGACACAGCGGAAGGCCGGGCCGGGCGGCTGATGCTGGCGGACCGCGTCGAGCGCGAAGGCCTGGCGGCGCTGCAGCAGTTCATGCAGGGTCTCCTCGGGCCCACCACGCGCGCCTCCCGCCCGGAGGTCGTCACGCGGCTGCAGCAGACTGTCGGCGCGCCTTCGCCGGACGCCGTGGCCGCCACCCTGCGCGCCATCGCCGACCGGCCGGACAGCCGTCCGCTGCTGCCGGCCATCACCGTACCCACGCTGGTGCTGGTGGGAGAGGAGGACGCGCTCACGACGCCCGACAGCGCGCGCGTCATCGCCGGCGGCATCCGCGGCGCGCGCCTGGTCGTCATCCCGCAGGCGGGACACCTCTCCAACCTGGAGGCGCCGGACGCCTTCAACCGCGAACTGGTGACGTTTGTGCGGGAGGTCGCTTAGGCGGACCCCGGACCGCCCGGGGATCAGCGCAGGTCGACGGGGACGAAATCGCGCCGCAGCGGGCCGATGTATTCGGCGCGGGGACGGATTAAGCGGTTGTCGGCATACTGTTCCAGAATGTGGGCGGTCCACCCGCTGATGCGGCTGACAGCGAAGATCGGCGTAAAGAGGTCCAGCGGAAGTCCCATCGCCGCGTAGACCGACGGTGAGTAGAGGTCCACGTTGGGATAGAGTTGTCTCTCCCGTGTGACGATCTCCTCGACCTTCCGCGTCATCTCGAACCAGCGCAGGTCCCCGGCTTTGGTGCCCAGCTGCTGCGCCAGCGCCCGGAGGTGGCGCGCTCGTGGATCTTCGGTCCGGTACACGCGGTGCCCGAACCCGGGGATCTTCTCCTTCCGCGCGAGTTTCTCACGAATGACCGGCTCCACCCGATCAATTGATCCAATCTCCAGCAGCAGTTTCATCACGGCCTCGCTGGCGCCGCCGTGCAGCGGCCCTTTGAGGGTGCCGATCGCCGAGGTCGTGGCGGCGTAGATGTCGGCAAGCGTCGCCGCCGTGACGCGCGCCGCGAAGGTGCTGGCGTTCAGTTCGTGATCCGCCTGCAGGATCAGAGCGATGTCCATCGCCCGCACGTGCTCGGGGTCGGGGGCGCTGCCGAAGAGCATGGCCAGGAAGTCCGCAGCGTGCGACGCCTCCGGCCGCGGCGGAACGGGCGCCTTGCCCTGGCGCACACGGTGATAGACGGCGACGATCGTGGGAAACTGCGCCACCAGGCGGGCCGCCCTCCGCAGGTTGGACGCGGGGCTCAGGTCCTGCAGGTCGGGATCGTAGAGCCCCAGCGCGGAGACGACCGTCCGCAGGACGTCCATCGGATCCGCGGCGCGCGGGAGACCGGTCAGCAGGCCCTGGACGGCGGCCGGCAGCGCCCGCACGGCACCGAGTTCGTGGCGGAGCGCGTCGAGTTGGGCGCGCGCGGGGAGGTCGCCATGCCAGAGGAGGTAGACGACCTCCTCGAAGGTGCTGTGCTCCGCCAGGGCGTGGATGTCGTAGCCCCGATAGAGCAGCCGCCCCTCCTGCCCGTCGACGAAGCAGATGGCGGAGGACGAGGCGACGACGCCTTCGAGCCCGGACTGGAACTCAGGAGGATGCGTTCCCCGGGCCGACATGCCGTCCATGGGCCTAGCCTAGAAAGGCCCCCGGGGGCTGTCAACGGCGACAGGTCAGAGCAGACGGAGTTGGGTGGGCCGGGCGAATTCGGCGCGGGTCAGCGGCGAAGACGGCGGCGCGGCCCGACGCGGCGGGCCGGCGAAGCCCGCGTGCCCCTTCAGGGCGGCCACGACCTGCTGGATCCGCTGCTGAGTGGCGCGCGGCGCGTACTTGCCGCGGTAGAGGCGCTCGTACTCCGGGACGAGTTCCGGCCGCTTGTGCTCCAGGTACTCGAAGAAGGCCTGCTTCGTAACCTCGCCCAGGTGGAGGGTGTTGGTGAAGAGGGCCGACGCCCCGTACTCTTTCGCCGCCGCCACGACTGCGGCCAGCTGCTCCTCCCCGTCGGTGATGCCCGGGAGGACAGGCGCCAGCAACACGCCCGTGGGGATCCCCGCCTCCGCGAGGGCGCGCATCGCCTCCAGGCGGCGCTGCGGCGGGGGGACGTCGGGCTCAATCTCACGGGCGATCGCCGGATCGACCGTTGTGATACTGAACATCACCAGGGCTCCCGGACCGCCGGCCAGTTGGCGCAGGATGTCGCGGTCGCGCACGATCATCGTGGACTTGGTCACCAGCGCCGCCGGGGTGTCGTGGTCGCGCAGGGCCTCCAGGATCTGCCGGGTGATCCGGTACGCGCCTTCCGCCGGCTGGTAGGGATCGGTAGCCGTGCCGATGTGCACCTGCTCCCGCCGCCAGGTGGGCCGGGCCAGTTCCTGGCGCAGGATATCGGGGGCGTTCACCTTGACAAAGATGCGCGATGACCAGTCGTTGACCCCGTCCTGGTCCAGGTACCAGTGGGTCACCCGGGCGAAGCAGTAAGGGCACGCAAACGCGCATCCTCGATAGGGGTTGATCGACCACTTGAACGGCATCCCTTGGACGCGGTTGAGGACCGACTTGACCTGGATCTCCACCCACTCAACCTGAGGAGTGATCCTCCGGCCGGTGGCGCGGAACAGCCTGACGGGATTGGGGCCCGCGACCTTCCGCGGAGCTGTAGTAGGGGAGGGTCGGACTGTCACCGCCATCGTGAGGCCATATTAATACGAACATATGTTCGCGTCAAGCCTGTTGCCCTCGCTGGGTGAAATCGGGGCATGGGCTACACCAGGGGAGCCAATTCGGCTGTCTAACGGATGCCGGGGCCTGTTGGGGACGGCCAGCCAGCCCGCGCAGCGTGCAGAACCACGAGGGACTAAAGGAGCGTATGATGCCTCTATCGCTCAGGATCAGCACAACCACCCTCGTTTGGGCCAACAGGCTTTTTGTCCTGTTCGTCGGCCTGGCCCTGGGGGCCGCCGTGCTGGGACTCCCCGGCGCCTCTGCCGCCCCGGCCAGACCCGACCGCCCCAACATCATCTTCATTCTCACCGATGACCTGGATGCGAAGTCGATCTCTGTCATGCCGCAACTGAAGACTCTGATCGCGGATCAGGGGACGACGTTCACCAACTTCTTCGTGACCTACGCCCTGTGCTGCCCGTCGCGCAGTTCCATCCTCCGCGGTCAGTACGTGCGCAACCACCAGGTCCTGACCAATACGCCGCCGAGCGGCGGCTTCGAGAAGTTCCAGGCGGTCGGCAACGACCAGTCCACGATCGCCACCTGGCTCAAGGCCGCGGGATACCGGACCACGCTGATGGGGAAGTACCTGAACGGCTATCCGGACCGGAACAATCCGACCTACGTGCCGCCCGGGTGGGACGAGTGGTACAGCCCGGTCACGGGCAGCGCGTACGGCAACTACAACTACCGGATGAACGAAAACGGCAGGTTGGTCGAGTATGGGAACACGCCGCAGGACTACCTGACCGACGTCCTGGCGCGAAAGGCGTCGGACGTCATCAGGCGCGCCACGCGGGACGGGACGCCGTTCTTCATTTATCTGGCCACCTACGCGCCGCACGCCCCGGCCACGCCGGCGCGGCGGCACGCCAACGCCTTCCCCAACACGACCGCCCCGCGACCGCCCTCCTTTAATGAAGCCGACGTCAGCGACAAACCGGCCTGGGTGCAGGACCTGCCGCTGCTCAGCCCCGAGCAGATCACCCGCATCAATGAGCAGTACCGCGTGCGGCTGCGCTCCCTGCTGGCTGTCGACGACCTGCTGGCGACGCTCGTGGATGTCCTGCAGAATACGGGGCAGCTCGGCCGGACCTACATTCTCTTCACCTCCGACAACGGGTTCCACCTGGGCGAGCACCGGATGCTCATGGGCAAGAACACCGCCTACGACGAAGACATCCGCGTCCCGCTCATTGTGCGCGGACCGGCCGTCCCCGCGCGCCGCACCCTGGAACACCTGACGCTGAACATCGATCTGGCGCCGACGTTTGCGGAACTGGCGGGGGCCGCCGTGCCCGCCTTCGTGGACGGCCGGTCACTCGTCCCGCTGCTCGGAGCGACGCCACCACCGCTGGCGCAGTGGCGGCAGGCATTCTTAGTGGAACACTACGTCGAGCCGAGACGCGCCGAACCTCCGGGGGCCGGCGAGCGCCGCGCTCCGGTGCGACGCGGCGGGGGCGTCCCGGACCTCAACGGGATCCGGACGCAGAATGCGATCTACGTCGAATACGGCACCGCCGACCGCGAACTGTACAACCTGATGACTGATCCCTACGAACTGCAGAATCTGTTGCGCACAGTCCCCGCGGATCTCGTGGCGCAGTTCGCCGCCCGCCTGGCCGACCTGCGGCGCTGCGCCGCGGCGCCCTGCCGAACCGCGGAGAACGCGCCGGTCCCGGTGATCGGAAACCGCTAAACGCTGACGGTTGCCGGCCCGAACGTTACGGCCGCGCCGCGCTGGGGCGCTCGTAGCCTCCGGGGCGGAAACGCCGTAGATCTCGCCAAACTTCTGCCACAGGTAGTGCAGGTACGGCCCCGGAGTGAGCCGGTTGCCGGTGGCCCGCTGCAGCAGGTCCTGCGGGAAGAACTTGCGCCCGTGCCGGTGCACGTGCTCCCGCAGCCATCCCAAGAGCGTGCCGAACTCCCCCCGGCCGAACTCCTCCGTCAGCCCGGGGTGCGCCCGCTGCGCCGCTTCGAGAAGCTGCGCCGCCATCACGTTACCCAGGGTGTAGGTGGGGAAGTAGCCGATCGAGCCGCTGGCCCAGTGGATGTCCTGCATCACGCCGTCGGCGTCGTTCGGCGGCGTGACCCCCAGGTACTCGCGCATCTTGGCCTTCCAGGCCTCCGGTGCGTCCTCTACGTTCAGTGATCCTTCCAGCAGCGCCTTCTCCAGTTCGAAGCGCAGGATGATGTGCAGGTTGTAGGTCACCTCGTCGGCTTCGACCCGGATGAGGCTCGGTTCCACTTTGTTGACCGCCCGGTAGAACATCTCCGCGTCCACGTCGGCCAGTTGCTCCGGGAACACCTCCCGGAGCTTCGGGAAGTTGTGCCGCCAGAAGGGGCGGCTCCGGCCGACCAGGTTCTCCCACATCCGCGACTGCGACTCGTGCACACCCAGGCTGGCCCCGCCCGCCAGCGGCGTGCGCTCCAGGGAGGGGGCGATGCCCTGCTGGTACATGGCGTGTCCGGCTTCGTGGAAGATCGCAAAGACGGCCGGGTTGAAGAAGTGGCGGTCAAACCGCGTGGTGATGCGCACATCGTCGCGGCTGAAGCTGGTGGCGAAGGGATGGGGCGCGCGGTCGAGGCGGCCGCGCGCGAGGTCGTAGCCGAACGCCTGGGTGACGGCCAGCGCAAACGCCTCCTGCTTCGCCTCGTCGTATTCACGGTGCACGACGCCGTCGTCGACCACCTGCCCCCGTTCGGCGATCGCCCGGACGAGCGGCACGGTCCCCTCCCGCAGCCGCACGAACAGGTCGGCCACCTCGGGCGAGGTCATCAGCGGTTCGTATAGATCCAGCAGCGCGTCGTAGGGATGATCCGTGTAGCCCAGATAATCGGCGGTGCGGCGGGCGTAGTCCACCATCTGCTGCAGGTGCGGGCGGAACGCCGCAAAGTCGTTGGCCGGGCGGGCCTTCCGCCACACCTCCACGCTGAGGCTGGAGGCGCGGCGCCGCTCCGCGACAAACTCGGACGGCAACTTCGTCGCCTGATCGAAGTCGCGCCGCGTCATCCGGACCAACGCCGCCTCGTCGGCATCCGGGTTGAGGCGGTCGAGCACGGCTTCGGCCGCCTCCAGCAGTTCGCGCGTCCGCGGCGCGGTGAACATCTCGTGAATAGTGCGGCTGAGGGTGGCCAACTGCTCGGCCCGCGCCTGGCCCCCGCCCGGCGGCATGTGCGTCTGCTGGTCCCAGCCGAGGACGGCGGCCGCGTGGCGCAGGTCGACGATGGGTGCGAGGTGCGCCTTGAGTCGCTGCACGGCGTCAAAGAAAGTGTCGGGCATGTCCGATCTCGTGCCTCCTCTCAAGGCTGCGGTACTGCCTCCCACCAGTCCCCCTGCACGACGTCGGAGAGGTCAAACACCATCAACCCGTCGGTGAGTTCGGCGGCGGCATGCAGGGCTCCCCTGCCCCGGTCGCGGTCCCCTGCATACACCTGCAGCCAGATGCCGCCGACGACCGGCGTGCCTCGCGTCACCTCGCGCGCCAGCAGCGCGCCGCCGGCGACGCTGCGCCAGGAAGGCGCGCCCTGCCGGAGGGCCTCCCCGCGGGAGACCGCACGATAGTACAGACCGACCAACACATAGTCGAGGTGCGGGAGCAGCGTCGCGTCACTCCACGCCGGGCTCCACGCCGCAAAGAGCGGCGGCGCATCGGCGCGCCCCCAGTTCTGCCCGACTTCAAACACAGTCGGGTACCAGGCCCCGACATACATGGCCAACGGGATCTCCGGCCGGACCTGGTGCACCACTCGCTCGGCGGCCCGCACGAATCCCCGGATCACCGAGGCGCGCCACGCCACCCACGAGGTGAAGAGGGGACCCGGTTGCATGGTCCCGTCCGACGAGACCTGCACGATTTCTTCCGGCCAATTCGCCATCGGCCGCCCCAGCACTGCCTCGAAGCGCGCCCGGCTAAGGTCGGAGAAGTCCGCCGTCAGATCAGCGTAGCGCGCTCGGTCGAGGACAATCCCATCCACCGCGTACTGCGAGACAATCTCCCATAGCACCGCCAGTTCATAGAGCTGGACCTCCGGGTGCGCGGGATTGGCGTAGACGATCGTACCCGGCGCCCCCGACGCGGGCACGAAGCGGACCCCCGTTCCTTCGCCCGCCCGCATCACATGCACGCTCTGCCACTCCGGCCGGTCGAAGGCCTTGCCCACTCCCTCGCGCACCAGACCTTCCCCGAAGACGTTCACCGCG
>LDXQ01000015.1 GCA_001443485.1 Candidatus Sysuimicrobiota bacterium CSP1-3
GTGGCTAATGCAGAGGAACGTCTCGTCGCGCGAGAGCCCACTTACCCACGCGCTCTCCCGGTGGGCGTAGAGCAGATCCGGGGGTTCGCCATGACGCGCCAGGTGGATCGCGTTTCCCGCCTCGGTCGATGTGCCGAGCACCACAAAAGACCGCGCGATCGCCAGCCCGGCACTGTACGCCGGCCCGATCTCGGGCGCGACGGTTTCGCGCGTGCCGCCCTGAAACGGCTCGACGACCCAGCGACCAAACTCACTCCCCCGATCATCGTCGAACCAACAAATCCGTCGCCCGTCGGGATCGAGTTGCCCGCGCAGCGTCCCCGCGGGTCGGTCGGTCACCTGCCGGTGCGTCTCTCTGCGCCGGTCCCAGGCGTAGACCTCCCACTTTCCACCGGTATTGGAGGCGTAGATCAGGCGCCCCGGGTCATCCCGCGCCCAACCCGGCAGAGTGGTGCGCGCGGCGCGGAAACGCCGACGCCAGGCGGCTTCGCTCATTCTGATCGCGCCGTCCGGGGCGGAAACGCCGCCCGCAGTCGCTCCAGCCATCCCTGTGCCGCCGCCACCTCATCCCGCGACGGGCGGTGCGCCCCGTACCGTACCGTCTCATAGACACCCGTGAGCGCGCGCAGATCGTCTGCGGCGTTACCAGCGAACGGCTCCACCACCTGCGCAAACTCGCGCGGAGTCTGGTCCCTCCGCCGGGACTGCCCCACCTCGGCCGCAGCCCGCAGGAGGCGCCGGTAGAGCATGCGGACGGCCAGCGCCTCCGGCGTCCCCGTGAGGTCTTCCGTCAGCTCCCGCAGCAGGCGACGCCGCACGAACAGACGGCGGAGGCCTTTCAGCAGACTGTCCCGACTCCACACGCTCTCCCGATCGTCCTCATCGACCGCCGCCGCTCTGCGCCTCCGCCGCACCACGGCCAGCACGATCGCCAGCGACAGGAGCAGGACGACGAACAACACCATCCCCCAGCGGGCTCCGTAGACGACCTGCGGAGACACCTCCAGGTCGCGCACGGCGCGCAGCACGTCGCCGATCGGATCGTTCATCACCGGCCGCGGCGGCACCCAACGTCTGGGTATGCGCGAAAGGAGAAAGAGAATGAGGCGGGCGATCAGGCTGGCGAAGAAGAAGAGCACGAGGAAGATCGCTTCCAGCACCGGCGCGAGCAGGCGGAAGATGGGGGCGAGGTAGGGCCAGACCTCGGCGCCGGCCAGTCCGCCCAACGCCGCGCCGGTCAGCACAATGAATGCCGCCGCGCCGACTGCGACGAGGAACCAGGGGCGGTTGAACGCCAGCGACCGGGGGTCTTTCCCCTGGACCTCCTCCCAGATCCCCAGCAGTCGGGCCAGCGCCAGCAGGAGCAGGCTCAGGAAGAAGAAGGTCAGGATGTACCCCGCGGCGACCGACCGCGCCAGCGCAAACACCCGCGAGTCGCGGTAGAGGGCAAACAGGAAGACAAAGAGAACCGACCAGACCACCCCGCGGCGAAACGTCTGCTCGGCCGTAAAGTGCGAGAACTCTCTCCCGCCGAGCACCAGCCCGCGCCACAGGACTAGCGGTGCGGCGAATGCCCCCAGCACCGGCGCGGGGACGGCCGGGATGGCGTCGTGCGCGGCGCGGAGCAGACGCCAGATCCAGGCGGGATGCCAGAACGGCAGGGCGCGGTAGTGCGTGATCCAGACGGCCCAGAGGCCGAGCGCGACCGCGAGCGCCAGCACACCCAGCCGCACGCGGCGGAGCGGCCGCTCCCCTGGCGGTGCCGACGCCAGCAGATACCCGCCCAGGAGGAGGCCGGCCGCGGGAAACGGAGCCAGGATATGCCCGCCCTCCGGGTAGAACGCGCCGGAGAGGAAGAGCAGCCAGGGGGCCAGCCAGGAGAACTCAGCGGCGGGCAGTAGCAGCGGCAGCCATCGACGGAGCCAGCCGAAGCTCATCCATCGCACGCCAGCCCACCTCCCCTCGGACCGTGAATGCCGGCACGTCCAGCGCGGGTGCGCGGACGCGGTCCCCGATCAGGACGAGCACGACGCCGTGCCCTGCCTCGCGCAGCCGCAGCACGCCGATTTCCAGCGGGACATCCACCACGGCGGTAACCACCACCGCGGTCGTCCCCCACGGCAGCTCCCGCGCCGACAGGTGGATCAGGTCCCCGATCGGCATCACCGGCGTGGGGTAGACCTTCGCCAGCGCCTCCAGCATGGCCGCCAGGTGTCCCGGGTCGTGCGCCGGCGGCATCCCGATCCAGCGCAGCCCTTCGGGCAGGAAGCCGTTGGCGTAGAGGCCCACGGGATAGCCGTGCTCGTGCGCCCAGTAGGCGGCGGAGGCCGCCACCATCATGTTGAGCTCTAACAGAGGGCGGACGAAGCCGCGGTACTCCGCGTACTCGCCCAGCGTGTCCATGTTCACGAAGAGCACCAGGCGGTGCGTCAGCGTGGACTCGTACTGGCGCGACTGCAGCGTACCGATCCGCGCCGTGGCCTTCCAGTGCAGGCGGCGTAGCGGGTCACCCGGCAGGTAGTCGCGCGTGCCGACGGTGCGCGTCGGATCCTCGAAGAGGAGGCGCGGCGTGCGCGCATCGCCCAGCGGGTGCAGCGGCGGCAGGCCCAGCGCTTCCAGGGGCACCACCTTCGGATAGACGATCAGGTGATCGGTCAACTCCAGATCGCGTCCGCGGAACGTGAAGCCGAAGAGGTCGCCCGAGCGCAGGCGCACCGGTCCCAACTTGAAGTAGCCCCGCGCGGCGCAGCGGACGCGGAAGCGCCGTCGCACCCGCTCGTACCAGCGTGCCGAGAACAGGTTGACCAAGAGCTGGCGGCGCTGCCGCAGGCTGGGGATGACGCGGCCGTCCAGCGGCTCGAGTTCGACGGGGAGTTCGTCCACCGCCTCCAGCCAGGCCAGTGGCAGGACCTTCCGGTTGGTCACCTCCACCGCCAGCGTGATCTCCTCGCCGTAGAAGGCCCGCCGCGGGGCGAAGACGCGGTGGTAGTCCACGCCCCACAGGCAGTAGCGGTCCGAAAGAAATGAGGTCACCGCGCCCAGCAAGAGCACGACGCCCAGCAAGAAGGCGACGGGGACATGCAGGAGCAGGCCGATCGACGTGAGCAGGATGGCCACGAGCAGCCATCCCTGGGTGAACATCAGCGGACTTCCTGCTCCACCGGCGCCGGGACGGCCTGCAGGACCTCCGCGACGATCTCCCGGGCGCTGCGCTCGCGGAGGCGCGCCTGGGTGGACAGGATCAGCCGGTGCGGGATGACCACCGGCGCCAGCGCCTTCACATCATCCGGCAGCACGAAGGCCCGGCCGCGGATCGCCGCCAGCGCCTGGCCGGTACGGTACAGCGCCAGGCTGCCGCGCGGGCTCAGTCCCAGATCGATCTCCGGATGGCGCCGTGTCTCCGCGGCGATGGCGATGATGTACGTCTCCACCGCCGCGCTCACCAGGACCTGGCGCGCCTGTCGCTGTCCCTCCAGCAGGTCGTCCGCCGTCGCCACCGGTTCCAGCGCGGCCAGCGGGTCGCCCGCGCCGAAGCGGCGCAGGATTTCGCGCTCTTCATCGCGTCCCGGATAGCCGATGGTCAGCCGGAGCAGGAAGCGGTCCAGCTGCGCCTCCGGCAGCGGGAAGGTGCCCTGGAGCTCGACGGGGTTCTGTGTGGCCAGGACCAGAAACGGCCGGGGCAACGGAAAGGTCGACCCTTCCACCGTCACCTGCTGCTCCTGCATCGCCTCCAGCAGCGCGGATTGGGTGCGCGGCGTCGCCCGGTTGATCTCGTCGGCCAGGACGATCTGGGCGAAGATCGGTCCGGCACGGAACTCGAAGTCCTGGGTGCGCTGGTTGAAGAAGTAGAGGCCGGTGATGTCGGAGGGCAGCAGATCCGGCGTGCACTGGACGCGGCGGAAGGCGCAGCCGATGGAGCGGGCCAGCGCCTTCGCCAGCATCGTCTTGCCGATTCCCGGCACGTCCTCGATCAGGATATGCCCCTCGCAGAGCAGCGCGACCAGCGCCAGATCGATGACGTCGCCTTTGCCGACGATCACCCGCTCCACGTTCTCGCGCACGCGCGCGGCCAGGGCGCTTACTCTATCCATCCGACGCTCCCACCATGGCGGAATGCTCCCATCCGACCATCACTGCCGGGCAGCAGGTGTTTCGACATCCACGGTCAGCCCCCCGCCTTCTGGCCGGACGGATGTGCCCATCTTCCGGCAGCGGGCGACCATCGTCGCCATTGTCTCCGCGGCATCGGCGCCCCGCGCGCGTTTCACCTGGCAGCGCCACCCGTCGATGAGGATGGGCTGAAGGTGGATCCCCCGTACTCCAGTCCGGTCAAGATCAAACACGAAGAGGAAGGACCGGTCGTTGCGCAAGTCCGGATCGACGGCGTAGTCATCCACGTAATCGCCAAGGTCGTAGCAGATGGGCACGACCCCGCCCGGGCGGCCCGCCACCCGGTAGAGTTCGATCCCCTGTACCACGTGGGCCGAGGTGCCGATGAAGAGATCGGCCCCGGCGTCCGCCAGCGCGCGGGCGAATGGCGGATGGTGGGGGAGAGGCTCGGGGCTCATGTTCGGCCCCCAGTGCGCCGCGACGATCACCAGATCGTGGCCGGCCCGCGCCGCCCGCACCAGGTCGAGCAGCGTGCGCGCGCGCTCATCGTGGAGATCCACAGGGACGTAGCAGACGCCCGGCGACCCGGCCCGGGCCTCCCACCCGGGCTCATTGTCGGTGCAGTTGATCAGTCCGATCCGCAGGCCCTCAACCTTCAGCGTGACCGCCCGACGCGCCTCCTCGGGCGTGCGCCCGGCTCCGGCCGCCGGGATGCCGGTCTCCCCCAGCAGACCGAGCATCTCCTCCAGAGCCGTCGGACCATAGTCCAGCGTGTGGTTGTTCGCCAGCGTGACCGCCGTGACGTGGGCCGCCCGCAACGCTTCGACCGCTGCCGGCGGCGCCTTGAAGTGAAAAACCTTCCGGGGCCAGGGGTCGCCGGCCTCGTCCCCGGCGATGACACACTCGAGATTCACGAGCACCACATCGGCCTCCCGGAACAGCGGCAGTGTATCGCCCCAGACATACTCCGGCGGGCGGCGGCGCAGGATCACCCCGGCATTCCGCCCCAGCATCACGTCGCCCGTAGCCGCGAGTCTCACCGCTCTGAGGCCACCAGCGCTTCCAGCCGCCGAAAGAAATCAGGGAAGGTCTTGGTCACGCACCCCGGATTCGCGATGGCGACGCCGTTCGCGCGCAGGCCGGCCACGGCGAAGGCCATGGCGATGCGGTGGTCGCCGTAGGTCTCCACGACGGCGGGGCGCACCGGCTGCGGGATGATCTCCAGGCCGTCCTCGGACTCCCGCACCTCCTGCCCCAACCGCCGCAGCTCCGCCACGAGACCGCTCAGCCGATCGGACTCCTGGTGCCGGATGTGACCGACGTTTCGGATCCGCACCGGCCCCTCGGCAAACGGCGCCAGTGCGGCCAGCGTCATCGTCATGTCCGACATAGCGTTGAGGTCGACGTCCACGCCCCGCAGGCGCTCCGGCCCATGCACGGTCACGCCCTCATCGCCCCACGCCACCGTGCACCCCATCGCCCGGAGAACGTCGAGGAACTTCACGTCCCCCTGCAGGGAATCGCGCGCCAGGCCCGAGACGGTCACCCGCCCGCCGGTCGCGGCCGCGGCCGCGAAGAAGTAGGAGGCGCTGCTGGCATCCGGTTCCACAGCAAACGCACGCGACGCATAGCGCTGCGGCGTAATCGTATAGCGCTGCGCGTCGTCACGCTGCACGGTCGCGCCGAAGAGCCGCATCATCCCCAGGGTGAGGTCCGCGTAGGGCCCGGCCACCAGCGGGCCGGCCACGAGAAGTTCCACCCGCGACTCCGCCAGCGGCGCCACCTGCAGCAGGGCGGAGAGAAACTGGCTGCTCACCCCGCCGCGGACGGTGGCCATTCCTCCCGCCAGGCCCCGCGCCCTCAAACGGACAGGTGGACACCCGGAGGGCGCAACCGCGTCCGACCCCAGCGCCCGTAACGCCAGGACGAGGTCGAGGATCGGCCGCTGCCGCATGCGCGCGGAGCCATCGACGAGGTACTCGCCGAATCCGAGTGCCGCGACCGCGGTGAGGAACCGCGCCACGGTGCCGGCGTTGCCGGCGTCGATCCTCGCTTCCCGCGCCGGAATCCGCCCGCCTTCGCCCTGAACAACAAACCGCTCCGCCTGCGACTCTTCCTCGATCGCAAACCCCAGCCCCCGCAACCCCTCTGCCATCAGACCGGTGTCGTCGCTGAACAGCGCGCCCTCGATCACGGTGCGTCCGTCGGCCAGCGCTCCCAGAACCAGCGCCCGGTTGGTGATGCTCTTGCTGCCGGGGATGTGGACGGTCCCGGTGATCGGACCGCGCGCGGGCGTGATCAGGCGGACGCTCACGCCGATTCGGGCGGCATGGGGCCCCGGGCGCGGCGGGCGCCGCGGGTGAGGTCTGGGCGCAACATCTCCGCCTCGCGCAGGTAGACGTGGGCCACCTCTTCCTGCGAACGGGGTGTGTTCCAGAGGATCAGCACCCGGACGCAGCGGCGCACGGCTCCCGGCACATCGATCTCGCGTGCCGTGAGCAGCGGCACGGTGTTCCACCCCAGTGCCCGGCCGGCCTCGGCGGGGAAGGTGGCGCTCAGGTCGTCGGTGCAGGTGAAAAGCACCGCGGCGATCTCATCGGGTTCCACGCCGTTCTGCCGCACCATCTCGGCGAGCAGTTCGCGCGTCGCCGCCAGGATGGCCTCGGCCGTATTCGCCGGGGCCGTCGTCGCCCCGCGGATGCCGCGGATGTGCATCAGGCCTTCTCCCGGGTCTGCGGCCGCAGCAGGCCCGCGGCGGCACGCACCGCCAGGAGCATCGACTCCGGCCCGAAGCCCTGGATCGACCCCACGCAGACCGACGCCAGCAGCGACCGCCGGCGAAACGGTTCGCGGCGGAAGGGGTTGCTCAGGTGGGCCTCGATGACGGGGATGCTGACCGCCGCCACCGCGTCCCGCAGCGCAACAGAGGTGTGCGTCAACCCGCCGGGATTCAGGACGACGGCGTCATACGTGTGCCGCGCCGCGTGCAGCCTGTCGATCAGGTCGCCCTCGTGGTTCGACTGGAAGACCTCCACCTCCACGCCTGCCGCCACACCGGTCGCCCGCAGTTGCGAGCGCAACTCCTCAAACGACGCGCTCCCGTAGACCTCGGGCTCGCGTTCGCCCAGGAGGTTCAGGTTCGGGCCGAACATCACGAGGACGCGCGGCATGCTCTCAAGACCTCCCGCACCACTGGCTCCGGCACGGGCTGATCGATGACACCCTGCCCGGCATCGCGCAGTAGGGTGAAGTGCATCTCGCCGCGGCGCGCCTTCTTGTCCAAACGCATGGCCTCCATCATGACTTCGTCGGATGGGGCGCCCGCCAGAATCATTGTAGGCAGTCCCGCCCGCTGGAGCACCGTGCCCTGGCGCCGCACGACCTCAGCCGACACCAGGTTCAGCCGCTGGGCGATGCGCACCTCCACGCTCATCCCGATAGCGATGGCCTCGCCGTGCGTCAGCGCCCCCGCCGAGGCGATCTCCACCGCGTGTCCCACGGTGTGTCCGTAGTTCAGCAGCCGGCGCGGGCCCTCTTCCCGCTCGTCGCTGTGGACAATCCGCGCCTTGATGGACGTGCACCACCGCACGCAATGGCGGAGCACTTCCAGATCGCGCCGCAGCAGCCCATCGAGCTTCTCCTCGGTGAAAGCCAGCAGGTCGGCGTCGCCGACCATCCCGTACTTGATGACTTCGGCCAACCCCGCTCGCACCTCGCGCGGCGGCAGTGTCTTCAGGGTCTCGACGTCCACCAGCACGAGGGCCGGCTGATGAAAGACGCCCACGAGATTCTTCGCCCGCGGGTGGTTCACCGCCGCCTTGCCGCCGATCGCGCTGTCCACCTGGGCGAGCAGGGTGGTGGGGACGTGGACGAGCCCGAGACCTCGCATGTAGGTGCCGGCCACGTATCCGGCCAGGTCCCCGATTACGCCGCCGCCGAGGCCGACGACGACCGCGCTGCGATCCACGCCCGCCGCCGCCATCTGATCGTAGACGGCCGACGCTGTACGCAGGCTCTTCGCCCGTTCCCCTTCCGGCACCGTGACGACAACCGGCTCCAGCCCCGCGGCGCGGAGAACGCTTTCCACCCGCCCACCGAAGCGGCGCCGCAACCGGGGATGGGTCAGCACGACCGCCTGTGTTGCCGGGAGTTGCTGCCGGACTTCCCATCCGAGAAGGTCCAGGATGCCGGTACCGATGCGGACGGGATAGGAACGCGCGCCCAGATCCACCGTGACGGTGTCGCTCGCTCGGGCGGCCACCGCCGCCAGGATCTCCTGTGCCAGCAGGTCCGCCGGGCGCGCGGCGTCCAGGATGAGGTCGGCCTCCGCGTACTGGGGAGCACGCTCGGCCAGGAGGGTCTGCACGCGGGCGCGCGGATCGGGGGCGAGGAGCGGCCGCCCGCCGCCGTCGGCTCCCAGGCGCGCCAGCAGCACGTCCGGCGCCGCGGTCAATGCCACGATCAGCCCACGGCGGCGCAGCGCCGCCATGTTGACGGGATCGAGCACGACCCCGCCGCCGGTCGCAATCACCGCGCGCTGCGCCCGCGAGGCCTCCCGCACGGCGGCCCGTTCGAGCCGGCGGAACGCCGCCTCGCCGTCCCGCGCAAAGATCTCCGCGATCGCGCGCCCCGCCCGGTGGACGACCATCTCGTCCGTATCCAGCAGCGGCCATCCCAGCCAGGCGGCCACCTTTTCGCCGACAGCGCTCTTCCCCGAGCCGGGCATACCGACCAGCACGATGTTGGGCAGCACCGCCGCCGGCCGCGAGGATGGCGCCGCGTCGCCGCGGGGAATCACATCTCCCTCAACCGACGCACGTACGCGTCGTAGGCGGTACGGATGTCGGTCACCGCGTCGCCGCCGAACTTCTCCAGGAAGGCATCGGCGAGCACGAACGCCACCATCGCCTCGCCGATCACACCCGCCGCCGGCACGGCGCAGACGTCGCTGCGCACCACCGCCGCTTCCACCGGTTCCTTCGTGATCAGGTCCACGGAGCGCAGCGGCGTGCGCAGCGTGGAGAGCGGCTTCATCGCCGCGCGCACGATCAGCGGGTCGCCGGTCGTCGTGCCGCCTTCGGTCCCGCCGGAGCGGTCGCTGCCGCGGTAGAAACCTCGCTCACGGCTGTAGAGGATTTCGTCGTGCGCCGCGGAGCCCGGGGTGCGCGCCACGGCGAAGCCCAGGCCGAACTCCACACCCTTAATGGCGTTGATGGACATCAACGCGGCGGCGAGACGCGCGTCGAGTTTGCGGTCCCAGTGCACGTACGACCCCAACCCGGGCGGCAGGCCCACGGCAATTACCTCGAAGACGCCGCCCAGCGTGTCTCCCCGCTCGCCAGCGGCGTCGATCGCCGCCTTCATCTCCTCCTCGGCTTCCGGGTCGACGCAGCGCACGGCGGAGGCGGCGGCGCGCTCGGCGATCTCCTCCCAGCGCGCCGGCCGCCTGCGGATGCCGACCCCGCCGATTTCGGTGACGTGGCTGAGGATGGTCACTCCGAACGCGGCCAGGAACGTGCGACAGATGGCACCGACGGCCACGCGCGCGGCGGTCTCGCGGGCGCTGCTGCGTTCCAACACCCGCCGCACGTCGCGGAAGCCGTACTTCTGCGCGCCGACCAGGTCGGTGTGCCCCGGCCGCGGCCGGGTGATGTCCGGTTCGTCCTGGCGCCAGTCGCGGTTTTGGATCCATAGGGCGATGGGCGCGCCGATGGTCTCGCCGCGGATGACGCCGGAGATGATCTCGGCGCGGTCCTGCTCGATCTGCATCCGGCCGCCCCGGCCGTAGCCCCACTGGCGGCGGGCCAGATCCTGAGCGATGTCGTCCTCGGAGAGCGGCAGCCCGGCCGGCAGGCCCTCCAGGATGGCCACCAGGGCGCGCCCGTGGGATTCCCCCGCCGTCAGGAACCGCAGCATCGTGCCGTCATTATACGGCTCCCCCGACAGGCCGAGCGAGGCGGCGCGGAGAATCTGCCGCACATGCGACTGCGCCCCGCGGCTCGCGTGCTCTACGCGCTCGGCGGCTTCGGATCCGCGCTGCTGCAGCAGACCGTCCTGCTGTGGGTCTTCTTCTTCTACGCCCCGCCGCCTGGGCAGCTGCACCCCGCCCGCGCCACCCCGGGCATGGTCGGCCTGGCGATGGCGGCCGGCCGGATCGTGGACGCGCTGGCCGATCCGCTCGTGGCCCACTGGAGCGACAGCCTGCGCAGCCGCTGGGGGCGCCGCCGCCCGTTCATTCTCGTGGCCTCACCCCTGCTGGCCGTCTGCTTCGTCCTCCTCTGGCGGCCGCCCGACGCCCGGATCTCCACCGCCAACGCCCTCTACCTGGCCGTCACGCTGGGGGTGTTCTTCTTCCTGTACACCATGGTCCTCAACCCCTACACCGCCCTGTTGCCGGAGGTGACGGCAGGTGGGCGTGGGCGCGTGGCCACGACTTCGCTGCAGGCGGCCTTCAACCTGGCCGGCATCGGCGCCGCCTTCGTCGGCTCCTCCTGGCTTTCCACCCGGTTCGGCTTTTCGACGATGGGCCTCATCCTGGCGCCCTTCGGTCTAGCCGCGCTGCTGACCTCCTCTCTGACCGTGCGGGAGAGAATACCCACGGCACCCCCTCAGCCGATCCGGGCGACGGTGCGTAGTGTCTTCAACGACCCGCGCTTCCGCGTCTTCATTCCCGCCATCGCCACCGTCTGGTTCGGCCTGAGCATGGTGCAACTTTCTCTGGCTCTGATCGTGACGGTGCTGATGGGGCTGCCGCAGTCCGCCATCGCGCTGTTCCTCGGCCTCACCCTGGGCACGACCGTGGTCTCGCTACCCTTCGCCGCGCGCCTGATCCGGCGCTGGGGCGGACGGCGCACGATCCTGGGAGCGATGACCCTCCTCGCTGCGGAACTCCCTCTGGCGGCGACGATCGGCCGCTGGCCCGTGCCGTTGAGTCCGGCCGTCGAGGGCGGGCTCATCCTGATGCTCGCCGGCCCCGCGATCGGCGCGATGTTCATCCTGCCCAACGCGCTGCTGGCGGAGATCGCCGAGGATCACGGGCGCCGCGGTGGGATACGCGTCGAGGGGATGTTCTTCGCCTTCCAGGGGCTGATCTTCAATGGGACGACGAGCCTCTCTGCGGCCACCCTGGGCGGGCTCCTCCAGTGGCTCGGCCAGGCGCCGCCGGACGCGTGGGGGCTGCGCGCCGCGCTGCTGACTGCCGCGGTCTCCACAGCAGCGGGAGCATTGATCTTCACGCGGTATCCGGCGAGCGATCGCCCGCCGTCGCGGCGGCGGCTCTAGCGGTGAGTGGATCTGTGTCGTTCCAGTACTACGCCCGCCGGCGGTTGGCCAGGTAGAGGCGGTAGAGACGGCTGACCGTGTGGTGTGTACGGAAGTGCCGGGACTGCTCCGGGCGCAGGCTGCCGGAGAAGGTTATGGGAACGTGCAGCAGTTCGTGGATCAACACGCGGTCCTGCTCGGCGCGGGAGAGCCGGTCGAAGGCCGGGATCATCACTTCGACGACATAGAGCGCCGGCAGACGGAGCGCCTGCTGGAAGATCGGCGACAGGCCCCAGATGCGCGCCAGCGCGTTGGCTCGGGAGCCATAGGTGCGGACGGCGACGAGGCGCCGCGGATCGACGTGCCGGAACCCCACGGCCCGGGCGATGCGCACCAGCCGCCGCCGAATGTCCGCTGCCTGTTCCCAGCGCAGGCCGGCGGTGCCGGAGGTCTTGGGCTTAGGCGGACGCCTTCTCACGGGCATGGCGCGCCATCGCCGCCATCAGGCGGATCTGTCCCAGGTGGTAGGCCAGGTGCTGCAGCGCGTGCAGCAGGGCGAACGCCTTTGTCGTCTGCACCGTCCCCCGCGCCCGCTCAGCCTGTACCGCGGCCTGCAGCTCCGCCGCGCCGAGGCCCGTCAGCACCCGCTCGGTGGCCGCCTGCGCCTCCCGCAGTGTCCGCACCAAACCCTGCTTCGCCAGGGGCTCGCGCCCAAACTCCGCATCGCGGTTGCGTTCCCGCGACCCGCCGCCGGCCACGCCGCTGATCCAGAAATTCTCCGAGGCGGCCATGTGGCGCAGGAGGATGCCGATCGTGTTCTGCAGCCCCGGAAAGGTCCGGTTGATGTCCGCGTCGTCCAGTTGCTCCACCACTTTGACGAGTTGCCCCCGCAGATCTTCGATCACTTCGTGAATCACAGCCACCTCTGGGTCCACCGCGTCCTCCGGTTGCGCCCCGCTACGCGCTGAGGGCGATCTCCAGCCTCCGGTTGATCTTCCCTTTGTTCTCCGTCTTCACCACGCGCAGCGTGCCGATCTCACGGGTGGTGCGCACGTGCGTGCCGCCGTCGGCCTGGGCGTCGAACCCCGCGATCTCCACCACGCGGATCGTCGTCAGGTGCGCCGGCACCAGGTTCTTCGCCGTGCGCACCAAGTCGTGCCGCTCGAACTCCTCGCGGCTGACGAAACGAACCAGGACGTCGCGCCCCTCCTGGATCACCCGGTTCGCCTCGCGTTCAATCGCCGCCACGCGCTCGGGGTTGAGGTCTTCCAGCGCGAAGTCCATCCGCGCCCGGTCGGAATAGATTTGCCCGCCGGTGACCGTCGCGCCGAAGAGATGGTAGACGACGCCGCTTAATACGTGCACCGCGGTGTGGTGGCGCATCACGCCGTACCGGTGGGGCCAGTCCAGCACGGCAGTTACCGGCGCGCCCGCGGGCGGCGGCGCCCCGTCGACCTCGTGCCAGAGGCGGTCTCCCTCGCGGCGGTGCCCGACCACGGCGACTTCGCCGCCGGGCCAGCGCACCCACCCCCGGTCCGGCGGCAGCCCGCCGCTTCCGGGGTAAAAGAGCGTCTCCCGCAGCACCAGGGCGTTCCCGGCGGCCTCGACGACCGCGGTCTCCACCTCCGCGGCGTAGGCGTCGTCCAGATAGAGCAGGCCGCCGTCCCCGCCGCTCATTTGCTCACCACCCGGTAGATCACGTCGCGTTCCCACGTCCCGTGCTGCGTCGCCGGCAGGTGTTCTAGTTGAAAGAGGCGCAGGTCGCCGATCATCGGCCCCGGCTCCGGGCGCCGGTCCAGGTCGGTGCGGAAGTGGAAGTAGAGATGCCAGTTGGTGCCGGGCACCGATTCGACTTCCATCAGCTCCACGTATTCCGGCTCCACCCCGGTCTGCTCCTTGAGCAGGCGCCGCGCCGCGGCCTCCGGATGCTCGCCGTGGCGCAACGGGCCCCCGGGCAGCCGCCAGCCGCGATCTTCAGCGGCGTCCTTCACCAGCAGCACCGCGCTGTCCGCCAGGACCACGATGTCGCCGATGAGCGTGTGAATATCGCAGCGCGTTTCGGCCATCGCGGAATCCCGTTTGCCCTCAGAGGGATTTCTCCACCACGACCATCCCGTCGGGACACCACGAGTGGGCCCGGCGCTCCATGCGGACACCCCGCAAAGACTGCTCATCCGGCGCGAAGAGCACCACCCGCCCCGCGCCGCGCTCCCGCCCGCGGGCGGCGACCGCGCCGACGAGAGCCGGTATCACCGTCGCGCTTCCGTCCAACAGTGCGATCACCACCGTAGTGCCGCGCACAGTGAAGAAGGCCACACCCTCCACCGATTCCCCCGCCCGCAGCACGCGGCGATCTTTCACCAGGCCCTGGACCAACGGCGGCAGCAGCGTGCGAAACCGCCAGCCCAGCGGCACCAGGTTCTGCCAGGCGTGCAGCGTCTCTCCCGCGCGCAGCCACGCGGCGATCGCCGCCACGTCACCCGCGTCCGCGTCCCGCACCAGGGCATCGTAGGGCACGTCGATCGGGCCTTCCGCGATCGCCATCTCCTGGACGATCGCCCGGGCGAAGGGGCGAAAGCCCGCCCGCTCCGCCACCGCCTGCGCCGCGTATTCGTGGGCGGGGATGGCGGTGCGCGCGGTCGCGGCACCGAACCGCTTCGCCAGCGCTTCTCCCTCCGCCACCAGCCGGCGACCGATGCCGGCCCCCTGGCGGTCGGCCCGCACGCGCAGCCCCTCCAGCCAGGCCTCCGTCGCGCTCACCAGGGCGACATGCAGCGCACCGATCACCGTGCCGTCCTCTTCCACCAGCACCTGATGCGCCGGTTCCTCCGCCCACACATCCCACTCCGCAGGCAGCGCCGCGAGGGGATCGAGCGCGGCCCGGTGGCTAGAAAGCGGCAGTGTCTGTACGCGCATACGGAAGAGAAACCCGGCCCCCCGCGCCCGGATTCCGCCGGCGCCCCCGGCCTGCGGCCGGGTTAACTCGCGGCGGGTCGGAGACGGCGGAGGTCGCTGGCCAGCACCTGCAGCAGCAACCAGAAGAACACCAGCGCGGTGGCGTGCCGGTAGAAATTCCGCCCCGCCGCCGAAACACCCTTTGCCTCCATTTTCGCCAGCGCCAGATGGCCACCGTCAAGCGGCATCAGCGGCAGCAGGTTGGCCAGCCCCACGCTGAGGTTAATCTGCGCCGCCAGAAAGCGCAGCGCGGCAGGATGGGCGGCCCGCAGCAGCATCGCCGTGGCGCCGACCACGCCGGAGAGCTGCACGCGCGGCGGGCGCGGGCCGACCAGGCTGTTCACCGTTTCCGGGGTAACCCGCGGCGGCAGCAGCAGCAGGCCCAGCAGTAGGTTGGCGAAGGGGCCGGCCAGCAGCACCGGCACGCGCCGCTCCGGCGGGAGGTCCTCCACGTCGATGGCGGCGAAGCCGCCCACGAGCAATGGCCGCAGGCTGAGGGTGGTGCCGTTGATGCGCCGCGCCAGCAGCCGCGGCCCGAAGCCCACCGCGATCTCCTGCACGCGGCCGCCGACGCGCCACGCCACCAGGGCGTGCGCCAGTTCGTGGATCAGCACGGTGCCGGAGAGAACGGCCAGCGCCCGCAGCCAGCGGCCCCACATACCGCGCCCTACTCCTCCTTGCTGATCGTGGCCACCGCCGCCAGGCGGTCGCCCGCCGCGAGTTTCTTGACGTGCACCCCCTGCACCGCGCGGCCCATCAGCGGAATGTCCTTGACCGGCGTGCGCAGCACCTCGCCCCGGCTGGAGATGATGAGGATCTCATCGTCCGCGTTCACGGGCCGCACGGCCGCCACCGGCCCCGTGCGCGCCGTGACCTTGAGGGTGATCACGCCCATCCCGCCGCGGTGCTTCAGCGGATACTGGGCGAACCGCGTCCGCTTCCCGAAGCCGTGCTCCGTCAGCGTCAGCAGTGCCTCGCCTTCCCGCGTGTCGGCGAGCCCCACGACCCCGTCCCCGGAGCGCGCCCGGATCCCCTTCACGCCGCGCGCGGTGCGCCCCATCTCCCGCACCTGGCCGGCCTGGAAGCGGATCGCCCGCCCCATTCGGGTGGCCAGCACGACCTCCGTGTCCGCCTGGATGAAGCGGACGCCGACCAGTTCGTCCGCGCCCTCGAAGGTGATGGCGAAGATCCCGGCGCGTTTGGCGTTGATGAATTCCATCAAGCCGGTCTTCTTCACGTAGCCGCGGCGCGTGGCCATGAAGAGGTACCCGTCCTCTTCAAACGAGCGCAGCGGGATAATTGCGGTGACGTGCTCCCCCTGCGCGACGGTAATGAGGTTGACCAGAGCCAGCCCGCGCGCGGTCCGCCCGGCCTCGGGAACCTCGTGGGCCTTGATCCGGTACACCTTCCCCTTGTTGGTAAAGAACAGGAGAAAGGCGTGGTTGGTGGTCACGATCAAGTGCTGCACCACGTCCTCCTCCTTGGGGGTCGCGCCGACCACGCCCTTGCCGCCGCGCCGCTGCAGGCGGTAGCTTTCCAGCAACAAGCGTTTGACGTAGTTGTTGCGCGTGAGCGTGATGACGACGTCGACGTCAGGTATGAGGTCCTCTGCCTCGAACGTCTCCGCCTCCCGGCTGACGATCTTTGTGCGCCGCGCATCGGCGTAGCGCTCCCTGATCTGTTGCAGCTCGTCGCGGACGGAGGCCATGATCAGCCGCGGCCGCGGGGACTCGGCGTCGGCCAGCATCTCCTTGTAGCGGGCGATGTCCTTGAGGAGGGCCTTGTACTCCTCCTCCACCTTCTCCCGCTCCAGGGCGGTGAGGCGCTGCAACCGCAGGTCGAGAATGGCGTTAGCCTGCACCTCGGAGAGCTTGAACTGCTTCACCAGGCCGGCCCGCGCCGCGTCCACGTCCTTGGCTTTGCGGATCAGGGCGATGACCTCGTCGAGGAACTTCAGGGCGGTCTTCAGGCCCTCCAGGATGTGCGCCCGCTGCTCCGCCTTCGCCAGGTCGAAGCGGGTGCGGCGGATGACCACGACGCGCCGGTGCGCCAGGTAATGCTCGAGCAAGGCCCTCAGTGTGAGGACCTTCGGTACGCCGTCCACCAGGGCCAGCATGATGGCGCCGAAGGTGGTCTGCAGCTGCGTGTGCTTGAAGAGCTGGTTGCGCACGATCTGGGGGTTGACGTCGCGCCGCAGTTCGATGACGATGCGCATCCCCCGGCGGTCGGACTCGTCCCGCAGGTCGGTGACGCCGTTCAGTTTGCGCTGCCGCACCAGGTCGGCGATGCGCTGGATCAACGCCGCCTTGTTTACCATGAAGGGCAACTCGGTGACGATGATCGCCGTCTTCCCGCCGCGGAGCTCTTCGATCTCCACCTTCGCCCGCACGGTCATGCTGCCGCGGCCGGTGGTGTAGGCCTGCTTGATCCCGTCGCGCCCCAGGATCAGCCCGCCGGTGGGGAAATCCGGGCCCTTGACGATCTTCAGCAAATCCTCCACCGGCAGCTCAGGGGTGTCGATCAACGCCACCAGCCCGTCCACGATCTCCCCCAGGTTGTGCGGCGGAATGTTCGTCGCCATGCCCACGGCGATGCCGCTGGCCCCGTTCATCAGCAGGCTGGGGATGCGCGCCGGCAGGGCGACCGGCTCGCGCATCGACTCGTCGAAGTTGGGGACGAAGTCCACCGTCTCTTTGTCGATGTCCGCCAGCATCTCCATGGCCAGGCGGGAGAGCCGGGCTTCCGTATACCTCATCGCGCCTGCCGGATCACCATCGACGGACCCGAAGTTCCCCTGCGGGTCGATCAGCGGGTAGCGGAAGGACCAGTCCTGCGCCATCCGCACCAGGGATTCGTAGATGGGCACGTCGCCGTGCGGGTGGTAGCGCCCCATAACGTCCCCGACGATGCGCGCGCTCTTCTTGTGCGGACTGTCCGGGCGCACCCCGAGTTCGGACATGCCGTAGAGGATACGCCGCTGCACCGGCTTCAACCCGTCGCGCACGTCCGGCAAGGCCCGGCTGACGATGACCGACATGGCGTAGTCGAGGTAGGAGGTCTTCATCTCCGTCTCGATCGCCTGCGAGATGATGCGTTCCTCGAGAGCCATCCGCCCACCTCATGCCGCGCGAATACCGTCGTGGACGCCCGTCGGGCGTCCACGGGAACATCTTACGCGACGCCGACCATCAAATGTCCAGGTTGCGGACTTCGCGGGCGTACTGCACGATGAACTGCCGGCGCGGTTCGACCTCTTCGCCCATCAGTGTGGAGAAGATCCGCTCCGCCTCCTCTGCCTCGGTAATCTCCACGCGCTTCAGCGTCCGCATCTTCGGGTCCATCGTCGTCTCCCAGAGTTGCTCTGGGTTCATCTCGGACAGGCCCTTGTAGCGCTGGATCTCCACCTTCTGGCCGCGGGCCTCCAACTCGCGCACGACGATCTGCCGCTCTTCGTCCGCGTAGGCATACTTCCGTTCCTTGCCCGCCTTGATCAGGTAGAGCGGCGGCTGGGCGATGTAGATCTTGCCGCGCTCGATCAGTGGACGCGTGTAGCGGTAGAAGAAAGTGAGCAACAGGGTCCGGATGTGCGACCCGTCCACGTCCGCGTCCGCCATGATGATGACCTTGTCGTAGCGCCGCTTGCTCAGGTCGAAGTCGCTCGCGATCCCGGTGCCCAGCGCCGTGATGATGGCGCGCACTTCCTCGTGGTTGAGCATTTTGTCCAGGCGCGCCTTCTCCACGTTGAGGATCTTGCCCTGGATGGGGAGGATGGCCTGAAACTGCCGGTCGCGCCCCTGCTTGGCTGAGCCGCCGGCGGACTCGCCCTCCACGATGAAGAGTTCGGCGTGCTCCGCGTCTCGCTCCACGCAGTCCGCCAGTTTACCCGGCAGGGTGGAGATATCCAGCGCGTTCTTGCGCCGCACCAGATCCCGGGCCTGCTTGGCCGCCTCGCGCGCCCGCGCCGCCGTCAGCGCCTTGTTGATGATCCGCTTGGCGTCGCCGGGATGGGTCTGCAGATACTCCTGCAGGGCCTCCGCGACCACCGATTCCACTAGCCCCTTGACCTCGGTGTTGCCGAGTTTGGTCTTCGTCTGCCCTTCGAACTGCGGCTCGCGCAGCTTCAGGCTGAGGACGGCCGTCAGCCCCTCGCGCACGTCCTCGCCGGAGAGGGTAAGGTCGCCGTTGCGCAGCCCCAGACGCTTGGCGTAGTCGTTCAGCGTCCGCGTCAACGCCGCGCGAAAACCCACCAGGTGTGTGCCGCCCTCGGTCGTGGGAATCGTGTTGACGAAGGTGAGCACGTGCTCCAGGTAGCTGTCGTTGTACTGGATGGCAAACTCGACCTCGGTGCCGTCGCGCTCGCGCCGCACATAGATCGGTTCGTCGTTCAACCGGGCGCGATTCTTGTTCAGCGTGCGGACGAGCTCTTTGATACCGCCGGCGAACCGGAAGGTCTGGATCTTGCCGGTGCGCTCGTCCGTCAGAACGATCTCCAGCCCGGCGTTCAGGTAGGCGATATCCTCCAGGCGCTTGGTGATGACCTCGGTGTTGAAGTCGATGGCGGTCATCACCGTCGTGTCGGGCTTGAACTCCACCTTCGTGCCGCTGGGAAGCGGCGAGCCGGGCGCGGACCGCAGCGCGGTCACCGGCTTTCCGCGCTCGAAGCGCTGCCGGTAGGTCTTCCCGTCGCGGTAGACCTCCACATCCAGCCACTCCGCCAGAGCGTTCACCACAGATACGCCGACGCCGTGCAGGCCCCCCGAAATCTTGTAGCCGCCGCCATCGAACTTCCCGCCGGCGTGCAGCGTCGTCAGAACCACCTCGACCGCCGGCTTGCCGATCTTGGGGAGAATGCCGACGGGGATGCCCCGGCCGTTGTCCAGGACGCTCGCGCTGCCGTCCTTCCGCAGGACGGCCTCAATGCGCGTACAGAAGCCCGCCAGGGCCTCGTCCACCGCGTTGTCCACCACCTCGTAGAGCAGGTGGTGCAGGCCGTCGGGCCCGGTGGACCCGATGTACATGGCGGGGCGTCGGCGGACACCCTCCAGCCCCTCGAGGACCTGGATATGCTGCACATCGTAGGTGGAAGTCTCAGTCACGGGGGACGCTCACCGCGTTTTGTGGTTCTGGAGCATCATTAGAAACACCCAAACGGGGCGTGAGTGGTCATCACGCCCCGCCCCCATTCACGATTACTACGTTCTAGGCTGGCTTACATAGGCCTTAATGGCCCGCCAACCTCGATTTAGTATAGCATGCGTTTTTCCGCACTGTCAACGGCACCGATCCCGGCACCGTGCGGTTTTCAGCCGTTGGCCGGAAAGAACCCCCCAACCGCCCAGGTGCAGGTACATGCTACTCACCACCCCCGCCCGGCGTGCGGATCACGACCCGGACTTGGCGCAGATCGGCCTGAGGGATGCGCCGGCGCAATTCACGGAGGATCTCCTCCTTCCGGAGATTCACCTCCTGGGCGGCGAGCGCGTGCGTCGCCGTCACCATCAGCACGCCGCCGCGCAGCGCGCGCGGTTCCGACGCTCCCGCCAGCGCCGGACCGAGGATCTCCGGCCACGCCTCGCGCGCCTGGACCAGGTGCATCGCCGGTTCAATCCCCAGGCTCCGCGCGGTTTTCTGCAGGATGTCCCGAAAGGCGGTCAGCATCGCGCTCTCCGGGATGCTTTGCGCCTCCCGCGCTGAATCCTTTCAGGATATCGACAGATCCCGCCAGCTATACGGGGACTCACACGGACCCGCGGGCCACAAGCAGCGGCGGCTGACCGGACAGGTGCACCCGATCGCCCGGACGAAGCAGCCGGCCACGCCGGCGCTCGGGGACGCCGTTGACCTGCACCTCTCCGCGCTGAATGCGCTGCTTAGCCTCTCCACCGGTCTGGGCGGCGCCGGCCCATTTCAAAAAAGCGTCGAGCTTGATGGTGTCGGTCGAAATGGCGACGGTCCGCTCAGGCATACACCCGCACCGGCGCCAGCACGTAGACGTAGTCCTGCTGGTCCACCGGGCGGATCGCGCCGGGGCTGAGCGGGCCGGTCAGTTCAAAGGTCAGTTCGTCGGTTTCCAAGATCGTCAGACACTCCATCAGATAGCGCGCGTTGAAAGCCACCTCGATGGCCTCGCCCTCGGCCTGGACCGACACCTTCTCCACGGTCTTTCCTACCTCGGGCGTGTTCGATGTAATCGTCAACTCCGCTCCTGTCGCCGACAGTCGAACCACGTTTGCGGAATCCCGCGCGGTAATCGCAACCCGCCGGACCGCCCGCAGAAAACGCTCGGTCTGCAGGCGCAACTTCTGCTTATACCCCTGCGGAATCACTTGCTGATAATTGGGGAACTGCCCGGCGATGAGGCGCGACACCAGGCGCACATCCGGCAGACTGAAGACCAGATGGTTCTCCGCCAGCGCCACCGTCACGTCGCCGCTGACCCCGGACAACGCCCGGGCCAACTCATGCATGGTCTTTGCCGGAACGATTACGGCAAACTTCTGTTTTGCCTGCTGCCCGAGCGCAGCGGTCCGTAGCGCTAATCGACCTCCGTCCGTTGCAACCAGCCGCACCGTTGTCTCCTCCGTCGTAAAGAACACCCCGGTCAAGAACGGTCTGGTTTCATCCGCTGAGACGGCAAACGCCGTTTGCCGCACCATTCCCCGCAGCAACCCGGCTTCCAGCGTAGCCACTATCGTGGCGTCCGGCTCGGGAATAAAGGGGAAATCTGTCGCGGGCAGCCCTAAAATCTCAAATACCGCCTCCTCACAACGAATTTCCGCCTGCGTCCCACCCTCTTCCACTCGAAACTCCACCGTCGCCGCCGACAGATTACTGACAATTTCTGACAATAACCGCGCCGGCAGCGTGAGCGCGCCACCTTTCTTCACGCTTGCCGGGACTATCGTCTGAATCCCCAGCTCCAGATCCGTGGCGGCCAACTTGATCCCATCCTTCGTGCTCTGCAACAGGATATTTGACAGGATGGGCATGGTTGTACGCGTCGAAATCGCACGGGTAACTGCCTGCACGCCTTTGAGGAGATCGGGTTGTTCACAGGTAAGTTGCATATGAGTCCTTTCTTTTAATAAAGATAAAACAAAGTTAGTCGTAATCGTAGTACCTGTGGATTACTGGATAACCGATGAACTAAAGCGCCCCGGGCGGCAGGTTGTTTGACGGGCGATGTGGACAAATTGCTCATTAAACGGGGATGGACGGCATGAGTGTTGCAAGAAACGTCCCAGCGGAGGGTAGACGCACCGTTCATCCTCAGGTTATGCACTCTGCTGTAAGCGATCCATCAATCTCTTTACGCTGGCGGTAAGATGCGCGTCGCGCTGTAGGGCTTCGCGAACCCGGTCGCAGGCGTGCATCACCGTGGTGTGATCTCGCCCGCCGAATTCCTGACCGATGTGTGGAAGGGATGCGTCTGTCAGTTCTCGGGCCAGGTACATGGCGACTTGGCGGGGGAAGGCTACGGCTTTAGTGCGGCGCTTTGCCCGCATCTCCTCGACGCGGATGTCAAAGTACTCCGCCACGGCCCGCTGGATGGCGTGGATGGTAATGGGCTTTCCGCGGTCGGTGGGGAGGAGTTCGCGTAGGACCTCTTCGGTCAATACGGAGGTAATCGCGGAACGGGTCAACGTCGCGTAGGCGACCACCCTGACCAGCGCGCCTTCCAGTTCCCGAATGTTCGTCTGGATGCGCTGCGCGATGAACTCGGCGACTTCGTCGGGAACGTGGATCCCGTCGAGTTCGGCCTTTTTGCGCAGGATGGCAATGCGCGTCTCCAGATCCGGGGGCTGAATGTCGGCGATGAGGCCCCACTCGAAGCGGGAGCGGAGCCGCTCTTCCAGCGTGGGGATTTCCTTGGGCGGCTTGTCGCTCGTGATGATGATCTGCCGGCCCGATTCGTGTAGTGTGTTGAAGGTGTGGAAGAACTCCTCCTGCGTCCGTTCTTTCCCTGCCAGAAACTGGATATCATCAATCAGCAGCACGTCCACGTTGCGGTACTTGTTGCGGAATTCCGGCGTTTTGTCGTCCCGGATGGAATTGATCAGTTCGTTGGTGAACTTTTCGCTGCTCACGTAGACAACGTGGTAGAAGGACTCCAGGCTGAGGACGTGGTGCCCGATGGCTTGGAGCAGGTGGGTCTTTCCCAGACCAACGCCGCCATAGATGAACAGGGGGTTGTAAGCACGCGCGGGAGCCTCGGCGACGGCGCGCGCGGCGGCGTGGGCGAAGCGGTTGCCGGCGCCCACGACGAACGTCTCGAAGCTGTACTTGGGAGACAGCGTTAGACCGTCGATTGTCCGCGGCGGGGTGTGTTCTCGCGGTGCCGCCATGGTCGCGAGCGGCGGTGGCGCGTCGGAGATGGCAAACGTAACCGTGAGATCGCGGCCCACGATGGAGCGGAGCGCGCCGCGGATTAGGTCCAGATAGCGAGATTCCACCCATTCTTTGGCGAAGCGGCTGGGGACGGCGAAGGTGAGGGTGTCGTCCCGCAGACTGACCGGGCGCATTACTTTGACGAAGGACTCCAGGCCGGGTTTGCTCATCTGGCCTTCGATGCGCCGCACCGCCACCTGCCAGAGTTCCTGCGCCGAAGAGGTGTCGATCGACATGAGGCCCTCCTGAACAGAACGCTTGTCAAACGCCGCCTTGCCGAGCCGCTCGCCCCGCCCTGAAAGCCGGCCTGCTGGGCCTGCGCTCAGGGAGTGAAGATCTCGCCGAGGTAAATAATCCCGTCTTCCGTCAACGTGCGTTTGCCGCTGCTCTTGCTTTGGACCAGTTTCAGGTGTTCCAGGGCCCGGAGCTCGCGGTAGGCGGTGCTGTGGCTGATGTCGAGTTCTTTTGCCATGGTGGTGGGCCCGGCTGCTCCTAACTCCCCGATGAGGAGGAGGACTTTCTTTTGTCGTGAGGTCAAGTCGGGGCGGGAGCTCTGCCGCGGCGCGGCGCTCCCCGGCGAGGCGGGCGCGCGGGCCAGCGACAGCGTGACGACGGTTCCCCGGTCGAGGTTGTCCTCGATCCCCAGCGTGCCCCCGAGGAACGCCAGCTGCTCTTTGGCCACAGGGAGGCCGGAGCCGACGCCGCGGATGAAGCGCCGCATCTCCCGAGTGGCAGTGGTGAAGCCAGGCTGCAGCGCGCGCTGCTTGTCCCGGATCCCGGGACCCTGGTCGGAAATCCGAATCGTGTCGCCGTTATCGAGAATGGTGATCACGGCGTCCCGGAAGTAGGCGTGAATCAGATTCTCCACGACTTCCCGAATCACGACGAAGGGGATGCGCCCCCCGCGTTCATGGGAGTAGTTGTACGTCTGTGCGGCCAACTCGCCGATCAGGGTTTCGAAGTCTTCGCCGCTGAGCGAGATAACCCGCGGCGCCGTCAGCGGCGAGTCGTAAATGGCGAGGCGGACCTCCGGCTCCTCCGGCGGGACCGCCGCGTCATCCGTCTGGCGTTCCTCTACAAGCCTCCGAATGACGTCCCGGATGGACATCTGGTCGACCGCACAGAGTGCGTGATTTTATACCCCGGCGAGAATTCCCTACCCACAAGCGCGCGGAGGTCAGCTTTCCACGACAATCGGGCGACAGGTGGAAGCCATTCACGAATGTGGAAAAGGTGTATTGGAGCAGAGAGGTTTTCTCCGGCCAGGGGGCGCGTTCCTGTCGGCGGAATGGAGCAATTCTGGCGTGCAAGGCCTCCGCGTACGTTATCCACAGCTGTGGAAAAACCTGTGGATGATTTCGGTGTGGTGTGCATATCCTGTGAGGAGCGCTGTGGGGGAGGAGTTAATGGAGAGTGGGCAACTGGACCTGCCAAGGAGTGTTTCCGGATGATCTGTGGAAAGGCGGCGGTGTTATCAACAAGTTATCCACAGAGGCGGCTCCGCCTCTTTGCGATGGGCGTGCTGCCGGGTGTGGCTTGTTCTCCCTGCGATGCTCTCGGCCTGAAGCCTCGTCGGTTGAAGGGGTTGGGGGGCTGTGATATAGTTACTCGCGCTCGGACGCGACTTTCAGGCGCACAGACGTCCAGATGAAGCGGACCTATCAACCGAAGCAACGCCGCCGCCTGCGGGTGCACGGGTTCCTGACCCGGATGCGTACCAGTGGCGGGCGGCGCGTATTGAAGAACCGCCGGGCCAAGGGGCGGCATCGCGTTTCCATCTGAACCTGGGGACTTGTGAGGAGAGCGCGCCCGGGGGGCCGCCGGACAGACGCGAGCCTTACCAGCGGCGAGGACTTCCAGAGGGTCTATCGAGCGGGGAGTCGCCACGTTTCCGCTATCGCCACCGTCTACGTGCTTCTGCAAGAGAGGGCTGAGGTGCGCTTGGGCACTCCTGCCGGCCGTAAGCTGGGCAGCGCCGTGGACCGCAACCGGCTGCGCCGGCGGCTCCGCGAAGCGTTTGGGCGCGTCCGGCCGATGATCGATCGGGGCGCCGACGTCGTCGTGGTTCCCCGTGGCCAGGCGATGAAGGCTCCGTTTGGCGAGTTGGTGGATGCACTTTCTGGTGCGCTCGTGGCCGCCGGAGTGATCCGGAAGGACCGAGGCGAGCCTGATTCGGCTGGCGAAGAGGCTGTGCCGGAACCGTGAAACCCCTCATATTGGCCTCAATACGCCTCTATAAGATGGTAATATCACCTTTTATAGGCCAAAGGTGCCGGTTTTACCCATCATGTTCAACATACGCGTTTGATGCCATTGAACGGCATGGAGCCGCCAGGGGGACCATTCTTGCGGTCCGCAGGATCCTCCGGTGCCACCCACTTAACCCGGGCGGGTACGACCCGGTCCCCTAGGAGAANCCCGATGCTGGGTCCGGTGAAAGATGTCATCGCTGCCGTCCTGACCACGCTGACCGCCTGGACCGGCAACATCGGGATCGGCGTCGTCCTGATGACCGTCCTCATCCGGGTTGTCCTGCACCCCCTCACGCGATGGAGTCTCAAGTCGATGAAGCGGATGCAGGCCCTGGCACCGCAGATCGAGGTCCTCCGCCGAAAGTTCAAGGAGAACCCGCAGCAGGCCAACGTCGAGGTGATGAATCTCTACCGGAGCAGCGGGGTCAACCCATTTGGGGGTTGTCTGCCGACCATCGTCCAGATCCCTGTGATGTTCGCCCTCTTCCAGGTGCTGAATGAGACGGGCCGGTTTGCCGGGCAGGCCCTGTTTGGCCTCCCGCTTGATGCCAGGCCGAACAACTTCGCAGCCATCGCCGACAACCCGGTGCTTCTGCTCATCCCGATCCTGATGGCCGTCACCACGTACCTGCAGCAGCGGATCAGCATTACCGACCCACAGCAGGCCAAGTTATTCATCTTCATGCCGATCCTGATCGCGTGGTTCAGCCTGAACTTCCCGGTGGGGCTGTCGGTCTACTGGATCGTGTCCACCGTGGTCTATCTAGTCGAGTACCTCCTCATCGTCGGGCGGCCTGTCCGCCCGGCGCCCGCATTGGCTCGGGAAGGGTCGCCAGGGCGCTCCCGGGCAAGCAAGGCCAAGAAGAACCCATAAGAGCATGGGAAACGGGCAGCCAGAGGGACACAGACCGAACCACCCGGCCCCCCAAGGGGATGTAGAGGGGGTTGGGCGGACCGTTGAAGAGGCTGTCGAGCGGGTTCTGGCCAGCATCGGTCTCGACCGGAAGGACGTGGACGTGGAGGTCATCGACGAGGGGAGTCGAGGTGTGCTCGGGCTAGGTGCCCGAGAGGCAAGGGTGCGCGTTCGGCCGCGCTCCGGGGCCAACCGGGCCGGCGTGATCCGCGCCGTGGCTGAGGAGCTCATCGGCCTCATGGGGTTCGAGGCGGCGATCACGGCGGCTGAGGGGCCGGAAAGCGTGCGCGTGGAGGTAGAGGGAGAGAACCTGGGGGCCCTCATCGGGAAACACGGGCAAACCCTTGCGGCCATGGAGGCTCTGGCAGCCCTGATGTCCGGGAGGCGTCTGGGGGTGCCGGTCCGGATCGAAATGGACATCATGGGCTATCGCGACCGCCGGCGCGTTGTACTTGAGGCGCTCGCGCAGCGGACTGCCGACCGCGTCGTTCGCACAGGCAGGGAGGTTGCCCTTACCCCAATGGATGCCAGGGATCGGCGGATCGTCCACCTGACTTTGCAGGGGCACCCCGCCGTCACCACGGCAAGCCGAGGCGAGGGAGATCTCCGGCGCGTCGTCGTCATGCCAAGGAGCGGAGCTGAGGTCGCGCAGGAACGGCAGGAAGAGCATGGGCAGGGACGCCGACCGCCCATGGAAAGTCGCCAGGGGAGCGGGGAAATCGGAAATCAGCGCCCCAAGGTCGGAGGGACGGGGTCCGGTCGTTCAGAGCGCGGGAGGAACCAGAAGTACTCGGGGCGATGGACGTCGGGGAGCCGGCCAGGGCGGTTCCAGGAGCGGTCCTATCCCGCAGCTCGTGGCCCAGGTCGGGGCCCGAACAGGAAGCCCGCGGGACCTGGTGCGGCGACCGGCGCTGGGGGCAGACCCGATGGCCTGCCCGTCGACGAAGAGCTGGAAGCCGAGATTCAGGCCCACCTCGAGAAGATAGATCGTGGACGTGGCGAGGAGCGGCCGGAGTCCGAACCTTCGACGGGCTCCTCCGGGACCGGGGAGCCGCGCAGATCCGAGAAACGACCCGAAGAGGAGTAGGCTGGGATTTCCGGACCTCCTGAGGACGCCCGCGCGCTCCTTCTCGACGGTGCGGCTGCGTTCGACCTGCTCTTGAACCCCGCGCAACTGGCTCAGTTCGAGGCCTATACGGCGCTCCTGCGCGATTGGTCCCGGCGCCTGAATCTGACTAGGATCCTCTCGCAGTTAGACATCGTCCGGCTGCACTTCCTGGACTCGCTGGCCTGTCTCACGGCCTTTCCGGCTCTCCCAGGGCTGCGCATGATCGACGTGGGAACGGGGGCCGGGTTTCCGGGGGTGCCCCTGAAGATCGCCCGCCCAGACCTCCGGCTGGTCCTGTTGGAGGCGTCCAGACGGCGCGTGGCCTTCCTCGAGTTGCTGGTTGACGAGTTGAGGCTTGATGCAGAGGTCGTCCACGACAGGGCCGAAATCATCGCTCACCGGCCCGAACACCGGGAGCGATACGACTTGGTGGTTTCCAGAGCGACCTCCCCTCTAGACCGGCTTGCTGATCTCTGTCTACCGTTCATCAAGGTTGGGGGGCTGGCCGTGCTCCCGAAGGGGCCGCGGGCCGCAACTGAGCTGGTCGCCGCCGCGACATCGATCGAAGCCTTAGGCGGAGAAGTCGAGAGCGTCCGCCGGGTGACGGTCCACGGCCTGGAAAGCCGGATTCGGACCCTTGTTGTCCTTAGGAAGACCAGGCAAACCCCTGGCCGCTTTCCCCTGAGATCTGTCCGCGCTCATCCTCGCGGTCGAGGCAAGAGGCGCTTCCCAGAGTAGAAGAGTCGGCCGGATCGGTCCCGGGGGATGCCAGGCTGGAGTGGGGGTATTTCACGTGAAATAGAGGTCGGCTCGTTTCCCCATCAGGCCTTAGTGGCCCAGGATTTGCGCCGGACAGAATCTTGTACCCCCTAAAACCCCCTCAGGAGTGGCGAAAATGCAGGAGAGGGTGCCGTGCTGCCGAAAAACTGCAGGAAACGGCCCGCTCAACGGCGGCTGGCGTCCCAGCAGCATTCGGACCATGCGTCGGACCATTGCGATCGTCAACCAGAAGGGCGGCGTCGGAAAGTCCACTACGGCCGTCAACCTGGGGGCAAGCCTTGCGCTCCTGGGGACGCGGGTACTTGTCTGCGACCTGGACCCACAGGCGAATGCCACAAGCGGTCTGGGGATCCCGAAGCCCTCAGCCAGCGCATCCACATACGGAGTTCTGATCGAGGGCCGGGCTCTGAGCGCCGCCGTGGTCTCCACCGCGGTGTCAGGCCTTTCGCTGCTCCCTTCGAGCCCACATCTGGCCGGGGCCGAGGTTGAACTAGTCCCGATGCTTTCCCGCGAGTTACGGCTTCGAGAAGCGCTGGAGCGGGGCGCTGAGGGGTACGAAGTTATTCTACTGGACTGCCCGCCCTCACTGGGTCTTCTCACGATCAATGCGCTAACAGCCGCGACCGAAGTGCTGATCCCGATCCAGTGCGAGTACTATGCGCTCGAGGGTTTGAGCCAACTTCTCGACTCCGTGACGCTCGTGCAGAGGTATCTGAACCCGGCGCTGGACATATCCGGCGTGCTGCTGACCATGTTCGATGCGCGCACCCGGCTCTCTGAGCAGGTCGCCGTCGAGGTGCGCCGCTTCTTCAAAGATAAGGTGTACGAGGCGGTCATCCCCCGAAGCATCCGTCTCGCCGAAGCTCCGGGCTATGGCATGCCGGTGATGCTCTTTGACCCTTCTTCTCGTGGGACCGACGCATACATGAATCTGGCGAAGGAGGTCATGACTCGTGGAAGGGACAGGGCCACAGTGGTCGGGCATGCCGGCTGACGCCCGCAGACGCGGGCTGGGACGGGGATTGGGCGCCCTTCTCGGGCGGGAGGCCTTCGATGAGGGACTGATCCGCGACCTCCCTGTCCACGAAATCCGGCCCAGCCGACTGCAGCCGAGGAGCGAAGTCTCGCCGGAGGATGTGGCCGAACTGGCCGCGTCCATCGCCGACAGGGGCGTGCTGCAGCCTATCGTGGTGCGGCCGACCGACGACGGGTACGAACTCGTCGCGGGCGAACGGCGGTGGCGGGCCGCGCTGGCCGCCGGCCTTCAGGTTATCCCAGCGGTTGTCCGGCATCTTTCAGATCAGGAATCACTGGAGGTCGCCCTCCTCGAGAACCTGCAGAGAGAAGACCTGCGTCCTCTGGAAAAGGCACGGGCCTACCGGCGCCTCCACGACGAGTTCGGGATGACCCAGGAGCAGATCGCCGCGCGGCTGCGTAAGAGCCAGGCCGCGATCGCGAACACGCTGCGGTTGCTGCAGTTGCCGGGAGAGGTTCAGGAGACCCTCGACAAAGGGCGGATCACAGAAGGACATGCGCGGGCGCTTCTCGCGTTGCCGACGCCTCAGGCGATGAGAGACGCCTGCCGGGAGATCGAACGCCGCAGCCTGTCCGTCCGGCAGACAGAGGTGCTCGTCAGGCGCTGGAGTATTTCACGTGGAATCCTGCGGCGGCCGCGACACGCGGTGGATCCCAACGTGGCTGCCGTCGAGGCAGAGCTGTCAACGGGGCTGCAGACGAAAGTCGCTATCCAGGCCGGAAGGCGCCGCGGCCACATCATCATCGAGTTTTACTCACCCGCCGATCTCGACCGCCTTGTCTCGCTCCTCCTGGCGGCCGTTCGAGGGTCAGACCAGGCGTCCGATCTGCCGCCGGGCACGGACTGACGCCTCACCGGCGCATTAGCCAAACATGAACCGGGACGCCGCCTGGGCCCTGGTGCGTGAGTGGACCAGCAGTCCAAACCTCCGCAGGCACATGCTTGCGGTCGAAGCCGCGATGCGCGCCTACGCGGAGCGATTTGGGGAAGAGCCTGAGCTCTGGGGAATAGTCGGGCTGCTCCACGATCTCGACTACGAACGGTTTCCGTCAGCAGAGGCCGGCCACCCGTTCCGCGGGGTCGAGGCTCTCCGCGCGATGGGCGCGCCCGACGTGATCACTCGTGCGGTCCTGTCGCACGCCGACTACTCGGGAGTTCGCCGGGAGTCGCTGCTGGAGAAGGCCCTGTTTGCCTGCGACGAACTCACGGGATTCATTATTGCCGTCGCCCTCGTCAAACCCGGGCGGTCCCTCGCCGAGGTTGATGTCGCCTCGGTGCGGCGGAAGATGAAGGACAAGGCGTTTGCCCGAGCAGTCAACCGCGAAGATATCCTCCACGGCGCCGAGGAGGTGGGGGTGCCGTTGGACGAGCACATCGGGGTCGTCCTGGGGGCACTGCAGCAGATCGCCGACTCCCTTGACCCGGGCGCGGCACCGCGCCCAGCAGAGTAGCCCGTCACCCCCCCTTCCAGCGGTCCCCGTGGGGGGCGAAGGAGATACCTCACTCACCGTGGAAGACGGAAATGACCACTACTTCCCAATCCAGACACGCTAAATGCCAGCGCTGAGCAGCCTAGAAATACTGATCGTCACCCTGGCGGCCTTCTGCCTGCTCCTCACGGCCGTCGTCGTTGCGCTGGCGGTCCGAGTGGCGCGGGTCTCCCGGCTGACGAGTGCAATCGGCAACACGGGGGACGGGGTCCTGGCGGCCACGCTCACGCGGGAACTCCGGGCAGTCTCAGAGCAGGTCGGTCGTGTTGAATCTGGACTGGCGGAACTCCGAGGGCCCTTGCAGTCTTGCATTCGGCACGTCGGCGTAGTGCGCTACGACGCATTTCGCGACATGGGTGGCCACATGAGCTTCAGCCTCGCGCTGCTGGACACCCGGCAGAGTGGCGTCGTGCTCAGCATCCTTAACGGGCGCGATGGCAGTCGGGGATACGCCAAGGCCGTTCAGGGCGGTCGATCGACCTCCCCGCTTTCCGAGGAAGAGCAGGAGGCGCTGGCGCAGGCACTCGACTTGGCGCGAACCAGGTAAGCCGCGCCATCGAGACCCCGCAGAGGGGGCCGATGATCTTTCGGGACCGGCAGGAGGCGGGTCGGCGGCTCGGGAACGCGCTGCTGCCGTACCGGGCAGAGAATGTTTACGTGCTGGCCATCCCTCGTGGTGGAGTCGTGGTCGGGGCGGCCGTCGCGGGGGTGTTGGGCGTCCCCTTGGACGTGATTGTGCCGCGGAAACTCCGTTCCCCCTACAATCCCGAACTGGCCATTGGGGCGGTTGCTCACGACGGCACGGTCTACCTGGATCCAAGTCTCGCCGAGAGCATGGGAGTCGATGAGACCTACCTGCAGCAGGAAGTGCAATACCAGCGGCAGGAGATTGCCCGACGACTCGCGGCCTACCGCGGCGGGGGTGAATACCCGTCCATGGATGGGCGCACCGCGATCGTGGTTGATGACGGGATTGCGACCGGGTCCACGATGATCGCGGCACTGCGCGCGGTGCGGAAGATGCCGAGCAAACAGGTGGTCACGGCGATCCCCGTCGCCCCGGCCGAGGGCCTGCACCGCCTCCAGCCAGAGGCCGACCAGGTGGTCTGCCTCTATGCACCTCCGGTCTTCTACGCCGTGGGTCAGTTCTACGAGGATTTCACCCAGACGACGGACGAGGAGGTCATGGCACTACTCCGGGAGGCCGCGGAGAGGGGGCGCGGCGCGGCCACGCAGACGCCATCGGAGGGGGCGTACCCATGACCCCGCTCCTCGTTCGACAAGAGGGGAGTCGCCAGGCAGCGCAGCGGCACAGGTCGTCGCAGAGAGATATCCGTGTCCAGCCAGACTGAGATTCTCCGGCGGACTTCGCTGCACTCGACGCACCTCCACCACGGCGCGCGCATCGTGCCCTTCGCGGGATGGGAGATGCCCGTCCAGTACACGGGGATCATCGAAGAGCACCAAGCGGTCCGCTCGCGCGCCGGGCTCTTCGACGTCTCGCACATGGGAGAGATTGTGGTCGAGGGGCCGCGCGCGCTGCCGTTGCTGCGGCGGCTCGTCACCAACGACGTCGCGCAACTCGAGGTCGGTCGCGGGCTCTACACACCGATGTGTTATCCGAACGGCGGGATCGTCGACGACCTCACCATCTTTCGTGTGGCGCCGGCGCGTTATCTGCTCGTGGTTAACGCGGCGACGACGGCGAAGGATCTGGCCTGGGTCGAAGACCACCGCGGCGGCGCGACGGTGCGTGACATTTCTCGGGAAATGGCGCTGGTCGCGCTGCAGGGTCCTGCCGCGCCGCGCATCCTGAGCGCACTTACGACCGCGCCCCTCAACGAGCTGCGCGCCTTCGACGCGATCCCTAAAGTGAACATCGCGGGGCGGCGGGTGTTCCTGTCCCGCAGCGGGTACACGGGAGAGGACGGCTTTGAGATTGGTCCAGCGTGGGACGATGCGCCGGCAATCTGGGGCGCATTGCTGGAGGCAGGCGCAGCGGACGGGCTTGTGCCGGTGGGGCTGGGAGCACGGGATACGCTCCGTCTCGAGGCGGGGTTCATGCTCTACGGCAACGACATCGATGAGACCACGTCGCCGCTCGAGGCGCCGCTGGGCTGGACCGTGAAGTGGGAGAAGGGAGACTTCATCGGGCGCGAGACGCTGGCGCGCCAGCGCGAGCAGGGACCGACCCGCAAACTCGTCGGCCTGACCGTAGAGGGACGGGCGGTCGCGCGGCAGGGCTATCCGCTGCGGCGGGAGGGACGACCGGTGGGGGCGGTCACGAGCGGGACGTTCAGCCCGACGCTGCAGGTCAACATTGCTCTGGGATATGTGCCGCGGGACCTGGCGGCCGTGGGGGCGGAACTTGAGGTGGAGGTGCGCGGCCACGCCGTTCCGGTGCGGGTGACGCGCCTACCATTTTACCGGGCCAGAAAGTAATCCAGGACGGGGCGACGCAGGGAATCGCCGGTAGCAGTCGGCGACCACAGGGGGCGACCGGATGTACCCGGAGCATCTGCACTATACACGCGAGCACGAGTGGGCGAGAATCGAGAATGGGAGAGTGCGGGTCGGCATCACGCAGTTCGCCGCGGAGCGGTTGAGCGATGTCGTCTTCATTGAACTCCCCGCGCCTGGGAGCACCGTGAAGCAACTGCAGCCGTTTGGAGTTATCGAGTCCGTTAAGGCGGTATCCGACCTGTACGCACCGGTTTCCGGGACCGTCGCTGAGGTGAACCCCGTGCTCGCCGAGCGGCCCGAACTCATCAACAAGGATCCGTACGGCGACGGGTGGATGCTGGTAGTGGAATTGAGCAATCCCGCTGAACTGCAGGAGCTGATGTCTGCGGACGAGTATCGCCGACTCATCGGCGACGGCGAGGCGTAGCGCACAGGATATGCGCAGCGGCAGAACACGCGGCGCTCACCGGAGTACCACTTCGTGACGGCCTGGGTTCCCCACAAGTACATTCCCCTGACGCCACAGGACCGCGAGCACATGCTGCGGGTGATCGGTGCCGCGTCGGTCGACGACCTCTTCGCCGATATCCCGCGCAGCGTCCGGCTCCTCCGCGACCTGCATCTCCCCCCGGCGCCGAGTGACGCCGAACTGCTGCGCGAACTCGGGGAGATGAGCGCGCGGAACGGCGACGCCGACCGGTACGCCTGCTTCCTGGGCGCCGGCGCCTACGACCA
The DNA here is from genome assembly GCA_001443485.1 of Candidatus Sysuimicrobiota bacterium CSP1-3. Classification (GTDB taxonomy): domain Bacteria; phylum Sysuimicrobiota; class Sysuimicrobiia; order Sysuimicrobiales; family Humicultoraceae; genus Humicultor. The sequence continues at coordinate 33,491 of LDXQ01000015.1, forward strand.
CTTCATCCCCAGCGTGGTCTGGCACCTTTCCGGGCGGGCGGAGTTCTACACTGCCTATACCCCCTACCAGGCCGAGATGATGCAGGGCGAGCTGCAGGCGGCCTACGAGTACCAGAGCATGCTCTGCACGCTCACCGGGATGGATGTGGCCAACGCCTCCATGTACGACGGCGCCAGCGCCACGGCGGAGGCGACGGTGATGGCCCGCGATCTGACTCGGCGCGACCAGATCCTGCTCTCTGCGGCCGTCCACCCCGAGTACCGCCAGGTCGTGCGGACCTATACGCGGCATCTTGGCATGGAGGTCGTCGACCTCGCGCATCGCGACGGCACGACGCCGCTGGATCGCGTGAGCGATTCCCTCTCCGAGCGCACGGCCGCGTTGGTCGTCCAGCACCCCAACTTCTTCGGCGGACTGGAAGAGGTCCAGGCGTTGGCCGCAGCGGCGCACGCGGCAGGCGCGCTGTTGATCGTGTCCGTGGCCGATCCCGTCGCCTACGCCCTCCTCAAACCCCCCGGCGCACTCGACGCGGACATCGTGGCCGGCGAGGGGCAGCCGCTGGGGAACCCGCTCAATTACGGCGGGCCATACCTGGGGATGCTGGCCACCCGGCAGGCCTTCGTGCGGCGTGTGCCCGGGCGGCTGGTCGGGCGCGCCGTGGACATGCAGGGACGGCGCGGGTTCGTGCTCACGCTGCAGACGCGCGAGCAGCACATCCGCCGCGAAAAGGCCACGAGCAACATCTGCACCAACGAAGCGTTGAACGCGCTGGCCGCGGCGATTTACATGGCGGCGCTGGGCCGCCGCGGGATGCGCCAGGTCGCCGAGGTGTGCGCGCGCAAAGCGCACTACGCGCGCGAGCGGTTGCGCCGCATCCGCGGTTTCGAAGTGGCCTTCCCGGGGCCGACCTTCCACGAGTTTGTGCTGCGCTGCCCGCTGCCGCCGGAAGAGATCAACCGCCGCCTGCTCGACGCGGAGATCCTCGGCGGGCTGCCGCTCGGCCGCTTCTACCCTGAACTTGCCGACGGCTGGCTCGTCTGCGTCACCGAGAGCCGCACCCGCCAGGACATCGACCGGCTCGCCGCCGCGCTGGAGGAGATGGTCTAGTGGCGCAGGGCGACTTTCCGCTGCTGGTCGAACGGAGCGCGCCGGGACGGATCGGTGCCGCGGTGCCCCAGAGCGATGTGCCGGAGGTGCCGCTAGAGCAGATCCTACCGTCGGCGCAGCTGCGCGGCGGTCCGCCGCCCCTGCCAGAAGTGAGCGAGCCGGATCTGGTGCGCCACTACACGCAACTCTCCCAGCGCAACTATGCCGTGGACATCGGTTTCTACCCGCTGGGATCGTGCACGATGAAGTACAACCCCAAGATCAACGAGGACGCGGCGCGCCTCCCCGGTTTTGCCCGGCTGCACCCCTACGCACCCGACGCCCTCGCCCAGGGTGCGCTCCGTCTGCTCAGTGAGTTGGAGACGGCGCTGGCGGAGATCTCCGGCATGGACGGGATGACCTTCCAGCCCGCGGCCGGCGCCCATGGCGAACTCACCGCGCTCCTGATGATCCGGACCTATTTCGCCGACCGGGGCGAGGCCCGGACGCGGGTAATCGTGCCCGACTCGGCGCACGGCACCAACCCCGCCTCCGCCCGCATGTGCGGCTACGATGTGGTGCAGGTGCGGAGCGACGCCCGCGGCAACATCGACGCGGACGTGCTGCGCCAGGTCGCCGATGAGCGCGCCGCCGCGCTGATGCTGACCAACCCGAACACCCTGGGCCTCTTTGAGGAACGGATCACCGAGGTCGAGGAGATCATGCACGGCTGCGGCGCGCAGATCTACCTGGACGGCGCCAACTTCAACGCGGTGCTGGGGATCACGCGGCCCGGCGATCAGGGGTTCGACGTCATGCATATGAACCTACACAAGACCTTCAGCACGCCGCACGGGGGTGGGGGCCCGGGGGCCGGGCCGGTCGCGGTGAAGTCCCACCTATTGCCGTATCTACCGGTGCCGGTCGTGGTGCGCGAGGGCGAGCGTTTCCGGCTGGATTACGACCGCCCCCAGTCGATCGGGAAGATCCGCAGTTTCTACGGGAACTTCGGCGTCCTGGTGCGCGCGTACACTTACATCCGCACGTTCGGCCCGCTGCTGCGGCAGATCGCCGAGGCGGCGGTGCTCAACGCCAACTACCTGCTCGCGCTGCTGCGTCCGGCGTTCGATCTTCCGTATGACCGGCACTGCATGCACGAGTTTGTCCTCGCCGGCACCCGGCAGCAGCGCGAGCACGGAGTGACGACGCGCGACATGGCCAAGCGCCTGCTGGACTACGGCTACCACGCCCCCACGATCTACTTCCCGCTGATCGTGGAGGAGGCAATGATGATCGAACCTACCGAGACCGAAAGCCGCGAGACCATCGAGGCGTTTGCGCGGGGGTTGCTGGCCATCGCGGAGGAGTGCCGCACCAACCCCGACGTCGTCCGCTCCGCTCCCCACACCACGGTGGTCTCCCGCCTGGACGAGGTTACCGCCGCCCGACGGCCGGACCTGCACTGGCCGATCGCGGACTACTAGCGGGTCTTTCCGCCTCGAAAACCCGCGAAAACGCAAGATTGAGCGCGTCCGGTAGAGCGGCGCACAGTCTACCGTACGTTAGTTCGGTAATATGGGGTTTGAGTTTCGAACGAATGTTCGGTATAAGGGCCCCAGGAGGAATCCTATGGCCCCACTTCTCACGGCGCGGCAGCGCCAGATCCTGGAGCATCTTGCCCTGTCCATCCGCCGGTCCGGCTATGTCCCTTCGGTCCGGGAGATCGGGCGGGCCCTCGGCCTGCGCTCACCCTCGACGGTACATCAGCACCTGAACGCGCTTGAGCGCAAAGGCTACATCAAGCGCTACGGCGATCGCATGCGCGTCCTGCAGATCACCGACCGCAGCGTGTTGCCGGAGGGTGAGGAGGTCGTGACCCTGCCGCTCGTCGGCCGTGTCTCCGCCGGTCTGCCCATCCTCGCGGAGGAGCACGTCGAGGAGATGATCCCCGTGCCTCGGCGAATGGTCGGATGGCATGACGAGTGCTTCCTGCTGACGGTCCGCGGCGACAGTATGGTCGGCACCGGGATCATGGGTGGCGACCTCGTGGTTGTTCGCTGTCAGCCGACGGCGCAGCCGGGTGAGATCGTCGTCGCCCTCTACGGGGACGAGGCCACCGTCAAGCGGCTGACCCTGGAAAACGGCCGGCCGGTGCTCGCCCCGGAGAACCCGGCCTACCCCATCCTGCGGGGCGAGTTCGAGATCATCGGCAAAGTCGTCGGGCTCCTGCGTAGCTACCGGCAGGTGACCGGATGATCGCCCCACAGCGCACGCGCCCGTCCACGGCGTCGCCGCGGCCCAGGCGGATCGCCGGTTCCCGCACATCGGTGCGGCGGCACCCGGCATGGCAGATCTTCCTCGATGACCGGCGCGCCCTGCGACTGAAGTGGGGCCTGCTGGTGTTGCTGCTGGTGATCGCCGCCCTACTCGACGTCCCTCTGTAAGCCGGCGCGCCGTCCAGGAAGCCCCGGCCGGATTGCCGAAATCCTGCCCCCGTGGGTGAGACAGAGGCACGACCCCACCTGGACCGGGGCGAGGAACATCTGCAGCGCGAGGAGTGGCTCGACGCAGAGGGCGCCTTCCGTCAGGCCGTCGCGCTGCACGCGACCTCCGCCGTCGCGTGGAGCAAACTCGGCGTCGCCCTGGCCCGGCAGCAGCGACTTGCCGAGGCGATCGAGGCCCTGCGCCAGGCCATCCAACTTAATCCCCGCCATGCGCCCGCGTACAGCAACCTGGGGAACGTCTACCGCGAGCAGGGACAGAGAGAAGAGGCCGTGCGCGCCTACCAGCGGGCGATCGAAATGGATCCCGATTACTGGATCGCCCACCAGAATCTGGGAGCGCTCTACAAGGAAACGGGACGGCTCGGCGAAGCCGTCGCAGAATTCCGTAAGGCCACGCGCCTCTCCATGCGCGGTGGGCGCAGCCAGCGGCGCGGGTGCCTCTTCCCGGCGGCAGCGGTGCTGGTCCTGCTCATCGTGGGGCTGGCGGCCGCGGTCGCACTGGCCGGTCATCTTCCCTGAAAGTTCTCGCAAGCGGCCGGCGGAATACGGTGGTCGTCACGGTCGTTAGCGGGTATAGTGTGAAGGGATTTCGCGCACGTCGAGGAGGATAGTGTTCGCATGGCCAAGCCTGTGCACGTAACCGAGCAGTCGTTCGATCAGGAGGTCGTGAAGGCGGAGACCCCGGTCCTGGTGGACTTCTGGGCCGAGTGGTGTGGCCCGTGCCGCCTGATCGCGCCCATCGTCGAAGACTTCGCCCGGGAGTACGAGGGGAAGTTGAAAGTCGCCAAGGTGGATGTGGACGACAACCAGAACCTGGCGATGAAGTTCAGCATCATGAGCATTCCCACGCTTGGCGTCTTCAAGGGCGGGCAGCTGGTGGAGCGGATCGTCGGCTACATGCCTAAGGTGGAGCTGAAGCGGCGCGTGGACGCCGCGCTCGGCGCGCCCGTGCGGTAGCCGCGACGCGCCCGGAAGCACTGCCGGCGGGCCGCGCGGCCCGCCGTCGCATTTGACTGAGTCCCCCGGAGAGCGGGCCGGAGTACTAGGGCCGGGCGGTCTTTCGTGCGCCCTTGCCGGGCCCACCCTTGGGGGCGCCGGCCTTCGACTCCCCGACGGGTTCCGCGGTCCCCCAGTGCTCCACCGGGGTCAGCGCGGCCTCGCCCTGCAGCCAGCGCTCCGCCTCCATCGCGGCCATGCAGCCGAAGGCCGCCGCGGTAATCGCCTGGCGGTAGGTGTGGTCGTGCACGTCGCCGGCGACGAAGACGCCCTCCACGCTGGACATCATCCCGTGGGTGGGGAGCAGGTAGCCCTGGGCGTCCGTCTCCACCTGGCCCTTGAAGATCTCGGTGTTGGGCTTGTGGCCGATGGCGATGAAGACGCCGTCGGTGCGCCGCTCGGTGACTTCGCCGGTGACCCGGTCGCGAAGGCGGACCGCCGTCACTTTGCCGTCGCCGGCGATGTCGGCGACCTCGCTGTTCCAGATGAAGTCGATCTTGGGGTGGGTGAAGGCGCGCTCCTGCATGATCTTGCTGGCGCGGAGCTGGTCCCGCCGGTGGACCACCGTCACGGAGCGGGCCAGGTTGGCCAGGTAGAGCGCCTCTTCCAGCGCGCTGTCCCCGCCCCCGACCACGACGACGTCCTGCTTGCGGAAGAAGAACCCGTCGCAGGTCGCGCACGTGGACACGCCCCGGCCGAGGAAACGCTCCTCGGATGGTAGTCCCAGCATCCTCGCCCGCGCGCCGGTGGCCACGATGACCGCGCGGGCGCGCACCTCCTCCCCACTCTGCGTGCGGATGCGGAAGGGGCGGTGGGAGAAATCCGCCTCCACAGCATCCTCCGTGATGAACGCGGCGCCCACCCGCTCCGCCTGCGCGCGCATCGCCTGCATCAGGTCGGGCCCCATGATCCCTTCGGGAAAACCGGGGAAGTTCTCCACCAGGGTCGTCAGCATCAACTGCCCGCCCGCCTCCGCGCCCTCAATCACCAGGGGCTGCAGGTTGGCCCGGGCAGCATAGATCGCCGCGGTCAGCCCGGCGCAGGCGCCGCCGAGGATGACGACGTTCCGCACGCCGGCGGGCCCGGGTGTGTCCGTGGGCTCGTGGTTGTGGCTCATCGCTGATTCCGCTGTCTCGTCCTTCGCTTTGCCCAGCGTACTCCACTCCCTCTCCTCAGGCAACGGTCCCCGGTGCGGCCCTATTTCACCGCCCGCTGGCGCAACGCCTCACGCCATATTACAATACTATTGTCAACTCTATTGACAATGAGACTGTTAGGTACCTATACTCCACGGCGCGAGCAACCGGCGCTGGAGGACGTGACCGCGGTACCAGGGAGAGCGCGGTGAGGGATCGGCAGGGGAATCGGCCGCTCTACGTCATCAGCATCGCGGCGGATCTGGCCGGGGTGCACCCGCAGACGCTGCGCATCTACGAGGAGAAGGGGCTCTTATCCCCGCAGCGGCGGAACCGCATCCGCCTCTACGCCGACCGGGACATCGAGCGCGTGCGGATGATCCGCCACCTGACGCAGGAACTGGGCGTCAACCTGGCCGGCGTGAAGCTGCTGCTGGAGGTCTACGAACAGCGGGAGGAAGGCCGTAGCGGCAATACCAGTTGGAGCATCACGCGGCGCACCGTCCGCGTGCGCCGAAGCGACGAGGGACGGGAAGGGAAAGGAGGCAGGCAGCGGTGAGTATTCGGCGGTGGGATCCCTTTGATGAACTGACCTCCCTGCGGGAGTCGATGGAGCGTCTCTTCGACGATCTCTTCACCACCCGCCGACCAGGGAGGGCCTTGGCGCCGGCGCTGTGGGAGCCGGCGGTCGAACTCTTCGAGACCGAAGGGGATGTCGTGTTCCGCGCGGAGATGCCAGGGATCGACCCGCAGCAGGTGGACGTCACCGTGACGGAAGACACCCTGACCGTCAAGGGCGAGGCCAGGACGGAGCAGGAGCAGAAGGGCCGCAACTACTACCGGCGGGAATTGCGCTACGGCTCCTTCGAGCGCGCCGTCGGTCTGCCCGCCTCCGTGCAGGCGGATCAGGCGAAGGCCACCTGCAGGCAGGGCATCCTCGAGGTGCGCATCCCGAAGGCCGAGCGGGGCCGCGCCAAGTCGATCAAAGTGGAGGTTGAGTAACCATGGCACGCGTCGTCGGCATTGACCTGGGGACCACCAACTCCGTCATCGCCACTATGATCGGTGGCGAGGTGCAGGTGATCCCCAACGCGGAGGGCAGTCGGCTCACCCCCTCCGTGGCCGGGTTCACCAAGACGGGAGAGCGACTGGTCGGCCAGATGGCCAAGCGCCAGGCCGTGCTGAACCCCGAAAACACCGTCTCCTCCATCAAGCGCTTCATGGGCCGGCGCCTCGGCGAGGTGGAGACGGAGCGGGCGATGGTGCCCTACAAGGTGGAGGACGGGCAGAACGGCATGGCCGTCGTGCGCATCCCCGCGGCCGGGAAGAGCTTCACCCCAGAAGAGATCTCCGCGATGATCCTGCAGAAATTGAAGACGGACGCGGAGGCCTACCTGGGGGAGAAGGTCACCGAGGCCGTGATCACCGTCCCCGCCTACTTCAACGACGCGCAGCGCACGGCCACCAAGAACGCCGGCGAGATCGCCGGGCTGAAGGTGCTGCGCATCATCAACGAGCCGACCGCTTCCGCCCTGGCCTACGGACTGGACAAGAAGGGCGCGGAGACGGTGCTCGTCTTCGACCTGGGCGGCGGCACCTTCGACGTGACCATCCTGGAGATTGGCGAGGGTGTCTTCGAGGTAAAAGCCACCTCCGGCGACACGCACCTGGGCGGTGACGACTGGGACGAGCGCATCGTCAACTGGCTGGCCGACGAGTTCCGCAAGGAGCAGGGCATCGACCTGCGCAAGGACCGCCAGGCCCTGCAGCGGCTGCGCGAGGCCGCCGAGCGGGCGAAGGTCGAACTTTCCACGGTCGTGCAGACGACGATCAACCTGCCGTTCATCACCGCGGACGCCACCGGGCCCAAGCATCTGGACTATGTGACGACGCGGGCGAAGCTCGAGGAGTTGACCGCCGACCTGGTGGAGCGCTGTATCGGCCCGCTGAAGCAGGCGCTCACCGACGCGAAGATGACGGAGAAGGATCTCAACGAGGTCATCCTAGTGGGCGGCGCCACGCGGATGCCGATGATCCAGGAACTCGTGCGCCGCCTCACCGGCAAGGAGCCGAACAAGGAGGTCCACCCTGACGAGGTCGTGGCCATCGGCGCGGCGATCCAGGCGGGCGTGCTCGCCGGGCAGGTGCGCGACGTGGTGCTGCTGGATGTCACGCCGCTCTCGCTGGGCGTGGAGACCCTGGGCGGCGTGCTGACGGTGCTGGTCCCGCGCAACACCACCATCCCCACGCGCAAGAGCGAAGTCTTCTCCACCGCGGCGGACGGCCAGACACAGGTCGAGGTGCATGTCCTCCAGGGGGAGCGGCCGATGGCGCGCGACAACCGGACGCTGGGTCGTTTCATCCTGGACGGTATCCCGCCGGCGCCGCGCGGCGTGCCGCAGATCGAGGTCACGTTCGACATCGACGCCAACGGCATTCTCAACGCGGGTGCCAAGGACCGGGCCACGAGCCGGGAGCAGTCCATCAAGATCACCGGCACCTCCACCCTGGCCAAGAACGAAGTGGAGAAGATGGTCCAGGAGGCGGAGCGCTTCGCCGAGGACGACCGGAAGAAGCGGGAGGCCGCCGAGGTGCGCAACCGCGGCGATAGCCTGGCCTACCAGACGGAGCGGCTGCTGAAGGATTACGGCGACAAGGTCTCTGCCGATGAGAAGCAGCGCGTGGAAGCGGCGCTCCAAGAGTTACGCGACGCGCTGGGCACCGCAGATATGGACCGCATCGGGCGGGCCACGGAGGCGGTGCAGCAGGCGTCCTACAA
>LDXQ01000016.1 GCA_001443485.1 Candidatus Sysuimicrobiota bacterium CSP1-3
TCATGGCGGGGATCCGCGGCGACGGGTTCAACAGCTCATTCAACGCCCAAAACTACAACACCCGGAACATCGGCACGCTGCACATCATCGGCGGCATCATTGAGGAGTACAGCGGCCCCATCGGGACGATGAACGGCTCCGGCCAGCAGCTCAGCGGGTACGCGCGCGACATCCACTACGACCGGCGGATGAGCCGTGGCTTCTCCCCGCCGTACTTCCCCACGACCACGCTCTTTGAGATGGTCAGCGGGATCGAGCCGCTGGCCGGGGTCCGCCCGATCTGGCGGGAGGCGAGCCCGTGAGCCGATCCCGATCCGCGGCCGGGTTCACCTTGCTGGAGTTGGTGGTCGTCCTCAGCCTGGTCGCCGTCGTCATGGCGCTCTCGTTCAGTGCGTGGCGCGGCCACATCGCCCAGCGGCAACTGCAGTACGGCATCGTCCAGGTGGCCACCGACCTGCGGGAGGGGCAGGAGCGGGCCAAGGAGGCGCGCGTCCAGTACACCGTCACCTTCACCGCGGCGTCCTCCGCCTACGTCATCGCCGGCGGCACTTTCGCGGAGAATGCGCGGTTGCCGGACGGCGTGACTGCTGCCGCAAACGACCTCGTCACCTTCTCCGCCTTCGGCCAGCCCGATGCCGCGCACACCATCACGATCCAGAACTCCACCGGTAACGGGACGGTCACGGTCAACGCCACCGGCGGCATCAACTACCAGACTCCGTAACGCGCCGGCCGGAACTTTCCCGGGCCAGCGGCATCAACATCCAGGACGTCGCCTTGACCCCCCAAAGCGGGTAGTGATAGAGTGAGGCAAATCTGCGGAGGTTTCCCGTGACCACCTCACTATCGGACATCCAGCAGGCATCCGCCACGATGCGGCAAGTCCTCTACGAGATCAAACGCGTCATCGTCGGCCAGGATCTGATGCTCGAGCGCATTCTGGTCGCGCTCCTGGCGCGGGGGCACGTCCTGATCGAGGGCGTGCCTGGCCTGGCGAAGACCCTGGCGATCAAGACCACCGCCCGGGTGATCGACTGCCAGTTCAAACGCATCCAGTTCACGCCGGACCTGGTCCCCGCCGACCTGATCGGCACGCGCATCTACAACCAGCACACCGGCAAGTTCGACGTCGAACAGGGACCGGTCTTCGCCAACCTGGTGCTGGCCGACGAGATCAACCGCGCCCCGGCCAAGGTGCAGTCGGCGCTGCTGGAGGCGATGCAGGAGCGGCAGGTCACGATCGGCAAACAGACCTTCCCGCTGCCCGAGCCCTTCCTGGTGCTGGCCACGCAGAACCCCATCGAGAGCGAGGGGACGTACCCGCTGCCCGAGGCGCAGGTGGACCGCTTCATGTTCAAAGTGGTCATCACCTACCCGTCCTACCATGAGGAGATGGACGTGGTGGAGCGGGTGACGACCAGCCTGCCGGAATTGGCGCCGGTGATCCACAGCAACGACCTGCTGGCGATGCAGCGCCTGGCCGACGCGATCTACGTCGACCCCAAGGTGATGGACTACGCGGTGACGCTGGCCACGGCGACGCGCCGGCCCGGGGAGTTCGGACTCCCCGAGATGGCCAAGTACATCGCCTACGGCGCCAGCCCGCGCGCCTCGGTGAACATGATCCTGGGCGCGAAGGCCCTGGCGCTGCTGCGGGGGCGGGAGTACGTGATGGTGGAAGACGTCCGCGACGTGGCCGCCGAGGTGATCCGCCACCGCTTCGTTCTCTCCTACGAGGCGCTGGCGGACGAGGTCACCCCGGACGCGCTGGTCGGGCGCATCCTGGAGGCCGTCGCCGCGCCGCGCGTGCACATCGGCGACCCCTATGAGGGTCGGGCAGGAGAGGTGGTCCCCCCGGCCGCGACGGGGTAGGCGGCGAAGGACTACCGACAGGAGAGTCGCGATGGCCGTAATGGAAACGCCGGAGAAGGTCCTGCGGCGTCTCGAGTTCAAAGTCATCCGCCGCCTGGACGGATTCCTCTTCGGCGACTACCGCGGCATCTTCTACGGTCCCAGCCTCGACCTGGCCGAGGTCCGCGAGTATCAGCCCGGCGACGAGATCAAGCGCATCGACTGGAACGTCACCGCGCGGATGAACCGCCTCTTCATCCGGCAGTATCTCGAAGAGCGCGAACTGACGGCCTGGCTGCTGGTCGACCTCTCGCCCTCAATGGGCTTCGGCACGCGCCGACATCTGAAGCGGGAAGTCGCAGCGGAGTTCGCCGCGGTGGCCGCGTACATCATCACGCGGCACGGGGACAAGGTGGGGTGCCTGGCCTTTCCCGGCCGGCACCTCCCGGTGATCCCGCCGCGCGCCGGACGGGTGCAGGCGCTGCGGATCCTGCAGGTGCTGAACCGCACGGCGATAGGGGAGGGGGGCCTCACCGACCTGGGCGCGGCGGTGCGCCACGCCGGCCGCATGCTCCGCCGGCGCCGCCTGGTCTTTGTCATCAGCGACTTTCTGACCCAACCGGGGTGGGATGGACCGCTGCGCGACCTGGGGCAGCGGCACGACGTCATCGCGGTCTGGATCCGTGATCCGGCGGAGGAGGAATTGCCCGACGTCGGCGTCATCCCTATCCGCGATCCCGAGACCGGCCAGCAGACCTGGGTCGATACCTCGGACCGTCGCGTCCGCACCGCCTACCGTGACCTGGTGGCGGCCCAGCAAACGAGAATTCGCGACGCGCTGCGCCGGGCGCGGGTGGACACGCTGGAACTCTCCACCGCGGGGGCGATGGTGGACCCGCTGGTGAAGTTCGTCACCTATCGAAAGCAGCGAGGACGATGGCGTTCACCTGGCCGGTGATGCTCTGGGCCCTGCTGGCCCTGCCGCTGCTGGTGTGGGCGTACCTGGCCGTGCTGCGTCGGCAGCGGCGGATGCAGGAACGCCTGGCCGACAGCCATCTCCTCCCTTACCTGGTCGCTCCCGTCAGCGCCTGGCGGCGCCATCTGCCGGTGGCGATCTATCTCGGCGCCGTCCTGCTGCTGGTGCTGGCCATGGCCCGGCCGATCGCCGCAATCCCACTGCCGGTGAACCGTGCGGCCGTGGTGATTGCCATCGACACCAGCAAGAGCATGATCGCGGAAGACGTGAAGCCGAACCGGCTGGAGGCGGCCAAGAACGCGGCGCGCGATTTCGTCAAGGCGATGCCCCCCAGCGCCCGCATCGGGCTGATCGCCTTCAGCGATTACGGTACCGTGCTCGTGCCCCCGTCCACCGACCGGCAGGCACTGGATGAGGCGCTGAACCGGCTGCAGCCGCAGCAGGCTACCTCCGTCGGCTCCGCCATCCTGGAGGCGCTGCGCGTCCTGCCGCTGCGGAAGGAATTCCTGGGTGACCGGCTGGAGCGGCTGCGCGGCCCCGTGCCGCAGCAGGGGTCGCAGGTGCCGGCTCCTGCGCCGACGCCCGTCCCCGGTCCGCCGGCCCCACCGCCATCCGTGAGCGAACTGCCGCCGGCGGCGATCTTGATCTTCTCCGACGGCGTCTCGAACCTCGGTGCCGACCCGCGCGCTGCGGCGGCGCTGGCGGCGGAGGCGAAGGTCAAGATCTACGCGCTCGGGCTGGGGCAGCAGGGCGGCACGGTGATGACCTACCAGAACCAGCTGGTCCTGGTGCCGTTTGACCCGACGATGCTGCAGGAGGTCGCCCGCCAGACGGGCGGGGAGTACTTCGGCGCCGCCAACCTGGAGGATCTGCGGCGCATTTACAGGCAACTCGGCCGCTCCATCGGTTGGGAGCGGCGGCGCACCGAGATGACCTCGCTCGTCGCCGGCGCGGCGGGGGTGCTGATGCTGGCCGGCGGCCTGCTCTCGATGATCTGGTTCCGGCGGCTGCCATGAGCCTGCCCTTCGTCTGGCCGGTGCTGCTGTGGGGTCTGCTGCTCGTGCCCCTGCTGGTCGCGGGCTACGCGCGCCTGCAGCGACGTCCGTCGCCGCACCCGGTGGCGTTTCCGAATGCGCCGCTGCTGGCAGCGGCGATGGCCCGCGGCGGCCGGATCCGGCGCCACCTCCCCGCGGCCCTCTACCTGATCGCGATCACGGTGCTCCTGGTGGCGCTGGCTCGTCCCGTGGCGCCGCTGCCGGTGCCGTCCAACAAGGTCACGGTCGTGCTGTCCATGGATATCAGCCGCAGCATGCTGGCGCAGGATGTCGCGCCCTCGCGGATCGACGCCGCCAAGACGGCGGCGCAGGAATTTGTCCGCGTGCTCCCGCCGGGACTGAAGGTCGGGCTGGTCACGTTCAGTTCCTACGCCACGCTGATCGTCCCGCCAACCGCGGATCACGCGCGGGTGCGGGATGCCATCGACCTGCTCAGCACCGAGTTCGCCACGGCCATCGGCGACGGGCTGTTGGAGGCGGTGTGGGCGCTGCCCGGCCGAGCGCGGCCGAGCGACCCCTTCAACCCGCCGCCGACCCCGGGCCTGTCCCTGCCGTCGGCGACGGTGGTCTTGCTGTCAGATGGGCAAAGCAATCGGGGGATCCTGCCGCACGACGCGGCGCGGATCGCCCGGGAGCAGCAGGTGAAGGTCTATACGGTCGGCGTCGGCACGCCGGAGGGGACGTTCCTCAACCTGGGCGGGCGCTCCATCTGGGTGCGGCTGGACGAGGAGACACTCAGGGAGATGGCCGAAATCACGGGCGGCTCCTACTACCGCACGACATCGGCGGCGGCGCTGCGGCAGGCCTACCGGCACCTGGGCCGGGTGATCGGGTGGGAGAGCAGGCCCACCGAAGTGACGAACCTGACCGCGGGAGCCGCGGGTGTCCTGCTGATGAGCGCGCTGCTGCTCTCCTTCCTCACGGTGCGGCGGGTGGCCTGAGGCCATGCGCCGCCAACTGGTCCCTTCTCTCGTCTTAATCCTGTTGCTGGGAGCCTGGGTTCCGGCTCCCGCCGCCGCGCAGATTGGCGCCGTCGGCGCCGACGCCTTCGAAGCGGTGTATCTGTTCGTCGTCCAGGAATATCTCCGCCCCGTAGCGCCGCGTGATCTCCTGCAGGGCGCCGTCGCCGGGCTGAACGAGTACCTGCGCAGCCGGGGCTTGCCTCCGCAGTCCGTCACCCTGACCGGTCAGGACGCGCGCGACCTGGAAGCTGTGCGCGAGGCCGTTGCCGCGGTGGGACGGCGCCTGGGCACGGCGGCGGCGGCGCGCGACGCGGGCTACGCGGCGATCACCGGGATGCTGCGCGTGGTGGGCGATCCCTTCACGCGCCTGGTCCTCCCGGCCACGGGACGCCGGGACACGCGGCCCGCCGGGTACAGCGGGGTCGGTATCGTCCTGGACCTGGAGGTGCACCCGCCAATCGTCGTCGAGGTGATCGACGGCGGCCCCGCGCAGCGGGCCGGCCTGCAGCGCGGCGACATCCTGATGGAGATCGACGGGCGCTCCACGATCAGCATGCCGCCGCAGGAGGTTGTCAACCGCCTGCGTGGGCTCCCCGGGACCTCCGTCGTCGTCCGCATCCGCCGGGGCGGGGGCGAACTGGCGATCACGCTGGTGCGGGAGATCATCGGCCTGCGGCAGACGACATTTCGCCTGTCGGGCGGCGTCGGGTACCTGCGGCTGGAAGAGTTCGACGACGGCGCGGGCGAGGAGGTCACCGCGGTCGTGGCGGAACTGCAGCGCCAGGGCGCTCGCGGGCTGATCTTCGATCTGCGGGGCAACCCCGGCGGGTTTCTCGACGAGGCCATCACCGTGGCGAGCGTTTTCCTGCCGCGGGGCACGGTGACGACGCTGGTGGGCAAGACCGGCCAGCGCACCCGGCTGAACGTCAACCCCGGCGGGTTCAAGTTCACCGGCCCGGTGGTGGTCCTCGTGGACAAGCGCACCGCCAGCGCGGCGGAGATGGTGGCGGGGGCCCTACAGGACGCCGGCCAGCCGGTGATCGGCACGCGCAGCTACGGCAAGGGGACGGTGCAGGAACTCCGGCGTCTCCCCGGCGGAGCCGTGCTGCAGTTGACGGTGGCGCAGTACCTCACGCCCAACGGCATCCTGGTGGACGGCCGCGGGATCCTCCCGCAGACCGAGGTGGAGGCGGAGGAGGGGACCTTCGGCACCGACGACGACCGCGTGATTCAGGCGGCGCGCCAGTGGCTGGAGACACGCGTGGGAGGCCTGTTCCGGCTGGCGGCGTGAGCGCTGGCGGCAGCGCATCCGTCTGCCCCGAAGTTTGATGCGGTATACTACGTTCGGCGGGATGAGATACTTGCCGGGGGCCCGTAGCTCAATGGACAGAGCAACGGCCTTCTAAGTCGTAGGCTGAGGGTTCGAATCCCTCCGGGCCCGCCACAATCCAGACGGCCCAAACGCGGAAACCGCGTCTGGGCCGGGCTTCCCGATGTCCTCCACGAGGGTCGTTCCACGCTGCCGCTGGGCTGGAGTCAACGGCGAGAACCAGAAAAGTTGAAGAGGGACGCGAACCTCCGCGTCCCTCTTGCTGTTGCCAGGGGAATTGGTCTGCGGCCTACTGGGGCGGCAGGACGTTGATCGCCCCCACCTGTCCGAGCGCGGCGTGGTTGGAGATCCCGCAGAAGAACGCGAATGAGCCGCGGGTACTGGCGACGAATTCGATCTCCGCTTGCTTCCCCGGCTCCACGGCGAAGAAGCGCCGGTCCTCGAAGACGCCCGTGCGGAAGACGTCTCCCCTCGCCGTCACCGGGATCTTGGTGAAGAGCTCCGCGGCAACGCTATGGTTGCGCTTCTCCGGGTCCTCGTTGACGAGCTGCAGCACCACCGTCTCGCCCTGCCGCACCTGAATCAGGTTCGGCTCATACTTATACGACGTCGCCACGATGCGGATCACCCGCTTCGCCTGGGCCTGCGCCGGCACCACCGGCGCCGCGGCGAACGCGAGCCCCGCGACGATCACTCCAATGATCAGCCACCTGAGTTTCATCCGCTCCCCCTCGATAGGCCGAATTCGGCCCGCGTGCGGTACGCTTAATAGATACGGGGTTCGTGTAACGGTCGTGTCAAATCTAGCGAGCGGAGCGCGGGCCGGGCGCGGGTTCTACGCCTCCGCTCGGGGTGGCTCGGAGGAGCCGGGGAGCCCTGGTCGAAGCGTCTACCCGGGCCGCCGGACGGGCATGCGTGAATGGTTGACACCTTTCGGCGGAGCGCGATTGCGGCAGATGGCCACACATCAAAGACGGAGTGATTGGTCCGTCCGGCTTGCGGCCCCTGACCCCCCGGACGACGCGGACGCGTTGCCGGCGCAGTACGCTCACACGCGTGACCCGGCGCTGCGCGAGCGCATCGTTAGCACTTACGCCCCATTGATCGAGCGCACCCTCCTGGACTTCAACTTCGCCGGAGTCCCCGTGGACGACCTGCGGCAGGTCGGATATGTCGGACTGCTCACGGCGCTGGAACTCTTTGATCCAACGCGCGGGACGAAGTTCAAGACGTACGCCGGCCATCTCGTCCGCGGCGAGGTCCGCCACTACCTGCGGGACCACCGGGACACGATCCGCCAGCCGCGCTGGCTGCGGCGCCTGAACCGGGGGATCGAGGAGGCGGTGGGCCGCGCCCTCAGCGAGGAGGGCCGGTTCCCCAGCCTGGAGGATCTGGCCGTCGAGTTGAACATTCAGGAGGAGGGCCTCCGCGAACTCCTGAAGATGCGCGAGGCGGTGCGGACGGTCTCGCTGGATGCGGGCGAGGACGAGGAGCAATTTGCGTTCAACCACCGCCGCATCCGCCATCGGGCGTACGTGTCGTTCCACCTGCCGATCGAGGATAAGATTGTGCTCTATCAGGCGATCGAGCGTCTCAACCGGCTGCAGCGGCGGGTGGTCTACTACCTGTTCTTCGGCGGGCTCACGCAGGTGGAGACCGCGCAGCGCATCGGCATCTCCCAGAAGCACGTCTCCCGCGTCCTGGCGCGCTCCCTCACGCGACTGCGGGGCCTGCTGCACGGAAGTTAATGGCGCTGCCGCAGGACCTCATCGACGAGTTCGTGGGCGCCTCCCACGGCGATCTGGACCGGGTGAAGGAGTTGCTGGCCCAGCACCCCGATCTGCGGCAGGCCAGCGCCCGATGGGACGAGACGCCGCTTGGGGCGGCGGCGCACACCGGAGCGGAGGGCGTGGCGCAGTTTCTCCTGGCGGCCGGGGCGCCGATCGAAATCTGCGCGGCGGCAATGCTGGGCATGACCGACCGCGTGCGCGCCATGCTGGAGGCGGACCCACGCCAGGCCCACGCGACGGGCGCCCACGGCATCTCCGTCCTCTACCACGCGGCCATCCGCGGGCGCATCGACGTCGCCGAACTGCTCCTCGCTCGTGGGGCGGACGTGAACGTTGGCACGGGCGGCAATGCCGCACTGCACGGCGCGGCAGCCTTCGGGCAGAAGGCCATGGTCGAGTGGCTGCTGGCCCGCGGGGGCCACGCCAACTCCCCGGACTACAATCACAGGACCCCGCTGCGCCTGGCCCTGGACAACGGCCATCACGAGGTCGCCGAGATCCTCCGCCGGCACGGCGGCACCGGCTAGCGTCCTTCCCGCGATCGCTTAGCGGAGCCGCACCCGCGCCTCAAACGGCAGATGGTCCGATGCCGCCGTCTGGGGGATGGCGGCCGCCAGCGATTCCACCTCCCGCGAGGAGAAGATGTAATCCCGCCGCTCGGAGGGGTCGGCCGACGGGTAGGTGAACGCCTCGGCCAACCCGTGCGCCGCGGAGACGTCCACCAGTCCCGCCGCCAGGATCAACTTGATGGCCTCCTCTTCCGGTCCGGCGTTGAAGTCCCCGACGACGATGGTCCGGTCCCGCCCCAGCCAGAACTTCAGCAGGTCGTTGGCCTGCGCGAGCCGGTCCTGCTCGAACCCGGGGTAAGGAGAGAGGTGGGTGTTGGTGAAGAACAGGTCGCCCGCCGCCGTCGGGATCGTCGCCCACTGCAGGCCGTAGGGGAGGCGGCTCTTCCGCTTCGCGTAGCGCAGCGAGCCGGTCTCCGGTACGGGATAGCGGCTGAGGATGGCGATGCCGACCAGATCGCCGAGCAGCGGCGTAAAGATCACCCGGTATTGGGGGAACCTCCAGCGCAGCCAGGCGACCAGGTCCGGACCGCCGTTGATGTTCCAGCCCCGCCCGACTTCCTGCAATCCCACCAGGTCCGCCCCGGACTGCTCGATCACCCGGGCGACGGCCTCGGGATCGGGCACGCTCCAGACGTTGAAGATCTCGTGGATGTTGTAGTCGAGGACCTTGAGTTCAGCCGGGGCGACCGATGCGACCGTGGGACGGCGGGGCCCAACGTATGACAGCGCAACGCCCACGACGGCCACGACGAGGGTCGCGGCAAGCGCCTGGCGAGCCGCGCCGACCGTGACGGTCGGGCGGGTCAGAATCGCCGGCAGCACAGCGAGGGCGGCCATCACGGACCAGAGTTCCGGCCAGCCGTAGCGGCGGTAGTAGAGGAACATCATGACGAAGAACAGCATGGCGGCAACGACGATTCCGCCAAACACCCGGCCGGAACGACCGCCGGGCGCGGGCGCCAGGGCCGCGGCCATCGCCAAGGTCACGAAGACCTGTGCGGCAAACAGCAACCAGATGCCGTTTCCTGTCAGCCACGCGGGCCGGGTCAGCGCAATGACAGCGAGCAGGCCAGCGATGCCGCGGAGCGTGGGGGGTGTTGACCAAAGCAGCACCGCGCCCGCGACGACCAGACCCAGGAGAACATACCCCGCCGCCGCGGCGAGATCCCACCCCGTCAGGGCCGCGATCCTCCCCGGATTCGTCAAGAGCGTGAATTGCAGCAGGAGGTAGGGACCGAGGGCCGCCAGGCCCCATCCGGGGGCCGCCTCACCACCCTGGGCGCGGGGAGTTCCGGCGACCGACCCGACCGCGGCACGCAGGCTAGAGTACAGGGCTGCGGCAAGGAGCAGACCGATGATCCCCGGACGGATGCCGTGCAGCACCGGCATATCGAGGCCGTGCAGCGCCGCCTGGAGCGCCACCTGGGCCGCCAGCCCCAGCAGAATCCCCGACATGAGGACGCCCGTCGATCCGCGCCGCGCCAGGCCAACGATCAGGGCTGGCAGAAACCACAACCAGAGCACCCCTCCGGCGATCCCTAAGGCCGGGGTCAACAGATAGTGCGAGACGGCCTGGTTCGCGACGTAGGCGAGCGCGAACAGACCGCCGAAGCGCAGCGCCGGCTCCGGCCCGCCGAACCAGCGCGTCGCCAGCCAGGCCAGCAGGCCGATGCCCCAGAACACCAGGGCGATCAAGGCGATCTGCGGCGGCGACCGGTCCTCCGCGACATTCCAGACGATCATCGACCAGAAACTGCGCAGCGCATGCACGCCCATCCAGACGGCGAGGGCGCTGGTGATCAGGGAGGCCCACTCTCGGCCGCGAGAGACGGGGGAGGCGGAGGGGTGGCGCGCGGCCGGCGGGGCCGTCGGGGTACTCACCGGAGCACCTCCTGGATGAAGACCAGACGATCGGCCGCGGGTTTCCGTGCCGCGGCACCCGATTCCTGCCGCTGGTTCTACCAGGGCATGGGCCTTCTGCTTCGACCTCCCCACCCGGGATTCATGCCGCCGGGACGCGGCGGCGATGAGGTGTTCTTCAAAGGCTGGCAGGGGGAAGCAGCGGTCTGACTACCTCGGCCAGCCTGGCGTGGTGCTCCTGACCGTCGAAGTTCAGCAAGGGGTCACCGGGGAGTACAACCTCGTTGATGGCGCCGCGCTGCCGGACGTACGCCGCCGGCCGGTGTTCGCCGTGGTCATCGGTCTCCACCGTGATGGCGACGGCGTCGGGACCACTGCTGTCGAGGAAGTATTGCAGCGGCAGGACCCCTTCGTCGAAGACCCGCGCGTCGGGCTGAACCGACACGACCCGCGCGAGATAGGCCCGTTGGTTCCAGAGTTCGGGCGCCCCGTTGGCCTCGGCGAGGAGGAAGGGAACCACCTCGTCCGGCCGCAGTTCTCGTTTTGGCACGTCAACGCCGAAGTAGGTCTGCGCCAGGTGGAGGGCGAGGATGCGCATGTTGTGCCGGAAGCCAGCGACGCCGCCCGAAAGGCTGCCCAGGCCGTACTTGCGCAGCCCCACCGCCCCCATGGAAGCGGTCCCGCCGAAGTAGACGCCCGGAACAGTGGCGCTCTCCCAGAAGGGCGTCAGCGACGGGATGCGGTCGTGGCTGAACGTCTTCAGCCCCAGGGCGCGCAGGTCGGCTAACGGCGTGGTGAACCCGGTGGCCGCGACGAGGACGTCCGCCTCGAAGGTGAACGCCACGGGGTGGGTGGTCCCGGTCGCGAAGATCCGCCAACCGTCCGCGTGCCTTTCCAGCCGGTCGATTGCCGCGTCCAGGGCGAAGGTTCCGCCGCCGAAGAGGTGATCCTCGTAGGGGATGACGTACCGGGCTCGCACCGATGCAGCGGGCGATCGATTGTACAGCGAAAACACCACCGGTCGCGGTGAGGCCATGATGATCTGCTTGGCCCACGGATGCAACGCGTCAGCCAGCTCGAACGCCGAGTTGCGCTTGCCGATGATGAAGACGCGCTTCCCGGCGTACTCCCGGGCCGGCCGCATCTCCACATAGTGCGGCACGTGCTCGATGCCGGGGATCTCCGGCTTCCACGGTTCGGCGACGCCCACGGCAAAGACGACGACCCGGCAGTGATACTCGCCGTCTGTGGTCTCGAGCGTGAAGCCATCGTTGTGGCGGCGGGTGGCCACCCACCGACAGCCGTATCGGACGTCTAACCGGTTGCGCTCCGCGAACGCCGCGATCCCGCGCTCCATTTCCTGCCGCGACGGGAAGATGGAGGTGCCGTCCATGAAGTCGGGGACGAGCACGCGATGGGACGGGTCATCGGCCAGCAGGCTGTTCCAGTCGTACCAGTCGTAGGGCCGGCTGTTGAGGGGTACCGGAGTGTGGCGCTTGGACCACGTGATCAGCCGCTCGAACAGAGGGAAGTGGCGGAACATCCCGCCCGGCGCCTCGTCGGACGAGATCACGGCGTGGCCAATGCCGAGGCGGCGGAGGAAGTAGCTCAATTGCAGGCCGCCGGGGCCACTGCCGACGATCACGACAGGGTAGGTGCCCGGGGCGAAGGGCCGGTTCAACTCCGCCATCGGTTGGCCTGCTGCAGCCGGCGAGCCTGAGCCTGAAGCATGCGGAACATCACCCGCGGATAGGTCATGAGGAGCCCCTCGACCTCAGGCCCGGAGAGCACGAGGCAGCGTACGGCGCGTGCGGCTACGACGTCGGCGGTCGGCGGGCCGCCCAGCAGGACCGAGACCTCGCCGAAGAAGTCGCCCCGGCCCAGGGTCGACCGCCTCTCGCCGTCGATCTTGACGGCGACCTCGCCCTCGAGAATGACGTAGAAAGCGGATCCTGCCAGGCCCTGGCGGAGAATGCGCTGATCCTCGTTGAACCACTCCTCCTCGAAGGTGTGTGCGACCGCCTCGAGCTGCGGTCGGGTGAGGTCCGCGAACAAGGCTAGTCCTGCCAGGGTATCCACAATGTCGCTGCGTTCGATCATGCGCTTCTGCCTCCGGTGGGTACGCTTTGGAAGATGCTTACGGGCGGCGGATCACGACCAGTTTCTCCACGCCAGACTCGGCGCCCCAGATCTCCCCGGGCCGCCCGAGGATCTGCCGGACCGATGCCGGAGAACTGGGCAGCGTGAAGACGTCGAACCTTTCGCGTTCAGGATCGAAGCGCACCAGCGCGTTAGCGCCGAAGTCACTCAACCATACCTTGTCCTGATCGTCGACGTAAACGGCGTAGGCCGCCGGCCGACTTCCCGGCAGGCGCCACTCGCGCCACCGTCCCGTGGCCGGGTCGTACATCCCCACCTGGCCGGCGTTCCACTCGCTTACCCAGATGCGCCCCTGCGAGTCGGACCATACGCGGCGTGCTCCCTGGCCGGGTGTGGGCGGTTCGATGACCGTGGCCGCGCCCGTGTCCGGGTTGACGCGCGCGATGTAGTTGCCGGCCAGCGAGGCGAAATACACAACCCCGGCGGGCGTCGTGGCGATGCCGTATGGGCCGCGGCCGCGCGGCGCGCTGAGGACCTCTAGACGCCCTGTCGCTGGCGTGAGGCGGCCGTAGATGCCGCTCTGGCCGGTGAACCACAAGACCCCGCGTCCATCAAAGGTCGCCGTGTTCAGATTGGCGTACCCCGTCCGCTCGGGCAGCGGGAACCGTTGGACCTGGCCCGTCCCCGGGTCAACCCGCACGATGGCGTTGAGACCGCCGTCGGTGATCCAGGGCGCGCCGTCGGGTCCCACGATCACGCCGTGCGGTGCCGAGCGGTCGCCCAGCCGGATGTGCCGGGTCCGCCCGGTGGCCGGATCGAGATGGCCGAGGTCACCCGACCCCTGCGCCGTGTACCAGACCCCGCCGTCGCGCGCCGGGGCCACGTCGTGTGGCCGGGACCCGGGTGGCACCGGATACTCCCGCACGATCTCCGCCGGGCCCCCGTACGCTGCGGGCACAGAGGTGCGGAGCGCGACCGGCGAGAGTATTGCGGCGATGGTCAGCAAGACAAGAGATCGGAAGCGCATGATCCTGGATTTGACCCGGGTGGGCGCGATTCCTTGACGCAGGTGACTCCCGCGACGCCTTCGCGGGCAACGCTTCACAGGATCTGGACCGCCGGCCCGATGATTTTCGGAAGCGAGGGGAGGGCGGGCGCGCTGTTGCTGGGTGACCGACGGGACTTGAACCCGCGACCTCCTGGGCCACAGCCAGGCGCTCTACCAGGCTGAGCTACGGCCACCGTACCCGGCCCATTCTAGCATGCCCTGGGAGGCTGGAAGGCTACCTTGGGGCTGGCCTGGCGACGACTCTCCCGCAGGATCGAACGATAGACTTCCAACTACCCCTTTTGGGGCTTTGAAACGTCTTTCATACGGCTCATTCTGCGTTCGGGGGCAGGAAGGGGTCATGTGTTTCTCGAACACATCGATGTCGCGAAGTTCAGCCCAACGTGGTTGGAGTGAGCCGCCGGCAGGCTCCCGGCCCGGTTCTTCGATTGCCCGGGCAACGTGGAGCCGCACCGCCGGTCTGCTGAAGCACACCTGAGACCATGCGCGTCACTTGCCATGAGATCTCGATGGCCTATAGGCACCGGGACGGCCCCCTGGAGGTGCTTCGCCGGGTCAGCTTTGGCGTCGAGGCCCAGGAGTTCGTGTGTCTCGTCGGACCCAGCGGCTGTGGGAAGACGACGCTGCTGAAGGTCCTCGCGGGGCTGGTGCATCCGTACGAAGGACGCGTGGACTTCGTCGGCTCGCACAACGGCAATCCCCTGACCGCAATGGTTTTTCAGGACCACGGGCTCTTCCCCTGGATGACGGTTATGGACAACGTCACCTTCGGGCTGGACATGCGGGGCATGGCCCGGGTTGAGCGCGAGCGCCGCGCACTCCCGCTGCTCGAGCGCGCCGGGCTGGCCCGGTTCGTGCGCAGCTACCCGCACGAGCTGAGCATCGGGATGAAGCAGCGCGCGGGGCTGATCCGGGCGTTCGTCACCGACCCCGCGGTCCTGCTGATGGACGAGCCCTTCGCGTCGCTCGACGCGCAGACGAAGCTCATCCTCCAGGACGAACTGCTGCGCATCCTCCGCGACTACCCCCGGCCGGTCGTGTACGTGACGCACGACATCGAAGAGGCAATCCTGCTGGGGGACCGGGTGCTGGTCATGACCGCGCGGCCCGGTGAGGTCAAAGCGGAATTCCAGGTGCCCTTCGCCCGCCCGCGCGCGCTGGCGGTCATCCAGACTCCCGAGTTCGCCGACCTGAAGGGTCTGATCTGGCGCGACCTTGAGGCGGCCGTCCGGTACCAGTCACAGCAATGAGCGTCACCGATCAACTCTCCGATAAAGCAAAGCCCGAACCGGAGGCTGACGAGGCCGGACGCCTGCCCCTTCCCGCGGGGGAGGGGGCGGGGTACGAGCGTCTGTACGCCTGGCTGGTCCCTGTGGCGATCCTGGCGGCCTGGGAGATGGCGGCGCGGGCCGGGTGGCTGTCCCGCCTCTTCTTTCCCGCCCCCAGCGAGATCATCCGCACGCTCGTCCGGCTGATGGGCAGCGGGGAACTGCCCCGCCACATCGCCATCAGCCTCCAGCGAATTGTACTGGGCTTCGCCGCCGGCGCCGTGCCCGGCGTCGTGGTCGGACTGGCGATGGGGTGGTCGCGGCCGACCCGGCGGCTGCTCGACCCTCTGGTGGGCGCGCTGTACCCGCTGCCGCGGCTGGCCCTTTTTCCGCTGATCATGATCATCTTCGGGATCGGCGAGGCCTCGAAGGTCGTCACCATCGCCATCGGTGTCTTCTTCCCCGCCCTGATCAACGCCATGGCTGGCGTGCGCGGCATCCACGAGGCCTATTTCGAGGTCGCCCGGAGTTACGGCGCGCAGCCCTGGAAGGTGTTCCGGCGCGTCGTGCTGCCGGGCAGTATGCCGATGGTCCTGGCGGGGCTGCGCCTCTCTCTGGGCCTGTCTCTGCTGTTGGTCATTGGGGTCGAGTTCATCTCCTCGCGTACGGGCCTGGGGGCCTTCCTCTGGCTGGCCTGGGAGACCTTCCGCACGGAGTACGTGTACGCGGGCCTCTTCGTCGCGGCAGCGCTGGGGGCGGCATTTGCCTACATCCTGCGCCTTGCCGAGCACCGGCTCCTCCCCTGGGCCGAGGGCCTCTTCCACCGGTAGCCGGAGAATGGTGGGGAACCGGCTCCGCGCGCTCCAGGCCCAGATCAGGTTTGCCTCTGGCATCCTGTCCCTGTTCCGCCAGCGGGTGACCTCTACGGACGGGGTGGCCGAGCAACTTGAGGCTCGTGTCGCCCGCCGCGACACCTACTTCCTGGAGATGGCGGAACGCCACATTTTCGGGAATCCCAACAGCCCATATCGCCCGCTGCTCGACCTGGCCGGATACGACCTGCCAGGCCTCCGACAACTGGTGCACGCGCGGGGCCTTGACGCTGCCCTCGACCAACTGTGGGCGGATGGGGTGTACGTGCGCGTGGGGGAGTTCAAGGGGATGGAACCCGTCACGCGCGGAGGATACACCTTCCACTTCACCCAGAGGGACTTCGCCAACCCGCTGGTGCGCGGGATCTTCCGCAGCCAGAGCAGTGGCTCCCGGAGCCGTGGGACGGCGACGGAGGTGTCGGCCAGCGACTTTTTGGATGGAGTCCGCCACCGGCGATGGCTCTTCGAGCAGTACGGGGTGGCGAATCGTCCGGCGATCGTCTGGTCAACCGCACTCGCCGGGCTCCGGAACACGATACAGTTCACGATCATGGGCCGACCGCCGATCCGGTGGTTCGTGATGCTGCGCCGAGGGGAGCCATCCTACGCATTCTTGGTACGGCTTGCCCGGCTCCTGACGGGGCAGGCGATTCCGCTTCCCGAGCCGATGCCCGCCGACCGCGCGGTGGACGCCGCGCGCTACGTTAGCCAGGCGGGTGCCTCTGGGGGCGTACTGGTGTGCGCTTTTGTCAGTTCAGCCCTCCGGTTGGTCCGGGCGGCCGAGGAGGCGGGATTTGAATTGGGCGACGTCGCCTTCTACGCCGGCGGTGAACCCCTGACGCCTTTGAAGCGCAGACAGATAGAAGGCAGCGGCTACAAGATCCTTTCGGCGTTCGCGTTCGCGGAGTTCGGGAATGCCGCCTGGGCCTGTCCCGCGGGGCAGGAGGCCGACGACCTGCATGTCCTGCGCGACCGTCTCGCCGTGCGCTGCTACCCCCGGGTCGTCGACCGGGACGGAGGAACGGTGCCGGCCTACCTGTTCACGAGCTTCCTGCCTCACACGCGCCACATCATGGTGAACGTGGAGTCCGGTGACTATGGCGGCCTGGAGGAGCGGCGCTGCGGCTGCTTCCTTGACAGGCTGGGATTCCATCAGCACATCCACACCGTCCGGAGTTTCGAGAAGCTAACGGCGGAGGGAATGACCTTCATCGGACCGGACCTGGTCACTCTATTGGAGGAAGTGCTGCCGCGGGAGTTCGGCGGGGACAGCCGCCACTACCAGCTCGTAGAGGCTGAAGACGAGCGGGGCATCACCCGGCTCTACGTGCTGGCCAGCCCACAACTGGGCAAAGTTGACGACGCCGCCATGCGGCGGTCCGTGCTGAGAGAAATCCGCCGCCGGCATCTCTCGGCCGGACCGGGTCGGCTGATTGAGCAGGTCTGGCACGAGGCGGACACCGTGCAGGTGCTGCGCCGGGAGCCTTTGGCGACGGCGTCGGGGAAGGTCCTCCACCTCCACCGTGACCGTGGGGAACTGTGGAGAGGCTCCGGTTCAGAGGGGAATGGCGGAACAGCATCATGAAAGGGCTCGCTCGGTCCGCCGCCCCGGCCCTCGCGCTGCTCGCGCTCCTCGCGGTCCTCCCCCTCGGGCAGCCGGCGGCCGCCCCCGGCGGGCTGACAGCGGTCACGGTCGGGAGCACGGCGCGGATCAGCAACGCGCCGCTCTTCATCGCGGGGGAAGAAGGGTACTTCGCGCAGTGGGGCCTCGACGTGCGTCTGGTCGAGATCCGCGAATCGAGCCAGGCTTGGCCTGCCCTCATCGCCGGACAGCTGGACGCGTACGCTGGCGCCATCAATGCAGGCCTGATGGAGGCCATCATGCGGGGGGCGCGGCTGCGCATTGTCGCGGACAAGGGTTACATCGGTCCGGGAGACCGGAGCAGCGCGGTCATGGTGCGGCAGGACCTCATCGCGTCGGGCCGGTTCCGGACCCTGCGGGATCTCCGGGGGATGCGGATCGGGGCGGGCACACGCACCTCGGTCGGCGGTCTGTTTCTCCTCCGGGTTCTCCGCGATCGCGCGCTGATCACCGAACAGGATGTGACGCTGCAGATGGTGCCGCTGGTTGCCCTGCCCGACGCGTTCCGGGCGCGGGCGCTCGATGCCGCCCTGGTCAGTGAGCCCTTCGTCACCAGGCTGGAAGTTCTCGGGCTGGCGAAGGTGGTCATCGGCATGTTCGATGTACTCCCGCGCGCCCAGTATGCGGCCATTACCTATGGCCCAAACCTGCTCGCCCGCAACCCCGGTGTGGGCCAGCGGTTGATGAATGGTTACCTGCGCGGGGTTCAGCAGTACCTCGAAGGCAAGACCCCGCGCAACGTTGCGCTGATTCAGAAATTCACCGGCGACGATGAGGACCTCGTTCGGAGGATGCAGTGGCCGTACGTCCAGCGGGACGGTCACGTGAACGTGGAGAGCGTGATGCAGATCCAGTCCTGGTGGGTCCGGGAGGGGTTTCTGGGGAAGGCCCTGCCGGCTGAGCGCTGGTATGACCCCTCTTTCGCCCGCCGTGCCGTGAGGACACTCGCCGGTGCGCGGTAGCGGGCATCGTGCTGGTGTCGGCGTTCATTGCGCCGCCCGGCGGGCGGGCGGCGCCGGGGCCTCTCACGCCGATCGCTGTCGGAACGGCCCAGCGGATCAGCAACGTTGCGGTCTTCATCGCTCTCGAGGACGGGCACTTCGCGAGGTGGGGTCTGGACGTGCGGCTCATCGAGATACGGGAAGCGAACCAAGCCTGGCCTGCCCTCATCGCCGGCCAACTCGACGCGTATGGCGGCACGTTCAGCGCGGGCCTGATGGAAGCAATCGGGCGAGGTGCCAGGCTCCGAATCGTGGCCGATAAAGGCTACGCTGGCCCCGGAGACCGGAGCAACACCTTTATGGTCCGCCTTTCTCCGAGATCCTGCCGCGCTCCTAGAGCGCCGCTATCACGTTCGGGCCGAATCTCCTGGCGCGCAACCCTGGTCTGGGACAGCGCTTCATCAACGGATATCTCCGGGGTGTCCGGCAGTACCCGGAGGGGAAGACGGCCCGGAACATGGCGCTTGTCCAGAAGTTCCCCGGCGACGACGAGGCCCTGGTGCGGAGGATGCAGTGGCCGTTCCTCCAGGCAGAGGGTCACATAAACGTGGAGAGCGTGATGCAGATCCAGGGCTGGTGGGTGCGGGAGGGCTGGCTGAACCAGGTGCTCCCCCCGGACCGCTGGTACGACCGACGTTTGTCCGCCGCGCCGTCCCGGCGCTCGCCACAGGGCGGTAGAAGGACCGGCCCCTACAGATACGACTAGATCAGGGCGTCGAGGGCCACCCCCAGGCCGCCGTAGCGGGCCTCGAGCACCAGGACTGGGGTCGAGGTGTCGATCGCCTTATACCCGCGGAGACAGGCCCGGCGTGAGGCGCCCTGCCGGATAGCGGGCGGGACGGCGGAGGAAACGAACCGGGGCGGGCTGTTGCCGCCCGCCCCGGGAACGATCCCCGTGCATGCGCTCTGCCTAGAACTCGTCCTCCATGCCACCGCCGCCCGGCATGGGCATGGCGGCCTTCTTCTTCTCCCGCTTCTCTACGACCACGGCCTCCGTCGTCAGCAGCAGCCCGGCGACGCTCGCCGCGTTCTGCAGGGCGAGGCGCACGACCTTGGTCGGGTCCACCACTCCGGCCTTGACCATGTCGGTGAACTCGCCGCTCAGGACCTCGTAGCCCATCCGGCCATCGCCCCGCTTCAGGCGCTCCACGATCAGGCTGCCCTCGGCGCCGGCGTTGGCCGCCAGCTGGCGGGTCGGCTCCTCGAGCGCGCGGCGCACGATGGAGAGACCGATGGCCTCCTCGCCCTCGGCCTCCACCTTGGCCAGCGCCTCCAGCGCGCGGATGTAGGCCGTGCCGCCGCCCGGCACCAGGCCTTCCTCCACTGCCGCCTTGGTGGCGTTGAGCGCGTCCTCGAAGCGGTGCTTCTTCTCCTTCATCTCGGTCTCGGTGGCGGCGCCCACTTTGATCTCGGCGACCCCGCCGGCGAGCTTGGCCAGCCGCTCCTGCAGCTTCTCTTTGTCGTAGTCGCTGGTGGTGTCCTCGATCTCCTTCTTGATCTGGGCGATCCGGCCCTGAATGTCCTTCCGGTCGCCCTTGCCGCCGATAATCGTCGTGTCTTCCTTGTCCCCCTTCACCCGGTCGGCGCGGCCGAGCATCTCGAACTCGACGTTCTCCAGCTTGATGCCCAGGTCGTCAGAGATCACGCGGCCGCCGGTGAGCGCGGCCATGTCCTGCAGCATCGCCTTGCGGCGGTCGCCGTAGCCCGGCGCCTTCACGGTCAGGCTCGCCAGGATGCCGCGCAGTTTGTTCACGACCAGCGTGGCCAGCGCCTCACCCTCCACGTCCTCGGCGATGACCACCAGCGGCTTGCCCTGGCGGATCACCTTCTCCATCACCGGGACGATGTCGCGGGCGGCGCTGATCTTCTTGTCGGTCAGCAGGATATAGGGCTCCTCGATCACGGCCTCCATCTTGTCGGGGTCGGTGATGAAGTAGGGGGAGATGTAGCCGCGGTCAAACTGCATTCCCTCGACGACCTCGACGCTCGTCTCGATGCTCTTGCCCTCCTCGATGGTGATCACGCCGTCGCGGCCGACCTTGTCCATCGCGTCGGCGATGATCTCGCCGACCTCCGTGTCGTTGGCGGCGATGCCGGCGACGTGGGCGATGTCCTCGTGCCCCTCGACCTGAATGGCGGCTTTCTTCAGGGCGTCGACGACCGCCTCGACGGCCTTGTCGATGCCGCGCTTCAGCAGCATCGGGTTGGCGCCGGCGGCGACGTTCTTCAACCCTTCGCGGACCATCGCCGAGGCGAGGACCGTTGCGGTGGTGGTGCCGTCACCGGCCGCGTCATTGGTCTTGCTGGCCACTTCCTTGACCAGCTGCGCCCCCATGTTCTCGTAGGGGTCTTCCAGTTCGATCTCCTTGGCGACGGTGACGCCGTCCTTGGTGATCGTGGGGGAGCCCCACTTCTTTTCGAGGACGACGTTGCGGCCCCTGGGGCCGAGGGTGATCCGGACCGCGCTGGCAACTTTCTCCACGCCGCGCTCCAAGGCGCGGCGCGCGTTCTCGTCGTACAGCAACTGCTTTGCCGGCATTGCTCTGGCCCTCCTATGGATGGAGTTGGGAGTCGGTTGTTAGCACTCCAGGCTCGCGAGTGCTAGTTTCCTCCCCTAATAGTGGCGGTCGGAGCAGGCGAAATCAACAGTTTTCCGGAGGACGCCACGGGCGGTTTCGAGGACGCCAGGGCAGTGTTTCTCCCGATTTCGTCGATTCTCTCGCTCTTGCTGGCGATTACGCCGCTCACAGGCGGGGAGGCAGACGTGCGGCGTCGAAATGTGGGGGTGATCAGCCGATGCGCACCTGGCAGGTTTCCCTCACCATCATCCTGCTGGTCACGGGCTTCCTAGCTGTGGCCCAGTGGCGGGCCGGGCAACCGCTGCGCGCCCAGGTCGAACTGCCCACGCAGCGCGTCCAGCAACTGGCCGTCCTGCTCAAGCAGCAGGAGGAAGCCCGCCTGGCGCTGGAGGCGGAGATCCGCCAACTGACTTCTCGGGTGCAGGCCTACCAGCGCGCCGTCGCCGAGGGGCGCGGGGCTGCGGAGACGATGGCCCAGGAATTCGCCCAACTCCGCCTCATCCTCGGCCTCACCCCGGTGGAGGGGCCGGGCGTCGTGGTCCGCCTACAGAGTGAGGAGTTCCCCGGCGGCGTCCTGCCGGTGCTGATGCGCGCGGCGGACCTGGCCGGCCTGGTCAACGAACTCTGGTCGGCGGGGGCGGAGGCGGTGGCGGTCAACGGCGTGCGCGTTCTGGCAACGACGGGGTTCCGCGACCACGCCGACGACATCCTGGTCGGCGAGGTGGCGATGCGGCCGCCGTTTGCCGTCGTCGCCATCGGCGAACCCCTGACGCTGCAAACCGCCCTGAAACTCCGGGGAGGTTTTGTGGAAGGTCTACAGTCGATCGGCCTGCAGGTGACCGTGCAGCGCCGCGAGCGGATCAAGCTGAACGCGTACCGCGCCAGGCTGCAGTTTCGCTACGCTCAGCCCGCCAAAACCCAGTAACCCCGCCGCGCACCCCTCCGTGAACCGGCCCTAAAGCGGCGGGACCGCGGTCCCCGCCGAGTGGGGTCTGCTTGTCCTCTCGGCAGTCGCGACCACGGTCCCGAATCCCGTCCTGGAGAGGCTGCCGCCCTTGCGCCGGAGCGGGGTTTGTGTGGCCTTGGTGAATCGCCCCGGCGTTGCGGCCGTGTCCTCGTCGAGACGGGAACCTAGTATGGCAAGGCGGTTTCCCGGTGTCAATCAGTCGGGAGGGAGAGCCCTGACCCGCAAAGGGATTATGCCCATCGCCACGGGTTCTTAGAACGGATAGGCGAGCGGCAGGACGACCAGCATGAGGAGGAGCAGGATGAGGACCAGGGGCAGTCCCGAACGCACGTAGTCCTTCATCCGGTACCCGCCCGGCGCCATCACCATCAGCATCACAGGATTGCTGAACGGGGTGAGGAGCCCCATCCCCGTCGCGGCGATGATCGCCATGGCGAAGGGCAGGGGAGAGGTGTGGAGCGCGGTCGCGGCGTCGATGGCCAACGGCGCCAGGATCGCCGGCAGGATGATGCTGGGGACGAAGTGGCCGATCGCCGTCGCCGCGATGAGGAAGGCCGCGAGCGTCCCCAGCGGGTGACCGCCCAGGACGCGGACGAGGGCGGTGGCGACGAGTTGCGCGGCTCCCGTCCGCTCCAGCGCCACGCCCACCGGCACCATGGCGCCGATGAGCACCAGGCTCCGCCAGTCGATCGCGCGGTACGCCTCCTCGGTCGTCAGGCCGCCGCTCGTGATCATGATGCCGGCAGCCAGTGCCGCCGCCACCGCCACGGGAATCCCGGCCAGCGTCAGGACGATCAGGGCCGCCGCGGCGAGCAGCGCATAGGTGCGCCGATCCTCGCGGTCAGGCCATGGGCTCTCCGCGTCAAAGACGATCAGGTCGCGTTCGCTGCCGAGTGTCGTCAGTGCCTTCCGCGGTCCCTGGATGAGGAGACCGTCGCCAGCGCGCAGGGGGATGTCCGCAAACCGCGTGCGGATGGGCCGGCCCTCCCGCCACACCGCCAGCACCGTCAGTCCGTAACGGTCGCGGAAGCCGATGTCACGCAGCGTCCGTCCCGCCAGCGCCGAGCGCGGCGCGACCATCGCCTCGACGATGCCCGCCTCCAGGGTGTCCAGAGACGCCTCCGCCTTCGCCAGTTCCAGTCCAATCCGCGCAAACGCCTCCGCCTGCAGGAGCTCATCCAGGCGCCCTTCGATCACCAGGCGGTCCCCGGGGCGCAGGGTCAGATCCTTGGGCGGCGCCGGCGTCTGCTCGCCGTCGCGCGTCACCGCGACGACGGTCAGTCCGTGGGCCAGCCCGAATTCACTCACTTCGATCGTCTTGCCGGCCAGCGGCGAACCGTCCGGAATGCGGGCTTCAAACAGCCGCTCACTTAGCCGATACACCTTCACGAGGCGCGCGCCGCGCCGCATCGCGCGGAGGAGTTCCTCGGGGGGGCGTCGGGGGAGCAGACGCCATCCCACCGCGGCCATCCAGGCGGTGCCGACGATGAGCAGCGGCAGGCCGATCGGCAGGAAGTCGAAGAGGCGCAGCGTGGCCACTCCGCGGCGGTGCAGGATGTCCGCCAGCAGGAGGTTGGTGGGACCGGCGATCAGCGTCAGGTTGCCGCCGAAGCGGGCGGCGTAGACGAGCGGCAGAAGGAGGAGGCTGGGGCTCGTCCGGCGGCGGTAGGCGATGGCCATCGTCACCGGCAGGAGCACCCCCACCGCGGCCAGGTTGTTCATGAACGCGGAGAGGAGCCCGGTGACGGCCATGAGGATGACGATGAGCCGGACGTAGGAGCGACCCGCCATGATCCGCAGCGGCCGGCTGACCAGCGCGGCCACCCCGGTGCGTTCCAGCCCCGCGCTGATGATGAAGATCGCGGCGACCGCGATCACGGCCGCGGAGCCGAAGCCGGAAAACGCCTGATCGACCGGGACGAGCCCGCCGAGGACCAGGGCCAGCAGGAGGCCGAACGCGACGAGATCGGGAGACCAACGCCCCACGATCAGGGCGCCGATCCCCACCGCGAGCAGAGCGAGGGTGGCGAGGGCCGGGACGTTCAGACGCGCTCCACCGCCAGGGCGACCGCTTCGCCGCCGCCGAGGCAGGCGCTGGCGATGCCGCGCCGCCTGCCGTACCGCTCCATGGCGTGCAGGAGCGTCGCCAGGAGGCGCGTTCCGCTGGCGCCGACGGGGTGACCCAGGGCGACCGCGCCGCCGTGGACGTTCACCCGGTCGGGGTTCAACTCCAGGTCGCGTATCGCCGCCAGGACGACGGAGGCGAATGCCTCATTGATCTCCAGCAGGTCCACCTCGTTCAGGGCCCAGTTGATCTTGTGCAGCAGCCGCCGGATGGCCGCGGAGGGCTGCACCGTGAACCACTCCGGCGCGCCCGCAGCGCCCGCCTGGCCGACGACCCGCGCCAGGGGTTTTGCGTTGAGCCGCTTGGCGACGTCCGCGGCGGCCACCACCGCTGCCGCGGCGCCGTCGCTGATGCTGCTGCTGTTGGCGGCGGTGACGGTCCCGTCCGAATCGAAGGCCGGGGGAAGAGTGGGAAGTTTCTCGAAGTTCACCCGCCGCGGTTCCTCGTCCTCGGCTACCTTCACCTGGCCGTCGCGGCTCTGCGGGATCTCCACGGGCACCAGTTCGGCGGCGAACTTCCCTTCGTCCATCGCCGCCAGCGTCCGTTTGTAACTCTGGACAGCGTAGGCGTCCTGTTCCTCGCGCGTGAAGCGGTACTCGCGGTTGAGGAGCTCGCAGCAGCTGCCCATGTGGATCTTCTTGTAGGCGTCGATCAGACCGTCGCGCAGCAGGGAATCGACGACGGCGCCATCACCGTACCGGTAACCGGTGCGGGCGCGATCCAGCAGGTAGGGGGCCAGGCTCATGCTTTCCATCCCGCCCGCGACCACGATGTCGGCGTCGCCGCTCTGGATCGCCTGCGCCGCCAGCATGACGGACTTCAGCCCGGAGCCGCACATCTTGTTCACGGTGGTGGCGGGGACGGTCTCGGGGACGCCGGCGGCCATGGCCGCCTGTCGCGCCGGCGCCTGGCCGATGCCGGCGGAGAGGACGTTGCCCATGATCACCTCATCGACCTGATCGGGTGCCACCCCCGCGCGCTCCAGCGCCGCCTTGATCGCCACCGCGCCCAGCCGCGGCGCCGGGACGGTGGACAGCCCGCCGAGGAACCGCCCGATCGGCGTGCGCACCGCGCTCAGGATCACAACCTCGCGCATCTTCGCACCTCCGCGTCTCGCCGGCTTCAGTGTACCACTCCACCCGGGGGCCACGATTGACGCCCTGCGCGCGCCTGGACGGCGGGCCTTCGGGGCACAGAGTAGGTGACGACCGCCCGCGGGGCGCACCGGGATGGCGCGCCACGGGGGGCGGTCTGGCAGTCACGAGAGGGGCAACCGGGATGAAAGCCACGTGGAGCAGGGAGCTCCCCCAGATCGGTCTGATCGCGCTGATGACCATGCTGGCGGCGGTCACCTGGCCCTGGGCGCCTGACCGCATCGCCGTGCGCTGGGACCTCCAGGGCGAGGTCACCCGTTACGGCGGCAAGGCGGAGGGACTGCTCTTGCTGCCGGCGCTGGCGCTGCTGGTCTATCTCTTCCTGCTGGTCCTGCCCCGCATCGACCCGGGACGCGCCAACTACCAGCGGTTCGCCGGCCCATACAACATGATCCGCTTTTCCTTACTCTCGCTGATCGCCATCGCCTACGGCGTGGTGCACGTGTGGATCCGGGGCTACCCGATCGACGTTGCCTCGGCCGGCCTGCTGCTGGTCGGCGTGATGCTGGTCATCTTCGGGGTCGTGATGGACAAGATCCGCCCCAACTGGTCCGTCGGCATTCGCACCCCCTGGACGCTCACCAGCCAGGAGTCGTGGACCCGGACGCACCGCGTCGGCGGATGGCTCTTTATCGTGCTGGGGCTCTGGACCCTCCTGCTGGCCGTCGAGCGCACGGCCTGGGCCCTGGCGGTCTGGGTGATCATCCTTGGCGCCACCGTCGTCGGCCTGTTCGCTTACTCCTACCTCGTTTGGCGGGCCGACCCGCGGAAGATGCCGCCTACCGGAACGCTGCTCACCGAAGACTCCTAACCGTCCCGCAAAAGGGCAGACATCGGGTGCTCGCTTTGGTAGAGTAACCCCGATGGTCCTGCACGATTTCCCTGTGGACGCGCGCGGAGTGCTCTCTATCGGCGGCTGCCGCGCGCCCGACCTGGCCGAGACCCACGGCACGCCGCTGTTGGTGATCGACGAAGGCCGTTTCCGGCAGAACTGCCGGGCCTACCGCGAAAGCCTGCGCGAAGTGTACCCCCGCAGCCAGCCCATCTTCGCCAGTAAGGCGATGTGTGTTCTGGCGACTTGCCGCCTGGCCTACGATGAGGGGCTACACGTCGACGTCGCCTCCGGCGGCGAAATCTACACCGCGCGGCGGGGGGGCGTCCCCGGCGCGGTGCTGCACTTCCACGGCAACAACAAGACGGAAGACGAACTGCGTCTCGCGCTGGCCGAGGGCGTCGGCCGGATCATCGTCGACAACCTCTACGAACTGGAGTTGCTCGACCGGCTGACCCGGGAGATGCAGGCCCAGCCCGCGATCTTGCTGCGCATCACCCCGGGCATCGAGCCGCACACGCACAAGGCGATCCAGACCGGCGGAGTCGATTCGAAGTTCGGTTTCGGCCTGCCGGACGGAGCGGCGATGCAGGCGGTCCGAACGGCGCTGGAGATCCCCGGCATTGAGCTGCGCGGGTTCCACTGCCACATCGGGTCGCAGATCTTCGACCCGGAACCCTTCGCCCTCGCCGCCCGCTCCATGGTGCAGTTCATGGCCGAGGTGCGCCTGGAATTGAATCTCACCTTTCCCGAACTCAACCTGGGGGGCGGGCTGGGGATCCGTTACCTTCCTGAGGACGCGCCGCCGTCCATCCCGACGTTCGTGCGGGGTCTGGCCGGCGCGCTCCGCCAGACCCTCGAGGCGCACGACCTGCCGGAGCCGCTGCTCTACGTGGAACCGGGCCGGTCCATCGTGGGTGACGCGGGGGTGACCCTGTACACGGTCGGGGCGATCAAGGCCATTCCGGGCGTGCGCACCTACGCCTCGGTGGACGGCGGGATGTTCGAAAATCCCCGGCCGGCCCTGTACGGCGCGCGCTACACGGCGGCGGTGGCCGACCGCGCCGCGGACCCGGTGGATCGGGCGGTGACGATCGCCGGCCGCTGCTGCGAGTCGGGCGATGTCCTCATCTGGGAGGCCGCGCTCCCACCGATCCGCCCCGGGGACCGCCTGGCGGTCTTCTCCACCGGCGCCTACACGTACTCGATGGCCAGCAACTACAATCGCTTCCCCCGGCCCGCGGTCGTCCTGGCGGGGGAGGGGCGGGCGCGCGTGGTGGTCGAGCGAGAGACCTATGACGACCTTATCCGGAAAGATCGGCCGCTGACGTAGGTGCTCGGCCTCTCGCTGACCACCCTGCTCTTCCGCGCGCTGGCGCTGCTGATTGCGGCGCCCTTCCACGAGTTCGCCCACGGGTACGCCGCGGACCGGCTGGGCGATCCCACGCCGCGCCGCGCCGGCCGCCTCACGCTGAACCCGCTGGCCCACCTCGACCCACTGGGGACGATCCTCCTGGTCCTGACGGGGTTCGGCTGGGCGAAGCCTGTTCCCATCGACCCGGGCTATTTCCCGGACTGGCGCCGCGGCCTCATCACCGTGGCGGCGGCCGGCCCCATCGCCAACGTGGTTCTGGCGATTCTGTTTGGCCTCCCGTTCAAGCTGGGACTGGTGGCCGCGGGATCACCGCTGGCGCGGCCGCTGTTTGTCATCGTCTTCATCAATGCGGTCCTGGCCGTCTTCAACCTGATCCCGGTGCCGCCGCTGGACGGGTCGAAGATCATGATCGGCCTGCTGCCGGGGCAACTGGGCCTCGCCTACGCTCGCTTGCAGGCCTACGGCGTGCTGATCCTGATTGCCCTGATCTCCTTCCGCATCACCGATCTGCTGGTACTACCCCCGCTGCTGTGGCTGGTCCAACTGGCCACCGGGCTGGGCGGGCGCTGACCGCGGCGGGTTGCCGCGCCTGATGCGCCGCGACAGGGATTTCGCGCCCGCATACCGTACCTAACGGAGAGCACATCGCTCGTGGTGGGCCGTCATACACCGTGACGAACACACGACCCGGCACATTCGTCGTCCACACCGCCACGTTTGAAGGTCCGCTGGACCAGCTGCTCCGGCTCGCTCAGCAGGGGCAGGTGGACCTCCAGACGCTCCCGCTCGCGGACATCGCCGCCGACTACCTGGCCCACGCCCGCCGCGACTTCGACGTCGACGACGTCACCGAGACGATCTGGA
Source organism: Candidatus Sysuimicrobiota bacterium CSP1-3 (assembly GCA_001443485.1). Lineage (GTDB taxonomy): Bacteria > Sysuimicrobiota > Sysuimicrobiia > Sysuimicrobiales > Humicultoraceae > Humicultor. The sequence goes on from LDXQ01000016.1 coordinate 28,242, forward strand.
TGCTCGCCGCCCTGATCGAGCTGAAGGCGCGCGCCCTGCTGCCGCAGCCCCCGCCGCCCGAGGAGCCCCCGGTCGACGACGCCGGCGACCTGGAAGAGCTGCTGGAAGAGCGGCTGGCGGCCTACAGAGCCTTCAAAGACGTGGCGACGGCGCTGCGCGCGCTGGAGGCCTATCAGCAGCGCGTCTTCCTCCGCCCGCCGGACGAACCCGACGAGCCGCTGCTCTCCGGCGTGGCCCTGACGGACTTGTTCCGCGCGTTCCAGGAGGTGCTGGCGCGCGGCCGGGAGCGCGGGGCCGAGATCCCGCCCGAAGGGATCACCGTCGCGGACCGCATGGCCGCGGTGCTGGCGTTGCTCGCGGCGCATCCCGACGGCGTGCCGTTCGATGCGCTCTTCCCGCCCGAGGCCTCGCGCCTGGAGATCGTCGTCACGTTCCTGGCCCTGTTAGAGTTGATCCGCCTGCTGCGCGTGCGCGTCATGCAGGAGGCGCGGTTCGGCACGATCCGCATCCACGCCCGCATCCCCCAGGAGGGCCGGTCTGGAGCTGAGGCCGGATGACCGACCCCCGCATCCGGGAGGCGGCCAGTGCCATCGAGTGCGTACTCCTGGTTAGCGGGGAGCCCGTGCGTCTCGATCAACTCGTGGAAGCCACGCAGGCTCCCCCTGAGGTCGTCATCGCCGCGACCGAACTGCTGCAGCAGGAGTACGCCGACCGCGGGCTGGAGATCCAGGCGGTGGCCGGCGGCTACCAACTCGGCACGCGGCCGGCCTACGCCGAGGCGGTGCGCCGCTATCTGGGGGCCGCGGGGCGTGAACCGCTCTCGCAGGCGGCGCTGGAGACGCTGGCCATCGTCGCCTACCGCCAGCCGATCACCCGGCCGGAGATCGAGGCCCTGCGCGGCGTACGCAGCGAGTACATCCTGGAACGGCTGGAGGAACGGCGGTTGATCAAGGCCGTCGGCCGAAAGCAGACGGTGGGGCGGCCGATCCTGTATGGTACGACCGACGCGTTTCTCCGGTACTTCGGGCTGCGCGATCTGAGCGACCTGCCGCCGATCGAAGCGTTCGGCCGCGGGGCGCCGAACGCCGCCGCGGCGGGCGCGCCGGCCTCGACCGACAGCAAGCCATGACGTACCGGCGGACCGCGCTGGTCCTTGCGGCGATCGCTGTTGCCGTGGCGTTGGTGCCGCCGGTCGTCGACGCCCACGGCGCACCCGCTGGCAGTGCGCCTGTCCTCGGGGGAACGGCGGGCACGATCCCGCCGATCTTCGCCGCCTCCGCCATCTTGATGGACGCGCGCACCGGCGCGGTCCTCTACGCGCAGGCCGCGGACGCGCGCCGCCCTCCGGCGAGCACGACGAAGATCCTTACGGCGATCATCGTCCTCGAGTACCTGCGCCCGGACACGATGGTGCCGATCTCCAAGCGCGCGGCCGAGCAGCGGTCTGGCAGCGCCATCGGCCTGGAGGTCGGGGAGCGGTGGCGGGCGGACGATCTGTTGAACGCGCTGATCCTCGCATCGGCCAACGATGCGGCGGTGGCGCTGGCGGAGGCCGTCGCGGGGTCGGTGGAGCGCTTCGCCGATCTGATGAACCAGAAGGCCCGAGCGATCGGGGCCCGCGACAGCACCTTCGTCGTGCCCCACGGCCTCTACTACCCGCAGCACCTGACGACCGCCCGCGACCTCGCCCTGATCACGCGCTACGCCCTGCGCCATCCCGCCTTCGCGGCGCTCGTCCGGCAGCAGACCTTCACCTGGATGCGGCACGGCCTCCCGCCGCGCGTCGTGGTGAACCGGAACAGACTGCTCTGGCGGTTGCCCGGCGCCGACGGCGTGAAGACCGGGTGGATTCCCGAGTCGGGGCAGTGTCTGGTGGCCTCGGCGACGCGCGGGGGATGGCAGTTGATCGCCGTGGCGCTGGACAGTCCCGACGTCTTCGCCGACGCGACGCGGCTGCTGGAGTACGGCTTCTCCCACTTCCGCCTCGTCCGCGTCGCCGCGCGGGAAGTGGTGCTGGCGCGCCGTCCCCTGCCGCGGGCGGACAAGCTGGTCTCCGCCGCAGTGCCGGAGGACGTCTACGTGGTCCTGCCGCGGGGCGCCGCGCTCCACTGGGAGGTGCGCCTGCCACCGGACCTCCTGCCGCCGATCCGGCGCGGCATGCCCATCGGGGAACTGATGGTCTACGCCGACGGCCGCCTGGTGGCGCGCCAGCCGGTGGTCGCGGCGGAGGACGTGGAGGCCCGCTCGTTGTGGCGGCACGTCCTCGCCTGGGTGCGCGGCCTGATCACGCGCTCGACCGCCGCCGGGCATGGCGGCTGACGTCCCACTCCTCCGCACCCTGCCCGCGGATGCGATCATCCTGGATCTGGAAGACGGCGTGGCCGCGGCTACACGGGGAAGCAGGTGATCGCGGCCTATGAAGCGGCGCCCCGCGGTGTGATTATGGTAGAGGGGCGCATGGTGGACGCGCCGGGGTAGGGAACCATGGAGGTCAAGCGGCTTTACCGGTCGCGGGAGGACCGCTGGATCGCCGGTGTGGGCGGCGGCCTGGCCCGCTACTTCGGCATGGACCCCACGCCGATCCGCCTCGGGTTCATCCTGCTGAGCCTCTGGAGCGGCGTCGGCGTCCTGATCTACCTGATCATGGTGCTGGTCGTCCCGGAGGAGCCGTCCACGCAGGTGGTGACCGACCCGGTCCTGCCGCAGGAGCACGGCCTGGAAGATCCGGAAGCCCGGCGGATGCGCATGCTCGGCGTGATCCTGCTGCTGAGCGGCGTCTACCTGCTGATCCGCAACGTCGACCTGTTCTCCCAGACCGGCGAACGCATCGTCGCCCTGCTGCTCATCGTCGGCGGCTTCATCATCCTGCTGTTGCGCCCCGGTCGGATCTAGCCGCCCACGCCGTCGCATTGGCGTCCCAGGGGAAGGGGCGGCGGGATCATGCGATCCACGCCCCCAGTTCGGCCTCGGCGTCCGGGCGCAGCAGGACGATCCGCCCCCCGTGCTCGACCGCGCCCAGCACCAGCACCTCGCTCTCAAAATCGGCGATGCGCCGCGGCGGGAAGTTCGTCACCGCGACGACCTGCCGGCCGAGTAGCTCTTCCCTGGTGTAGAAGGGGCGGACGGCGGCGGCGGAGCGGCGCGTCCCGTAGGGGCCGAAATCGATGAGGAGCCGATAGGACGGTTTACGCGCCTTGGGGAAGTCCTCCACCTGCACGATGCGCCCGACGCGCATCTCCACGCGTTCGAAGTCTGCAACGGTGATTCGGTTCATGCCTGGGCGTATACTTCGGCTGATGATGAACTCCTGCTCGCGCCCGGCGGGGCGGCTGCGCGTGGGTCTCGTCGCCCTCGTGTGCGCCCTCGCGTTCCCCGTTCCCCACGGGGCGCGGGCGGCGGCCGCATTCCCCCTCACCGTGCGCGATGCGCTGGGGCGCCAAGTCACCATCCCGAGTCCGCCGCGGCGGATTACCTCAGTGGCTCCCAGCGTCACCGAGATCCTCTTCGCGCTGGGACTGGGGGACAACATCGTCGGTATCAGCGACGCGGATGACTATCCCGCCGCGGGCCTGCGGGGCAAGACCCGGGTGGGCGGCGTGATCCTGAACGTGGAGCGGATCCTGGCGCTGCGGCCCGACCTCGTCATCGGCGTGGCCGGTCTGCAGCAGGGGCAGCTGGAACGGCTGATCCGGCTGGGGCTCCCGGTGCTGGCCGTAGAGGCACGCAGCCTGGAGGAGACCTTTGCGCAGATCAGTCTCCTCGGGCGCGTTACCGGGCGCGGCGCCGCGGCGGGCCGGCTGCTCGGCGGCCTGCGCGCGCGGGTGGCGGCTGTGGAGCGCCGGGTGCGCGGGCGCGCCCCACCCCGCGTGTACGTGGAAATTTGGGGTGAGCCGCTGCAGACGGCCGGTGCCGGGACGTTCATTGATGACCTGGTGCGGCGCGCCGGTGGGCGCAATCTGATGGCCGACCTCCACGGCTGGCCGCAGGTGGCGCCCGAGGCCGTCGTGCGCCGCGATCCGGAAGTCATCTTGCTGACCTACGCGGGACGGCAGCGCGTGGCCGCTCGCGTAGGGTGGGCCGGCGTCGCGGCCGTGCGCCGCAGCCGCATCTATGAACTGGACCCGGATCTCGTCTCGCGCCCCGGACCGCGGCTGGTGGACGGGCTGGAGCGCATCGCCCGCCTGCTGCACCGCGAGGCATTCTCACTGCCGTGAGTCGAGTCGCCGCAGCCGCCATCAATCTCGCCGGCGTCACGGTGCGGTTTGCCGCCGCCCCGGCGCTGGACAGCGTGACGCTACGCATTGCGCCGGGGGAGTTCGTGGGCGTGATCGGGCCAAACGGCGCCGGGAAGACGACGCTGCTGCGGGCGATCGCGGGGACCCTGCCGCCCACGGCGGGGGCCGTCACGGTGGACGGGCGAGAAGCGGCGACACTGGCTCCGCGGGAGCGGGCGCGTCTGGTCGCCGCGGTGCCGCAGGTGGAGGGACCGCCCGCCGGATTCACCGTGGAAGAAGTGGTCTTGATGGGCCGCACACCGTACCTGCGGCGCCTGGGACCGATCGGCGAGACCGACCGGCAGCGCGCCGCGGAGGCGATCCGCCGCACGCGCGTCGACCACCTGCGGGACCGGTTCGCGGAGACGCTCAGCGGCGGTGAGCGGCAGCGTGTGCTCATCGCCCGGGCGCTGGCCCAAGACGCGCGCATCCTGCTGCTGGACGAGCCCACCGCGCACCTGGACATCGCGGTGCAGCTGGAGATCATGGATCTGCTGCTGGAGCTGCTCCCGGGCGGACTCACGCTGGTGGCGGCGCTGCACGACCTCAACCTGGCGGCGATGTACTGCCGCACCCTCGTGCTGCTGGAGCGGGGGCGGATCGCGGCGCTGGGCGCGCCGGAGGAGGTACTCACTCCCGAGGCGCTGCGGCGGGTCTACGGTGCGACGGTCCTGGTGCGGCCGCATCCGCTGACGGGGCGGCCGCACGTGACGGTGATGGGGAGGAAGGCCGCGCCGGCTGAGGGAATTCCCAGGGCAACCATGCCGGATGCGGTCAAGCGCCGGCTCATTGTCGCCATCGACGGGCCGATGGGGTCGGGCAAGTCCACCGTCGCCCGAGGTGTGGCTCGGGCGCTGGGCTTCCGTTACATCAATACCGGCTGGATGTACCGGGCCGTGGCCCGGGAGGCGCTCCGCCGCGGTGTCCCGCTGGACGATGCCGCCGTGCTGGCCGAGATCGCGCGCACCCTGGGATTTGAATTCCGCGAGACGCCGCAAGGGGCGCGCCTTTTCGCGGCGAGCGAGGACGTGACCGAAGCAGTGGCGGCGCCGGAGGTGAGCGAGGCCGCCTCCCGTGTCAGCACCCACCCGCCGGTGCGGGAGGCGCTGGTGGCGCTGCAGCGGCAGATCGGAGCCTCAGGCGGCGTAGTGATGGAAGGGCGGGACATCGGCACGGTGGTCTTTCCCGACGCCGAGGTGAAGGTCTTCCTGAACGCGACCCCCGAGGAGCGCGCCCGCCGCCGCTATAACGAACTGCGGCAGAAGGGGGCGGAGGTGTCCTTCGAGGAACTCCGTGCGGCGGAGCAGGAGCGGGACCGGCGGGACCGCGAGCGGACGCACTCGCCGCTGCGTGTCGCGGCGGATGCGGTGGTCGTCGACACGACGGGGAAGACCGCGGATCAGGTGGTGGAGGAGGTCCTGGCGCTGTGCCGGGGGCGGGCCGATGTGGTATAGGCTGAACGTCGCCGTCTTCGCCTGGTACTTCCGCCGGGCGTTCGGCTTCCGCATCGAGGGGCGGGAGCATGAGCCGCGGCCCCCGTACATCATCGTCGCCAATCACGCCAGCGCGGTGGACCCCCCGCTCGTGACCCGCGCCGTGCGGGCCCGGATCGCGTTCGCCGCCAAGGTCGAACTGGCACACCATCCGCTGGTCAAACTGTGGCTCCGCTCGGTGGGGAGTTTCTTCGTGCGGCGCGGCCAGGTGGACCGCAAAGCGATCCGGGCCGGCCTGGAGGTGCTGCGCCGGCGCCTCGCGCTGGGGATCTTCGCCGAAGGGACGCGCAGCCTGGACGGCCGGCTGCAGCCCTTTGAAGATGGGGCCGCCTACTGGGCGCTAAAGGTGGGGGTGCCGGTCCTGCCGATCGCCATCGTCGGTAGCCACCGCACGATGCCGGTGGGCGCGAAGAAGATCCAGCGGCACCCGGTCCTGGTCCGGATCGGCCCGCCGGTTGCGGTGCCGCGCGTGGAGGGGAGGCTGACCGGCGAGGTCATCCGTTCCTGGAGTCGCCGCTTTGAACAGGCGGTGGCTGAGCTGCTGCCTCCGGAGCAGCGGCCCCTGTCCGAAGCGGCACCCGCCGCGGTTCCCTACGACCAGCGCTCCCGCCCGCGATAGTAGACGACCGGCGCGTCAGGGTGCCGCTTGCGGAAGGCGACATAGCGCTTCCGCAGTTGCCGGTAGCGGCGGTTCGACGAGCGTAGCGGGTTGTGCAGGTACGTGATCAGGAACTGCTCCAGCCACCACATGTTCCGCCGGTTGAACCGCCAGTCGTAAGTCAGCTCCCGTAGATCCACGAGCGCATAGCCGGTGAGCCGTCCGGTGAAGTCCACGTAGGGATCGTAGTAGCTCCAGACGAGGTCGCGGATGGTGCGGAAGACGGGTTTCCTGCCGTGCAGCCCGGCGTCCCGCGACCGCGCCACCGCCCCCCAGCGCCCGCGGTGTTTGAAGACGAAGAGGACGTGGTCCAGGTCGTCCTGCGACTCCAGGCTGACCACGAGCGGCGGATAACCGTGCTGCTCCAGGACGACGGCCGCCACCAGCGCCGCCTCCATGCAGTGCGTCTCGCCCTCGCGGACCACCTGGCGGAAGGAGCGGAGCGTCGTGCCCACGCGGTGGTGGTCATAGCGCAGGGCGTTGAGAAACCGCTGCGCCTGCCGCGGCGTCCGGTGCGCGCGGATGACGGCAAGCTCTTTACGCGTGAAGGCGCGGCGGGGCGGGGGTTTGTGGATCACCGGTTCTTGTCGTAGTCCGGCGGCTGGATCTCAGCCCGTGCCGCCCGGCGGCGCCAGAACCTCCAGAGCCAGCGGCACCACGGTGAACGTCGCCGGGACGCGGCCGATGAGTTCGCCGTCCGCCTGCACCGTGAGGGGGGTCTCACTGGTCACGGTGACGGTGGCGGCGCTCTCCACATCGACCTTCGGATGATTCACGTGCTGGCCGCTGAACGTCTTCGGGAGGAGCCGCAGCACTTCGAGTTTCGTCACATTGCCGATAGGGATGACCTCGAAGAGCCCGTCGTCGGGCGAGGCGCCGGGGCAGAGGCGCATGCCGCCCGCGGCGCGGAAAGTGTTGCCCACGCCGAGCATGAAGAGGCGCTGCCGGCGCACGGTGCCGTTCATGCGGATTTCCATGTCCACGGGATTGTAGACGACGAGCATTTTCAGGATGCCGGCCAGGTAGATCACCGGTCCGGGCATCCGCTTCTTCAGCGCTGGGGGCAGGCGATCGGACCAGTCGTTGACCTGCTGCGCCACCTCGCCGCCGAACCCCACCGTGGCGATTGTGACGAAGTAGCGGCCGTGGACCAGGCCCACGTCGACGCGACGGCGCGCCCCGGTCAGGATGGTTTCCACGGCGCCCATCGGGTCGCTGGGGATCCCGATGGCGGCGGCGAAATCGCTGCCGGTGCCCGCGGGGATGACCGCCAGAGCGGTGCGGTTCTGGCCACCCTGCAACAGGCCGTTCACCGCCCAGTGGACGGTGCCGTCTCCGCCCACCGTCAGGATCACGTCGGAACCATCGCGCACGCCCGCGGCCGCCAGGTCTACTTCGTGCCCCCGCCGTTCCGCAGTGGCGTCGGTGATCTGCCAGCCGGCCGCGACCAGGCGGGCGCGGGCCGCGGGCCAGACCTTCAGCGAGCGGCCGCCCCCGGCGGTGGGGTTGATGATGGCCAGGGCCCGCACGGCGCGTTACGCCCTTCCGCTCTGTTTGAGGTGGGCCGTGGCGAAGTTTTCGCTGCCGGCGCTGGCCATCGCCGCGGAGGTCGAGAGGTCCAGGCACAGGGTGGCGGCGGCGACGATCTGCGCCAGCCGGTAGGCACTGCCCGGCCCGGTGCAGCGCATCAGGGAGAGGTAGGCCCGCGCGTACGGCAGGACCGTGCCGCCGCCGACCGTGCCGACCTCCAGACTGGAGAGTCGGATCGACAGGTGGACGCCATCGGCCACGGGCTCGAGGACCTCGTGCGCCATGCTGCTGGTGCCCACCATGCCCAGGTCCTGGCCGGTGGCCGCGAAGATGGCGGCGATCGCGGACGCGGGCGTGGCGGCCACAGACTGCATGTCGCTGGCAATACTGCCGTGCATCCCGGCGTGTTCCAGCGCGATCATGTCTGCGGCCGTCGTGCGCAGGACCCGGCGGAGAGTCTCCCCGCTGATGGTCGCTTCCGCCAGCACGGTCTTGCCGTGGCCGCCCTCGATGTAGTAGAGCGCACTCGCCTTTTTGTCCCCGCCCATGTTCGCCTCCAGGAAGAGGCGGACGGGGTGGATGCCGGTCTCCGCGGGGAAGCGCTTCAGGATGAACGCGTGATTCAGGGCGTGGGAGTTGCGGGTGATCATGTTCAGCCCGGCCGCGTCACCGGTGGTGTAACGGTAGAGGATGTGGCAGGCTGAGCCGACGACGTGCGTGTCCACCTCCCAGAGCTGGGCGTGCCGGCTCAGGCGGGCGACGCCGCCGACCTGTTGCTCGAAGAGCGGGTTCCGCGGATCGCGCAGCCAGGCGCGCATCGCCGGGGCGTTGGCGGCCACCCAGCGGGAAAAGGTCACCGCGTCCTCGGTCGTGCGGAAGACGAAGCAGGAGTCCCGCGTCATCCGGTCGTGCAAGACAAACGTGCGCACGCCGCCCGCGGCGAAGACTGCGGTGATCCCTCGCAGCATCGAGGCGGAGAGGCCGCCCTCGGTGTGGGCCAGGGGCACGTACACGTCCTCGGTGTCGCGGCTGTCCTCGATCAACTGGCCGGTCTCGGCGTGCACGCGGTACCGGCCGAGGTTCACCCGCAGCGGGCCGACGATACCCACCGGCAGGACCATGTGCGCGGTGAGGGCTTCCTGCGTCCGGGCGAATTCCTCTGCGGCCAACGGCCACTGCCAGATGAAGTCGTGGGTCGGGTCCCAATACGGCTGCGCCCGCAGCGCGGCCTGGCGCTCGGCGATCTGCTCGGGGGTGTTCTTCCGCGGCCAGAGGTAGCGCCGTTCGGAGCCCGGCGGCCCGGCCGCTCCAGCCGGCGCCTTCGGCGTGGCGACGATCTTCGGTTTCCGACTCACGCGAGCGCGGGGCGCGGATGACAGATCATGGTCAGGAGGCACCCGAAGCAGCGCGGCAACGACAGGCCCGCCAGGTGGAGCGTCGTGCGCGGCTGCGGGGCCTGGGGTTGCTCGTCCGGCCGCTCGGGCGGCGTGTCATCGGGACGATCCCCGGGCGGGCCGCCGTTGGTCAGGCCGATGCGCTTGCTGAAGTACTCCAATTCGCCCCAGAGGCGATCGAGGAAGGCGTTGCCGTCGAAGTTCAGCGCCCCGCAGTCGGCGCGCAGCCGGTCCTCCATCGCGCGCATGATGCGGAACAGTTCGTCGCGCATCTCCACGAGCGCCTGCCGCCGCGCCGCCTCCAGCTTCGGCACGTTCCGGCGCAGGTAGTGCTCGGCGAACGCCTGGTGGCGCGACTCGTCCACGAGGATCTTCGCTGACATCCGTCCGAAGAGTCCCTCGCGCTGCGCGTCAGCGAACCACTGGTAGAAGAGCTTGGCGAACAGGTCGCTGATCAGGATGCCCCAGACCCAGTCGACGCGGTCGCCGGTGCGCAGGCGGTGGTGGTAGCGAAGCATCTCCGGCAGTTCGCGGAGGCCCATCGGGTGGTACTCCAGTTTGCGGTAGAGGCGCGTCAGCGCCTCGAAGTGACGGGCCTCGTCCATGATGAAGGACGCCAGGTAGATCTGCGCCGTCGACTCTCCCGCTTCCATCATCTGCGGTAGGATGTTCGCCGCGCCGGCCATCGCCGTCTGCTCGCCCAGGTACACCGGGGTGAGCATGCGGGCCAGGGCCTGGTTCTGCCGCGGGGTCATCTGCAGGGCCTGCCCCCAGTCCAGGTCGCGGGAGGTCCACTGCATCTTGGCCGCCTTGTGGAAGAGGTTGATCAGCAGGTCGTCCTCGAGATCCGGGAAGATGCGCACGACGCTGCGGATCCCGGAGGTGCGCCGGGGCGTGGGCCGGTCACTCAAGGTGAGTTCCCCGTTTCCTGGTGTGTCATGAAGAGCGCAGCGCGCCGGAAATGCTGCTAGAGGGCATTATACGCAAAACGGGGTGTCCTGTCCTGTTTCGGGGGGCCCGCGGGTTTCTGCTATCGTAAGGGCCGTGAACCGCGCCGGGGAGCCCCTGGCTGTGGAGGTCCTGACCCCGCTGCTGGCCGTCTGGGGCCCGTCGCGCCCGCGTGAGTGGTCGGAGGCCCGCACCGACTACTATCGCCTCTGGCGGCTGCTGGATGCCATCTCCGACCGGTTCCGCGGCCGGGTCACAGTCTACATTGTGGATCCCGTCTCGCTGCAGGGCCTCTTCAAGATCACCCGCCACCGCATCCGGCGCTTTCCCACGTTTCTGATTGGCGGCCGGGAGAAGTACACCGGCTGGGATCTGGAGGAACTCGCACAGCGAATTGAGGCCCGGCTGGCCCGGACAGTGTCCTGACCACCGTTGCCCCTGGCGCCGTGGGGCGATATCCTGAACTAGGCCTCTGAACCGGCGTTCGGCCACCCGAGGGTTCATGGAGATCATCGTCGCCAAACATATGGGGTTTTGCGGGGGCGTCAAGCGCGCCGTAGAGATGGCGCAGGGCGCCGCGCAGCAGGCCGATGGTCCCGTCTTCACGTGGGGGCCGCTGATCCACAATCCCCAGGTCGTCCAGCGACTGCAGGCCGAAGGCGTCCAACTCACGGAGCAGTTGAACGGACTCGAAGGCGAGGCCTTCGTCGTCTCCGCCTACGGCGTGGAGCACGCCGTCCTGGAGCACGCCCGGGCCAAAGGGATGCGCGTCGTGGACGCCACCTGCCCGGTGGTGATCCGCGCCCACCAACTCGCCTACAAACTCGCCGACGAGGGCTACCAGCTCATCGTCGTCGGCGACCACGGCCACCCGGAGATGGTCACGCTGAAGGAAGTCCTCGGCGACAAGGTGACCATCGTGCACACGCTGGAGGAGGCGCGGCGGGTCAAGGTCCGCGGGAAGGTCGGCGTGATGTCGCAGACGACCCAGTCGCTGGAGAACTTCCGGCAGATCGTCGCCCACCTGGCCGTGCGGGCCAAGGAACTGAAGGTCCTCAACACCCTCTGCCCGGCGATCACCGTGCGCCAGGAGGAGGCGGAGCGCCTCGTCGAAGAGGTGGATGCGCTCGTGGTGGTCGGCGGCCACGGCAGCAGCAACACGACCCGCCTGACCGAACTCGGCCGCACCCACGCCGTGACCACCTACCACATCGAGGTGCCCGACGAACTCGATCCCGCCTGGTTTGCGGGCGTGGAGAAGGTCGGCGTGATGTCCGGCGCCTCTACCCCCGACTGGATCATCACCCAGGTGCTGCACCGCCTGCAGGAGATCGGGGACGCTCAAGCCGTAAACGCCGCCGTCTCCTGACTCCTGGGCCCGCCAGGATGAGCCTCCCGGTCGTTGCCATCGTCGGCCGTCCCAATGTGGGCAAGTCCGAACTCTTCAACCGCCTGATCGGCCGCCGCCTGGCCATCGTCGAAGAAACGCCGGGGCTCACCCGGGACCGCAACTACGCCGAGTGCACCTGGGAGGGGCGGACCTTCCTGCTGGTGGATACCGGCGGGCTGATCTCCGGTGAAAGTGGCGAGCTCCCTGTCGAGGTGCGCCGGCAGACGCGGCGGGCGATCGAGGAGGCAGACGTTCTCCTCCTGGTCGTGGACGCCCGCGCGGGACTGCTGCCCGGGGATGCCGAGGCGGCCGAGGTGCTGCGCCAGTCCCGCACGCCCGTCCTCCTGGTGGCAAACAAAGTGGATCACCCCACGCACATGGACGGCATCTACGAGTTTCACGCGCTGGGCCTGGGGGAGCCGCTCCCCGTCTCCGCGATGCACGGGATCGGCACCGGTGACCTGCTCGACGAGGTGGTGGCTCTGCTTCCCGCGGAGGAGGCGGCGCCGACGGTCGCGGGCACGCGTGTCGCGGTGGTCGGACGTCCCAACGTGGGGAAGTCGTCGCTCGTCAACGCGTTCCTGGGCGAGGACCGGGTCATCGTGGCAGAGGCGCCGGGCACGACGCGCGACGCCGTGGACACGCGGCTGGAGTACCAGGGACGGCCCTTCGTCTTCGTCGATACGGCCGGCCTGCGCCGGCCCTCGCGCGTGGAAGATGCCGTCGAACGCTACAGCGTCAGCCGAGCGCGGACCGCATTCGAGCGGGCGGAAGTGGCCATCCTGGTGCTGGACGCGACTGAGGGCGTGGCCGACCAGGACCAGCACATCGCCCGTGACATCGCCGACGCGGGGCGCGCGATGCTCGTCGCGCTGAACAAGTGGGATCTGGTCCCGGAAGAGCGCCGGGTGCAGGAGGAGATCCGTCGCCGCGTTCGGCACGCGCTGCGGTTCGTGGCCTACGCGCCGGTACGCCCGGTGTCGGCGAAGCAGCGCAGCGGGACCGGCGAGCTGCTCACGGCAACAACCCGTGTCGCCGATGCCTACGCCTTCCGCGTCGCCACCGGCCCGCTGAACCGCGCGGTGGAGGCCGCGGAGACCACCACGCCGCCCCCGGCGGACGCGCGCGGGCGGCGGGTGAAGATCCTCTACGCGACACAGGTGCGCGCCGCACCACCGACCGTCGTCCTCTTCGTCAACAACCCCGACCTGATGCCGGAGAACTACCTGCGCTACCTCGAGCGGTCGCTGCGCGTGGCGTTTCCCCTGGAAGGGACCCCGCTGCGCTTCATCCTCCGGAGGAGGGGGCAGGGGAGGACATGAGCTGGACGCGGCGGATTGTCTGGCTCATCGTCGCGATGACCCTGTTGCGGATCGTCCTCGCCGTGACGGTTCCGCTCATCGACGACG
>LDXQ01000017.1 GCA_001443485.1 Candidatus Sysuimicrobiota bacterium CSP1-3
CTCGTCATGCCCGACGGGACCGTACGTCCCCCCCTCTTCATCACCTCGCACATTCATCAGATCCCCGGCATCGTGCAATACCAACTCCGTCAGGAGCACGTCGAGACCGTCACCATCCAGGTCGTCACGGGCGCCGGATATGACGAGGGGGCCGGCGATCGTCTGCGCCGGGAGGTGGAGGCGATCCTTCCCGGTGTCCGCGTCGTCATCGAGCGTGTCCTTGAGATTCCGCGCACGCCGGGAGGAAAGCATCGGTACGTCATTGTCTCCCCGGAGGTCCGAGCTCGCATCCCGACACTCCCTGCGTTGTCCTAGGCGCGCACGCGAATCGTCAATATTGGGTAGGAATACTGCAATTCGGTGAGAAGTTTGTCGCGGGAAATGCCGCAGGAAATGGCGGCCTAGCGTTGCCGCTTGTGAGATCTCGGAAGGTGTCCTCTTAGACAAGTCGAACCCTCCTCGCACTCCCTTGCGCTGTCAATGGGCCGGACCCCCGCGAAAAGGAGGACGCTGGAGATCGGTCTTTGAGGTCCAGGGACCCTATGCGACCGACGCGGCAATTGCCCACCATGATCTCCACGGCACTGTCGTACACACGGAGCGTGCGCAAGCTCTCGGTGTTCCTCGCCAAACCTCTCGGCAGCGACGAGTGCCTCGAGCTCACGCGTCACAGACTCCAGACGCGCGAGCCGCGGTTCCTCGAGTCCATGCGGCGGCTGGTCTACGCCATCCCGACGAGCCCGTACATGAGGCTGCTGCAGCTGGCCGGCTGCGAGTACAGGGATCTGGAACTGATGATCAGCCAGCGCGGACTCGAACGGACCCTGGAGGCACTGTATCAGGCGGGTGTCTACCTGTCCTTCGAGGAGCTCGTGGGAACGAAGGAGGTCTTCCGCGGAACTCACGCGGTACCGTTCACCTTTCGAGATCTGGATCATCCGCTGCTGCTGGGCCCACTGCACGACCGCAGCAGTGGGTCCCGGAGCCGCGGGCGGCCCGTGTCCATCTCGTTTGAAGACCTCGCCGAACGAGACGCGCCCACCCGATTCTGGGCTATGGAGGCGCTCGGGGCATCAGCCATGCTTCCGATCATCTGGCGCAGCGGATTCCCCGTCGGCGGGTTACTCCACTGGCTATCGCTCGCCAGGTTGCGGCGTCCGCCCGTCCGGTGGTTCTCCACCTCTTCTCCCGAGTACGCCTACGGAGGGAAGAGCCGCCACCTCATCGCTGCCGCAAGGCTCCTGGCGCGTCGGCAGGGGTGGTGGCTCCCCGCCCCGGAGTTCATCACGTTGAGCCAGGCCGACATCGTCCTCGATGCCGTCCTGGAGGCGTCGCGCCGGCAGGCCGGGTGTATCGTCATCACCAAGCCGAGTTTTGCGGTGCGCCTGGCGGCGCTGGCCCGCCAGCGGGGGGTCTCGCTGCACCGCGTGTGCTTCGAGACGGCGAACGAGCCACTCACTCCGGGCAAAGCCGAGGAGATCCGTGCGTCCGGTGCCAGGGTGGGGTCCATTTACGGCTTTCACGAGGGGGGCATGGTGGGCGTCCCGTGTGGTCATCCCGTGGAACCCGACGACATGCACTTCGTCGCCGATTGCTACGGACTGATTCAGCGGACGCGGGAGTATGCCGGGGTCCCCATGCGCTCGTTCATGTTTACGACCCTGCTGGCCAGCGCGCGTAAGATTCTGCTCAATGTGGAGATCGACGACTTCGGCCTGTTCGAGCCGCGGCGCTGCGGCTGCCCGCTGGACGATCTGGGCTTCCGGTATCATCTGGCCAACGTCCGGAGCTTCACCAAGTTGACGGGGGAGGGCGTCACAGTCGTCGGGACCAACTGCGTCCACATCATCGAGGAAGTCCTGCCCAAGACGTTCGGCGGACAAAGTATTGACTACCAGCTGCTGGAGGTGGAGGATCAGGACCACCTGACCCGACTGCTGCTCCTGGTGAGTCCCCGGCTCGGCCCGCTGGACGAGCAGGCCGTGCGGACCCGGTTCATCTCCACCCTGGATGCGCAGGAGCGGGGCGGCATACCACTCTGGCGGCAGGCCGAGACCATCCAGGTGGTGCGCCAGGATCCCGTGCATACCGCGGGGGGCAAGCTCTTTCCCTTCCACACCATCGCCCTCAGCGAGTGGCAGAAGGTGGTGGAGCGACCGGGAGCCTTCACCATCCGCGCGTAGTCTGTCATTTCGGGATTGCCCTGGTGAGATCTGGAGGAGGGAGACCTGATGAGAAGCTGGGATTGGTGGGGCAAGGTCTCGCGTAGGGCCTTTCTCCGTCTGACGGCGGCCGCCGCGTCGACGCTCCTCCTTCCCCTCAAGGCGCTCGCGCAGTGGCCTGAACGCACCATCTTCATGGTCGTCGGCTACGCGGCCGGCGGCGGCACCGACATCATCATGCGAGGGATCTCTAAACCGATGGAGCGCCTGCTGGGCCGGCCCATCAACGTCACTAACCGCGAGGGATCGGTGGCCGCTCTCGCGACCGACTTCATCTGGAAGCGACCGGTAGACGGCCACTGGTGGTTGGGGACATCCAACTACAATAAGTTCCTCCGCGTGCAGGGCCTGCACCAGACAACTCCATGGAAGGACTGGCAGTTCTACAAGATCGCGAGCACCATCGCCGCGTGGGCGGTGAAGCCCGACTCACCATATCGGACCTTCGCTGACGTGATCGAGGCGGCCCGCCGTCGGCCGGGACAGGTCAAAGTCTCGAACTCCGGGATCGGCGGCATATGGCACGAGGCCACCCTGATGGTCGAAAAGTTCAGCGACGTCAAGTTCCAGTCGATCCCCTACACCGGAGGGGCTCCGGCGACGCTCGCCGGCCTGCGGGGCGAGGTCGACGTGGTCGCGAGCGGTGTCCACGAGCAGATCGAGCACCTGCGCGCGGGAAATCTGCGTAACCTCGCGGTTTTCACAGCCGAGCCGCTGGCGGTGGGCGGTGCTGGAAGCCTCCCGCCGGTGGTGAGCTATGTGTCGCGGCTGAAGGACTTTGCGCCGTTTGGCGGTTCGTTGACCCTGGGACTGCGGCGAGACATCGATCTGGAGATCCTCACGACCATCGACCGGCACCTGCGGCAGGCCGTGAGCGACCCTGAGTTCACCCAGATGCTGGATCGTCAGGTCCTGTTCAAGGCGCTGAAGACGGGACGCGAGGCTGACCGCGAGGCCGCGGCCACGGAAGCCGTCACCGCCTGGCTGTTCTGGGAGCAGAAACTTGAGACGGCCAGGGTCAACCCGGCCGACCTCGGCATCCCCCGCCCTGAAGAGTTCGAACGGTGGTGGCCCCCCCGAGGGTACCGGCCCTTGTGGTGACCCCCACGGTTGACCGGCGGGAACGGGAACGCGGCCCTGATCTGGTCGCGGGGACCTCGTTGGCCGCGCTGGGACTCTACGTGGCGGCGCAGGCCGTGACCATGCCCCGGCCCGCCGGGTGGCACTCCGCCCCCGGGTTACTGCCGTTCCTCCTGGGCTCCTGGTTGACCGCGATGTCGGCCGTGCTCCTGGTCGGGAGTGTGAAGCGCGGAGGTGGGGCGCAGCTGCGTAGGGCCGTCCGGCAGATCCGGCAGGACGTTACCGTGCGCGCCGACCGCGTGTGGCGGATGGCGTTTATGCTGGCGGGGGTGGCAGTGTACGTCTATCTCCTGCTCCCCCGGCTGTACTTTGAAATCGCGACGTTTGTCTACCTTGCCACCACGATGAGGGTCCTGTGGCGCCGGGAGCCACTAAAGATCGCACTTGTCGCTGGGGGTGTGGCTGTGGCCCTGACCCTGTTGTTCAGCCGGTTCCTGCGAACGTTGCTGCCCGGGGCGGGGTCGTGGCTATGACGTTGGATCTGAGCCAAATCGTTCAGCCGATGACGCTCCTGACGATGGCGACGGGGGTGGTCTTCGGATTGCTCTGGGGAGCCATGCCCGGGCTGAGCACCTCCATGGCCATGGCGCTGCTGGTCGGGATCTCGGCCAAGTTCTCGTTCCCGCTGGCAATCGCGTTTCTCGTCGGTGTATTCACGGGGAGTACGAGCGGCGGTGAAATGAGCGCGGTGCTGATCGGCATCCCGGGGACTCCGGATGCCGTCCCCCTGGCTATCGAAGGGTATCCGTTGACCAGACGCGGCGAAGGCGGGCGCGCCCTCGGGCTGGCTTACGTGGCTTCCTTTCTGGGGGGCTGGGTCGGCATTGCCCTGCTGGTGATGTTCGCCCCCGTGATCATCGGCTTTGCGTTGGAGCTCGGCTCCTGGGAGATGGCGCTGTTGGGCCTGTGGGGCGTCGCCATTGCCGGCAACCTGACCAGTGGGGAGCGGCCGTTAAAGGGATGGATCTCTGGATGCCTGGGCCTGTTGGTGGCCATGGTCGGGCGTGAGGTCATCTACGGTTACGGCCGGTTCACCTTCAATTCCGCCGAGCTGGCCGACGGGATCGACTACATTCCTCTCCTCATCGGGCTGTTCGGTCTTGCCGAGATCCTGCGGGTATTCTTGACGCACGAGTCGATTCACGTACAGTCCCAGGTCCGGCGGATCATTCCGGACTGGGGGCTGATCGCCCGATACTGGAAGGCAGCGATTCGAGGCTCGGTGATCGGGGCGCTGATTGGCGCGATTCCCGGCGCAGGGGGCAATGTGGCCACGTACGTGAGTTACGATGTGGCCAGGCGCACGGCGCCGCCCGACGAGCGCGCGAAGTTCGGGCAGGGCAGCTATGAGGCCATCGTGGCCGCGGAGGTGGCGGACAACGCCAACATCGGGGGAGCGCTACTGCCCACGCTTACGCTCGGCATCCCCGGAAGCGCCGGCGCCGCGGCGTTCATGGCCGCGCTGAACCTCCAGGGCGTCAGGGTCGGGCCACTGATCAACCAGGACCACCCGGGACTGTTGCCCTATATCTATGGGGTGCTTGTCCTGTCCAACTTCGTGATGTATGGCGCGGCCCTGCTGCTGGTCCGGCCGGTGGTCCGCCTCTTTTCCCTCCCCCGCGAGGTGCTGATGCCGATCATCGCCGTCGTGTGCGTCCTGGGGGCGTTTGGGCTCAATCTCTCGATGTTCGATGTCAGCGTGATGTTCGTCTTCGGGATCATGGGGTTGGTACTGCAGCGGGCCGGCTTCCCGCTGGCCCCCATGGTCCTGGGAGCCATCCTGGGGTCGATGGTGGATGAGAACCTGCGGCGGGCACTGGTCCTGTTCGAGCATCAGCCGATGGCCCTGTTCGGGCGACCGTTTGGATTGGCCCTCTTGACGCTGATCCTGTTCACGCTCTACGACGGAATCTATCGTGCCGGCAGAGTACCTGACGGGTACGGAACGACATGAACACGATTCTGAACCAGCGTCAAGGCCAGTTGCTGCGAGCCCACAAGATGAGGTTCACCAGCGCCGCATCTGGCCTGCCTTTCGTGAGCCCATGACCAGGGGATAGCAGTTCATTTGCTTAGATAGGGGAGTACGTGACTGCCCAGATTCTGTCGTTTTCACGTGGAGGTGAGCCATGGGCAAGCGAGCACGCTCAGCCTATGCCACCAATCCCATCGACGTATTGCGATCGGCGCTGAAGAGCCAGTATCACGCCACTCTGGCGATGGTGCGAGCAGCCATCAAGCGATGCCCCGATGACCTGTGGACCAGCAGCGGCGGTCACGCCAATCCATTCTGGCGGATCGCGTACCACACGCTTTACTACACGCATCTGTACCTCCAGCCGAATAACTGGACTTTTCGTCCTTGGGAGCATCACCGGGGGGGATTCCAGCGCTTTGAGAGATCACCGAGAGGCGGTCGGCCGTATACGAAGGCGGAGGTCTTGGCTTATTGGCGCATCTGCGATGCAATGGTTGACGATGCCGTCGACGCGCTCGACCTCAACAGTCCAGAGAGTGGGTTCAGTTGGTATAAGGGGTTTCCCAAGGCGGAGCATCAGATTCTCAACATTCGCCACATCCAGTACCATGAGGCGCAACTCGCGGATCGTCTACGGGCGGCGATGGGGGCTGGTGTCAATTGGGCGTATGCGCGCCGGAGTGCACCTGCGCGCGCGGCCCGCCAGTGACATGCGTTTTTTGCTAATGCACACGGTTGAAGCCGCAGCGCCAATGGCTGTGGTAGGATGCCCGCCCGGCCCACCACGAAACCCCGCGCATTGCCACGACCGGGTACGCTCAGTCCGTGGAATTCTAGCGCGGTCGCAGCGAGGACCCCGCGACCAGCAGTTCTTCATCCCCCAACTCCCGGCAGCACGCCTCGAAGGCCTCCAGACGGACCCCTCGCCATCGCAGGTCCTCCAGACGCTCGTGTAGGGGCACGTCAATCCGCACCGTGGCGAGGGTGCGATAGAGCAGCGCCTCCGCCCGGTGCTCGCGCAGGGTGCGGGCCAGGGCCTGGGCGCCGCGCACCGGGACGTCCCAGCGATGCTCGTCGTCCGGGATGGCCTCCAGCCGGCCGTAGCGGGCGAGCAGCGTGGTGGCGGCCTTCTGGCCCCAGCGCGGGATGCCGGGGAACCCGTCGGCGCTGTCGCCCACGAGCGCGAGCCAGTCGGGGATCGCGCCGGGAGGAACGCCGAAGCGCGCGAGCACCCCGGGCTCATCGAGGACGCGACGACGGAGCCGATCCAGGCAGACGACTCGCGATCCGCGCACGCACTGTGCCATGTCCTTGTCGGGCGTGCAGAGGACGACCTGGTCCACACCCTCCGCCTCCGCCCAGCGCGCGGCGGCGGTGGCCAGAGCATCATCCGCTTCGAACTCCACCATGGGCCAGACGACGAGACCCAGGGCCTCGACCGCCCGCTCCGCCGGGCCGAACTGGGCCAGCAGGTCCAGGGGGACGCCGTCGCTCGTCTTGTAGCCGGGGAAGAGATCATTGCGGAAGGACTCGATCACGTGGTCGAAGGCGCAGGCCACGTGGGTGACCCCGCCCTCGCGCAGCAACGCGAGGAGCGACCGAAGCAGGCCGCGGGTGGCGCCCACCTCGGTGCCGACCGCGGAGGTGGCGCGAGGGGCGCCGAAGTACGCGCGGAACAACTCGTAGGTGCCGTCGACCAGGTGAACGCGCACGCGCCAGGACTCCTCTTCCGGGCGACCGAGTTGGGTTCCTCTAGTCGGGGGTGAGGATCGGGAACTGCTCGTTCCGAATTCTTAGGCGGGAGTCCCGCTGGCTGGGGCGCTTCCGGACAGCGCGCGCCTGATCGCCAGGGGAAGACGATGAACGACACGTCGAAGCCGAAGCGGCCGATCAATCAGGATCGCCGGCCACGGCTGCCTATGGCCGCAGGTGACCTCGTCGAGCTCTTGGGCGAGATCGAAGAGGCCGGCATTGAGGTCTGGCTCGACGGTGGCTGGGGTGTCGACGCACTGCTGGGGGAGCAGAGACGCGAACACGACGACGTCGACCTGATCGCATCTCTGGCGGACATGCCGAGACTCCAAGAATGCTTGGAGGGACGGGGCTACGAACTGGTCGACGGAGAACTACCGACGAACGTCGTCTGGCTCGACTCCGAGGGGCACCAAGTCGACATCCACCCAGTCGCCTTCAATGAGCGCGGCGACGGCATCTACCGGATGCGAAATGGCGAGGATTGGGTCTTCCCCTCCTGGGGCTTCGCCGGCAGAGGACGCGTCCTGGACCTGCGGGTTCGTTGTCTGAGCCCCGAGGCACAAGTGCTCTGCCACGCGGGCTACGAGCTCGACGAGGACGACTTTCGGGACATGCACGCGCTTCAAGAGCGGTTCGGCGTCTAGGCGGGCTCGCCCAACAGTTCCCGCGTTCAGTACACCCAGGCTCTTGCTTCACCTTGACATCCCAGCCTACGGGTGGCGAAGTCGAGTACACGCCGTTGCGGCGCGTGGTGTTCGTCACCTTGGAATGAGGGACGCCGGGCCCCGGTGCTGCGCTCCGCGGAGAGATCCGGCAGGCCGTCCAGCAGGAAGCAGCGCAACTCGCGACCCCAGGGATCGTCGTCACCATGCCCATGGTCACGTAGCTAGGCGGGCAGCGCTAGGGAGGGCGGCACATCCGTCGCAGGAACCCGTCGCTGCCCGGTGAAGGTGTTCGCCCGCATGGAGTTCGTCGCGCTCTCGACTCCGGTCCTGATTGCCATCGGCCTCATCGTCTTCGGCGCGGCCACGGTCAAGGGTGTGGCCGGCCTGGGCTTTCCGCTGATCACCGTGCCGCTGGTGGCCAACATTGTCGGCCCGCATGCCGCGGTGGTGATCATCGCGGTGCCGACGGTGGCGAGCAATCTCTTCATGGTGGCGCACGGAGGAGGGACGGTAGCTCGCCTGCGGCAGCTGGCCTGGCTGATCGTCGGGCTGGTGGCGGGGGCAGCGGTCAGCGCCCGGCTGCTGCGGGACATCAACCCCGCGGCGCTCGGCCTGATCCTCGGTGTCATCGCCGTGAGCTACGCCGGCGCGGAGCTGGTGCGCGTGCCGCTCCGCCTGCCGGCCTCGCCTCGCCCGGCGCTCAGCCTGGGCGTCGGGGCGGCCGCCGGGCTGCTGGGCGGTTCGACGACGATCTACGCCCCTCTGGTGGCAGCCTATGTGGACAGCCTGCGGCTGGCCAAGAACGAGTTCGTCTTCTGGGTCACGGCGCTGTTTCTCATCGGGACGACGATCCAGGTGCTGACATACCTGCAGGCCGGCATTTACCGCGGCGGGCTACTGGGCATCGCCCTACTGCTCTGCCTACCGATGCTGGTGGGGACATGGCTCGGCATCCGGATGCGCGACCGCCTCTCCCCGGATCGCTTCCGCACGCTGGTGCTCGTGCTCGTGCTGCTCTCCGGTCTCAACCTGATCGTCCGCACGCTCTGGCGCTGAGCCGCGGACTACTGTTCGGCGAGCGCGGCGAGCAGCGCCAGCAACTGTTGTGGCGTGATGGGTTTCCCCTGCAGCGCCCGGATCGAGTTGAAGACTTCCTTCAACCGGCTGGGCCGCCGGACTCCATTGATATCGAACGACAGGATCAGCGAATTGGGGTCGCCCTGCACCGTCTTTGCCTCCAGCACGATGATCTGCATTGGTGGGCCATCCTCCTTGTGATGTCGGATTCTCCTTCCTTAGTAAGGGGCGACGTGCGGTCCGGGGAAGTCACCAAAGGATGGGGGCCAGGACGCGGGACCCCGCGGCGGTGACACGGGCCCGCGCGGTCGGCGGTTTGACAGCCGCCGCCGGCGCGTCCTATAATTCGCCCCACAGAAGGCAAATGCCGGGCGAAGACGAGGACGAGTAGGTCGCCGTTCGCCGCCAAGAGAGGGAGCGCACCGCTGGAAGCGCTCTCCGGTGTACCGACCGAAGACCCCCTCCGAGCCCGCCGCTGAAGCCCTGAGAGGATAAAGCGGCCGGTCCCATCCCGTGACGATGGGCCCCAAGAGCCGCGCGGCGTGCGGATGCGCCGTCGCGGAAATAGGGTGGAACCGCGGAACCCTCCGTCCCTTGCAGGCGGAGGGTTTGTCATTTGAAGGGGTGTTGAGGAGGAGAGAACGATGGCCGAGATCGAGGTCCGTTTCCCAGACGGGAAGCGCCGCCGCTATCCCCAGGGCACGCCGCTGGCGCGGATCGCCGCCGACACCGGCCGCGCCGACGCGCTGGTGGCGCGGGTGGACGGGCGCCTGGTCGACCTGGCCGCGGCGCTGGACGCGGAGGCCGCCGTCGAGTTTCTGAACTTCGAGGATCCGGACGGGCGGATGGTCTACTGGCACTCCTCCGCCCACCTGATGGCCCAGGCGGTGAAGCAACTCTTCCCCCAGGCCCAGCTGGCCATCGGCCCGCCCATCGAGGACGGGTTCTACTACGACATCGACATCGGCCGGCCGTTTGGGCCGGAGGACCTGGCGCAGATCGAGGAGCGGATGCGCGACCTGGCGCGCCAGGACCAGACCATCGAGCGCGTGGAGATCCCGCGGGACGAGGCGATCCGCCTCTATCAAGAGATGGGGGAGCGCTTCAAGCTGGAACTCCTGGAGGATATCCCCGACGCCCGCGTCTCCTTCTACCGGCAGGACGGCTTCCTGGACATGTGCCGCGGGCCGCACCTGCCGAGCACGGGGCGGATCAAAGCGATCAAACTGCTCTCCACGTCAGGGGCCTACTGGCGGGGGGACGAGCACCAGCCCATGCTGCAGCGCATCTACGGCGTCACGTTCCCGGAGCCGGCGCAGCTCGACGCCTACCTGCACCAGCTGGAGGAGGCGAAGCGGCGCGACCACCGGAGACTGGGGCGGGAACTGGAGCTCTTCGCCTTTGCGGAGGAGGTCGGGCAGGGGCTGCCGCTGTGGCTCCCGCGCGGCGCGTCCGTGCGCATGACGCTGGAACGCTACATTGTCGACCTGGAGACGCAACTCGGCTATCGGCATGTCTACACGCCTGATCTGGCCGACGTGGAGCTCTACAAGATCTCCGGGCACTGGGAGCATTTCCGGGAGAACATGTATCCGCCCATGGAGATCGATCACGAAGAGCTGGTGCTGAAGCCCATGAACTGTCCACACCACATCATGATCTACAAGCACCAGCAGCACTCCTATCGCGATCTGCCGATCCGCATTGCCGAGTTGGGGCGGATGTACCGGTACGAGCGCTCCGGCACGCTTGCCGGATTGCACCGGGTGCGATCGATGACGCTCAACGACGCCCACATCTTCTGCCGCCCCGAACAGATCGAGGAGGAGTTCGCCGGGGTCATTCGGTTGATCCAGCGAGTCTACCGGGACCTGCGGATCGAGGCCTACCGCTACGATCTGGCACTGCACGATCCCGCGAGCAAGGAGTACTACCACCACGACGAGGATCTGTGGGCGATGGCGGAGCGGCTGCTGCGGCAGGTGCTCGACGACCTTGGTCTGGCCTACACGTCGGTCTTGGGGGGGGCCAACTTCTACGGTCCCAAATTGGACGTGCAGATTCGGACGGCGACGGGGGCCGTCGAGTCGCTGTCCACGGTGCAGCTGGATTTCCTGCTGCCGCGCCGCTTCGGCCTTGAGTACATCGGCGAAGACGGGAAGGCGCACCCGCCGGTGATGATTCACCGCGCCATCATCAGCACGATGGAACGGATGATCGCCTTTCTCATCGAGAACTACGCCGGCGCCTTTCCGGTCTGGCTGGCGCCGGAGCAGGCACGCATCCTGCCCATCGCCGACCGGCACAACGCCTATGCCGGGCAGGTGAGTGTCCGGTTGCGGGAAGCCGGGCTGCGGGCGGAGGTGGACGCGAGCAATGAGCGGATTTCGTACAAGATCCGCAACGCCCAGATGATGAAGGTCCCCTACATGCTGGTCGTCGGCGACCGCGAGGCCGAGAGCGGCCAGGTGGCGGTCCGTCGGCGAGAGGGCGGGGACCTGGGGCCGATGGCCCTCGACGCCTTCGTCGAGCGCGTGCGGCAGGAGGTGGCGGCGAAGGCGTAGGCGCCCTCTACCTCGCCCGCCTGCAAACTGAGGACGGCCCTGCCGATACACGCGGCGTGGGCCGTCCACTTGTCTGGGTTGCCGTTGCGTTTGCGGCCGGCATTCTGCATGCTGACCGCGGGCCGGCCGATCCCGCGCGACTTCTTCTCGGGGCGGCGGCCCTCTACGCCCTCTGGCTTCTTACGCTCGCGGTCATCCCTGAGGCCGCCCGCCGTTCTCCCTCGCTCAGCGTTCTCGCCTCTCTCCCGCTCCTCATGATCTTCGGCGCCCTGGGGCACCTGGCCGCGACCCTGGATCCGGTCCGGCGGGAAGCGGCTGTAGCCGCGGCGTGGGACGGGCGCCGGGCAACCATTGAAGGGCTGATTACCGCGCCCGTCGAGATGCGCGACGGGCGGCAGCGGGTGGTCGTCCGCATCTCGCGGCTCAACGGGACAGCGCCATCACAGCGATTCACGGCCATGGCCACGCTGTCACCGGAGCCGGCGCTGCGCTACGGCGACGTGATCGCAGCGCGCGGTATGATCACGCTGCCGCCGGAAGGCGGCAACCCCGGCGAACCCAGCCTGCGGGCGGCGCTCCTGCGCCGCGGGATCTCCGCGCTCCTCCGGGTCCCGCCGTACCGGCCGGTGACGGTGCTGCGCCGGGGCGGGGGCAACCGGGTGACCGCGTGGGTCCTATCCCTCCGCGACCGCCTCGTCGCCCCGCTCTTGACGCTTCCCGAACCCTACGGCGGTGTGCTGGCGGGACTCCTCTTCGGCACGCAGGTGGGCGTCGGTCAGGACATGGAGGACGTCTTCCTGCGCGCGGGGCTCCTGCACGTCCTCGTGGTCTCCGGCGCGCAGGTCGGCCTCCTTGCCGCCGCCACCATTGGCGTGCTGGGTCTCCTGCGCGCGCGTCCGGCCCTCCGGTTCCTGCTGGCCGGCGCAATTGTTCTGCTCTTCGCGACGATGGTCGGCTGGGGCGCCGCGGTGGGCCGCGCCGCGATCATGGCGCTGGTCGGGCTGGGCGCCGTGTGGCTGCGCCGCGACACTGATCCCCCCACGACCCTCGCGCTGGCGGCCCTGTTCTGGTTGGCCTTCCAGCCGGCCTCGCTCTTCGGCCTGGGGTTTCAACTCTCGTTTGCGGCCACCTGGGGATTGCTGTTTCTGTCCCCGAGCCTGGTCCCGCCGCTGCGGCCGCGCTGGCTGGCCCAACTGGTCGGGGCCACGCTAGGCGCGCAGCTCGCCGTTCTCCCGCTGCTCGCGGTCGTGTTCCAGCGCGTATCGCTGGCCGCCTTTCCCGCCAACCTTCTCGTCCTACCGGTCGTTGCCGTCCTGGTGCCCTCCGGTTTCGTCCTCAGCCTGATCGGCCTCCTCCTGCCGCGCGCGGCCGCGTTTCTCGCGCCGGCCTTCCTGCCGCCGGTGTGGGCGATGGTCGCGCTGGCCCGGATCTTTGCCGGCGCCCCCGGCGCGGAGGTATGGCTGCCTCCGGTGGCCTGGTGGCAGGCGGCCGCGGCCTACGCCCTGCTTTGGATGCTGCCGCACGTGAGGCGTCGCCTCACCGCCTCCGCACCCGTCGCCATCCGGTGGGCGAGCGTGGCCGCCGGGGTGCCGATCATCATCGCGGTTTTCACCGCGGGCGGTACGCTTCCGCAGCACCTCGGGGAGCCGCGGTTGATGGTCGCCGTGCTGGACGTCGGCCAGGGGGATGCCATCCTGGTGCGCGGGCCCACCGGGCGGACGATGCTCGTGGACGGGGGCGGCGAGGTGGAGATCCCGGGACGAATCCGGAGTTCAGGCGGCCCGGCCGAGGTCGGCTCACCTCCGTCCGACCGGATGGATATAGGTGAACGGCGCGTCGTTCCAGCTTTGCGGCGGCTGGGCGTGCGCCGCCTCAGCGTCGTGTTGCTTTCGCACGCCCACGAGGACCACGTGGGAGGACTGCCCGCGGTGCTGCAGAACTTCAGCGTCGATCTGGTGGTCGACCCCGGGGTGCCCCACCCGAGTCCCTCCTATGTGCGGTTCCTGGACCTGGTCAGGCAGCGCCGGATCGCCTACGCCCTGGCCCGGCGGGGGCAGCGGATCGATCTCGGCGGCGGCGCGGCCGCGCAGGTGCTCTGGCCGCCCGACGGGGAAGAGGGGACCGCGGATCCGGAGGACGCGGTGAACGCCCGCTCCGTCGTGGCGCGAGTAGAGTTCGGCCGGATCGGCGTGTTGCTCACAGGAGATATCGAGGCGGAGACGGAGGCGCTGCTGGTGCGCAGGGGAACGGCCCTGGAGAGTACGGTGCTCAAAGTCGCCCACCACGGCAGCCGTACCTCGACCACGCCGCTGTTTCTCGATGCCGTTCGCCCGGCGGTCGCCGTGATCCCGGTGGGCCGGGGGAACCTCTTCGGCCATCCGCACGGGCAGACGCTGCGCACCCTCGAGCAGAGGGGGATCCGAATCTACCGCACCGACCGGGACGGCGCGGTGATCTTGCGCACCGACGGTCGGCGGCTCAGCGTGGAGACGGTGCGCACTCCGGCTGCCGCCGCGGTGAGGTAGAGGTGGGCGGTCCGGCGATACGCGGCATCGTTGACCGCGTCGAGGACGGCATTGCGGTGATCCTGCTGGAGGAGGGAGGACGGGTCTACCTCCCCGCCGGAAGGCTCCCTCCCGGGACGCGCGCGGGGGCGCTGGTGCGGGTGGACCTGGAGGTAGAGGGGCAGGCCGATCCCGAAGAGGTGGCTGCGCTGATCGATCACCTGCGCCACAGTGGACATCTGTGAGCAGCCTGCACCTGTTCGTCGGGGAAGAGGATCTCCTCATGGAGGAGGGGGTGAACAAACTCATCGACGAGACCCTCCCCCGGGAGAACCGCGACCTGAACTTCGACGTCGTCGATGCCGCAGCGACGGCGCCGGGCGAAATCACCACCCGGCTGGACACGCTACCGTTCTTCGGGGACCGGCGGGTGGTCCTGGTAAAGAACCTCGACGAACTCTCCGCCGACGAGCAGCGGGTCATCGAAGAGTACCTGAATCGCGGCCTGCCGCCCACCGTCGCGATCTTCACCGCCCGCAACGTGGACCGGCGGAGCCGGCTCTTCAAGGCATTTCAGAAGCAGGGCACCGTCCACCCCTGCGACCCGCGGAGCGCGCGGGAGGCCCCGACGTGGGCGGAGGGCTACGCCGCCCGCCTGGGCAAGCGCATCCGGCCGGAGGCGGCAGGGGAACTG
Source organism: Candidatus Sysuimicrobiota bacterium CSP1-3 (assembly GCA_001443485.1). Lineage (GTDB taxonomy): Bacteria > Sysuimicrobiota > Sysuimicrobiia > Sysuimicrobiales > Humicultoraceae > Humicultor. The sequence goes on from LDXQ01000017.1 coordinate 14,600, forward strand.
GTCACGCTCGTCGGCACCGGCCTGCGCACGCTGGGGCTGGAGGTGGAGAAGCTCGCCGCCTATGTCGGCGACCGCGGGGAGATTACGGTGGAAGACGTGGAGGCGGTCGCCAGCCGCCTGACGGAGACCTCCGTCTTCGCGCTGACGGACGCCATCGGCGAACGCAACGCCCGCAAGGCCCTGCAGGCGCTGGAGTCTCTCCTGCAGACCGAACACCCCCTGCCGGTGCTGGGAATGATCGCGGGGCAGTATCGCCGCCTGGCGCGGACGGTGGCCAGCGGGGCGCGCACGGAGGTTGCCCTGGCCGCGGCCATCGGCGTCCACCCCTACGCGGCCCGCAAGTTGCTGGCTGGGTCCCGCCACTACCGGGCGTCCGACTTTCCCGAAATCTTCGCGCGGTTGGAGGAGGCCGACCGGGCCATCAAGTCTACGGGCCAGCCGGAGCTGGCCCTGGAGACGCTGGTCGTGCGGTTGTGTGGAAGTCCGGCCGCCTCCCGCCCCGCGGCCGGAAAGGTCCGCTAGCGGGACGGCGCGCCGATCGGGCGGATCGGGCTAGGACGCCCGAGAGGAGGCGAGGCGATACCGGCGGACGAGCCGGGACTTCTTCCGCGCCGCGGTGTTCTTGTGGATGATCCCCTTGGCCGCGGCCTTGTCGATCGCCTTGATCGCCAGCAGCAGGTCGGTGTCGCTGCCGCCTGCGCCCTGCTTCGCCAGCGTCCGCACCCGCGAGCGGACGGTCTGGTTGCGCACCCGGCGCCGCGCCGACTGCCGGAGGCGCTTCAATCCTGACTTGATTCGCTTGGCCACCCTGCACCTCGTTCTTCAGCGGAAACCGCTGGCATCACACGGACGGTAATTCTACCATTGAAAGGAACTCCGGCGCCAGCGGCAGGCCCGCGGCCCGGCCCGGTGGAGCGAACATCATCGACCAGCCCAGCACCGCGCACCGTCTCGCCCGCGCCGCCACGCTGCTGGCGGCGGCCACCGTGGCCAGCCGTCTCCTGGGGCTGCTGCGCGAGATCGTCGCCGCCGCGCTCTTCGGCGCCTCCAACGAGAAGGCCGCCTACGTCATCGGCTACTACCTGCCGTTCTTCTTCCAGCGGCTCTTGCTCGGCGGGACCCTCAGCATCGTCTTCATCCCCACGATCACCGAATACCTGACCCGAGGCGACCGAGCAGAGACCGAGCGCGTCACCGCCACTCTCTTCAACCTGATCCTCCTGCTGGGCGCGGCGATGGTACTCCTCGGCGAGGTCCTGGCCCCCTTGCTGGTGCGTCTCGCGGCGCCGGGGTTTGCGGCGCAGGGCCTGATCCCGCTGGCCATCGAGCTCACCCGCATCATCTTCATCGCCATGTTCTTCCTGGCGCTGGCGGTCTACGCCACCGGCTTCCTCCAGGCGCACCAGCACTTCACCGTGCCGGCGCTGGCCCCGCTGCTGTTCAACCTGGTGATCATCGGCGGGACACTTTGGCTGGGCCCGCGCATCGGCATCACGGGGCTGGCCATCGCCTGGGTCGGCGGCACCGCGGCGCAGTTCGCCATGCAGTGGCCGGCGATGCGCCGGGCGGGATTCCGCTATCGGCCGCTGCTCAACCTGCGCCATCCCGCCGTGCGCAAATTCGTGCGGCTGGCCGTGCCGGCGATGCTGGGGCTGGCCGTGCTGGAGGTCAACGCCTACGTCTCCCGCTTCTTCGCCTCCTTCCTGCCACCGGGACCGGGTGTCAACGCGGTCGCGGTGCTGGACTACGCCTACGAGGTGATGCAGGCGCCGGTGGGCATCATCGCCGTCTCCATCGCGACGGCCGTCTTCCCCACGCTGGCCCGGCAGGCGGCCGAGCAGGACTCGGCCGGACTGCGCGCGACCACGGCCTTTGGTCTGCGGATGGTGCTGGTCCTGATCCTGCCGGTGCTGGCGCTGATGCTGGCGCTTGCCGACCCTCTCGTGCGCCTCCTCTTCCAGCGCGGCGAGTTTACCTCCGGCGCGACCGCTGCCGTGGCCGCCGCGCTGCGCGGGTACACCCTGGGGTTAGGGGCCGTGGCCGCGTACTACATCATCACGCGGGCGTTCTATGCCCTCCAGGACATGGCCACCCCGGTGAAGGTCGGGGGCGGTATGATCCTGTTCAACGCCGTGCTGGCGTTTCTGCTGATGCGCCCGCTGGGGGCCACCGGAATCGCCCTGGCCACCTCCATTGTGAACGTGACCAACGCGGCGCTGCTGCTCTGGCTGCTGCGGCGGCGTCTGGGGACGTTCGAAGGACGCCGGACATTCGTCACGGGAGCGCGGGCGTCAGCGGCCGCGGTCCTGGCCGGGCTGGCCGCCGCGGGGGTCTCGGTCTACGCCGCGGGGTGGTTTGGTCCTGACACGCTGTCCACCGCACTGCTGCTGCTGGTCGCGGCCGGCCTCGGCATGGCGATCTACCTGCTGGCGTCGTGGGCCCTGCGGGTGGAGGAGATCCGCGCCGTTCGCGACCTCCTGCTGCGCCGGGCCGCCGTCCCCGGAGCCTGAATCAACCTGCGCGTGCCTTCTCGCACCGCGGGCGCCCCGGCCGGCGGTCACGTTGACAGGGCGAGGAAACGGGTGTTAGGCTACGCACGCTAGCAGTCACGAGCGATGAGTGCTAATCGCACGCAGGACCCATGAAGGCGACTCCCGCACTCGACGCGCGCAAGGGGCGTATCCTCGCCGCCATCATCCAGGAGTACATCCACTCGGCCGAGCCGGTGGCGTCGGAGGTCGTGGTGCGCCGCAGCGGAGTGGAAGTGAGCTCGGCCACGGTGCGCCACGAGATGGCCGTGCTGGAGGAAATGGGCTTCCTCTCGCAGCCGCACACCTCCGCCGGCCGCATCCCCACCGACCGGGCCTACCGCTTCTACGTGGACGCGCTGCTCAACGAGGCGCGGCTCTCCGCAGAGGAGCGGCAGCGGCTGCGCCGGCAGATCCACTCCCTGGCGGAGGAGGCGGAGCGGTTGATCCAGGGCGCGGCGCGGGCGCTGGCCGAGGAGGTGCACTACCCCTCGGTGATCGCCACGGTCCGCCCGCAGGAGCACCTCTTCCGCCACCTGCACTTCGTGCCGCTGGATGCGCACCGCGTGCTGGGCGTGATTGTCACCGATGCCGGAATCTTCGAAGGCCAGCCGGTCGAACTGCCCGAGTCGGTTGATCCGGAGACGCTGGACCGGCTCTCCCGCGGGATCAGCGCGCGTCTGGAAGGGCTGACGCTGGGCGAGATCACCCGCGGGCGGCTGGAGGCCATGGTCGGCGAGATGGCGCGCCATCAACGGCTGCTGGAGTACGTGCGGCGCTGGTTCGACCGCGAGATCCGGCGCGCCGCCGCGGGACACGTCATCGTCGAAGGTGCCACGCACCTCCTGGAGCAGCCGGAGTTCCGCCATCCCGACCTCGTCACCGCGGTCCTGGCCACGCTGGAACGGGAAGAGGATCTGGCGGCAATGCTCCGCCCCGTCCCCGGGCGTCCCGTCTGGGTGACGATCGGCAGCGAGATGCTCTATCCGACGATGCGCGAGTGCAGCCTGGTCGCGGCCAGCTACAGTGTCGGCGGCCGCACCATGGGCACGCTGGCCCTCCTGGGTCCGAAGCGGATGCCCTACCAACGCACGGTGCCGCTGGTGCGGTTCTTGGCCCAGAACCTCAGCGAGGCCCTGACGCGCCTCAGCGCCTAGCGCGCCGGCAGCGGACGCACCGCCGGACCGCAGGCCGGGAACCGACATGGCGAAAGACTACTACACGGTCCTCGGCGTTCCCCGCGGTGCTTCCCAGGGGGAGGTCAAGCAGACCTACCGCCGCCTCGCTCGGGAGTATCACCCCGACGTGCGCAAAGACGATCCCCAAGCCAACGAACGGTTCAAAGAGATCAACGAAGCCTACTACGTCCTGGGCGATCCGGACCGCCGCTCGCAGTACGACCGGTTCGGGCAGGTCGGCGACATGCCGGCGCGCGACTTCGGGCGGGACTTCGGCGATCTGTTCAGTCCTTTCGACGACCTCTTCGACATGTTCTTCGGCCGCGGCGCCCGCACGACCGCGCGGCCGCAACAGGACCAGGCGATTGGCGGCGCCCACCTGCGGCACGATCTGGAGATCTCCCTGGAAGAGGCGGCCCACGGCACCGAGAAGGCGATCACCTTCTCCCGGCTGGATACCTGCACCGTCTGTTTCGGCACCGGGCGCGAGCGCGGCTCCGCGCCGGAGACCTGCCCCACCTGCCGCGGCACGGGCGAACTGCGCTACCAGCAGCAGACGGTCTTCGGCCACTTCACGCAGGTCGTGACCTGCCGCGAGTGCGGCGGCCGGGGGACGGTCATTCGCCATCCCTGCCGGGAGTGCGGTGGCACCGGTCGCCGGGAGGCCGCCCGCGAATTGACGGTGCAGGTGCCGCCCGGCGTGGATTCGGGGACGCGCCTGCGGATCCCCAGCGAGGGCGAGGGCGGAATCCACGGCGGCATCCGGGGCGACCTCTACGTCGTCGTCCACGTCCGCCCGCACCCGGTCTTCGCGCGCGAAGGATCGGACCTGTATTGCGAGGTTCCGATCTCTATGGTGCAGGCCGCGCTCGGTGATGAGATCAGCGTGCCGGGCATCGACGACCCGACTACTATGGCAATTCCGCCGGGTACGCAGCCGGGGACTCGGCTGCGCCTGCGCGGTCAGGGGATGCCGGATCTGCGCGGCGGCCGCGGCGACCTCTACGTCCGACTGGGCGTGGAGATTCCCAAAGACCTGACTTCCGAGCAGCACCAGGTCCTGCTGCAGCTGGCCGACCTGCGCGGCGAGCGCGTGCGGCCGCAGAAGAGGTCCCTGTGGAAAAAGATGAAGGACCTCCTCCAGTAGACGCGACGGCGGCCGGCGCTGCGGCTGCCGGGACCGCGGCCCGCTATCTGGCGCTGACCGTCACCGCTCCCACCGAGGCGAAGGAGGCGGTCGCGGCCCTCCTGCACGACGCGGAAACCGGCGGCGTGGTGGAGGAGGAGGGGCCGCCGGGTTTGGTCCGCCTGCGCGCCTACCTGCGGGAGGATGTGGCCGCCGATGGGCGGCTCGACGACCTCCGGCGCCGCCTCGCCGCGCTGCCCTCTTTTGGGCTGGGGACGGCGCCGCCGACGCTCATCATCGAAGCGATCGCAGACGAAGCCTGGACCGCCGTCTGGAAGACGCACTTTCGCACCTTCCGGGTCGGCCGGCGCCTCTGGGTTGTGCCGACCTGGGAGCAACCCGACCTTGAGCCCGGGGCCACGCCCATCCGTCTGGATCCGGGGATGGCTTTCGGCAGCGGGCTCCATCCATCGACGCAGTTATGTCTCCGCCTGCTCGAGGACTACCTCAAGCCCGGGCAGGAGATCGCCGACATCGGGACGGGATCCGGCATCCTGGCCATCGCCGCGGCGAAACTGGGCGCCGCCCGCGTCGTCGCGGTTGATCACGATCCGGTCGCGGTGGAGGCGGCCCGAGCCAACGTGGCCCAGAACCAGATGGCCGAGCGGGTGGATGTCGTGCTGGGGCATCTGCTCGAGCCCGTCACCGCGCCGATGGATCTCATCCTGGCGAACCTCACAGCCAATCTTCTGATGGAGCTCGCTCCTGCGATTGCGCCCCGGCTGCGGCCCGGCGGTGCGGTGATTGCCTCCGGCATCGCCGAACCACGCGTGGCGGAGGTGCGGGACGTATTTGGGCGCGCCGGCCTGACGATTGCCGAAGAAGCCGCGGCCGAGGAGTGGCGGGCGCTGGTGGCGGGTAGGGCTCCGCGGGGCGGGTGACCGAGCGAGGGCGGGGAAGGGAGGACGCGTGTGATTTCGGTCAAGGACCTGGTTACCGATCAACTCGAGACCACGCTCGTGAAGCAGGCCTGGCAGGCTCAGCCCTCGCTCTCCGAAGCGCTTGCGGGGGTCACCGCGGTGGAGGCGGCGTGGAAGCCGGCGCCGGGGCGCCACGCCATCTGGCAGATTGTCCGGCACCTGATCCTCTGGAAGCGCGGCATCATGCAGGCGCTGGACGGCGATCCGCCGGACCGGGCGGCGCTCGAGCAGACCGACTGGCAGGAGACCTCCGGCGACGAGCGCGCCTGGCAGGCCGATGTGGATACGCTGCTCCGCCTCTCCCGCGATCTGCTGGAGCGGGCCCGAGCCATGGACGACCAGGCCTTCTCGCGTCAGGTCGTCTGGTACCGCGGCTGGACAAAGACGCAGCCTGTCGCGGTCCGTCTGCTGCGCCGCGCGGCCCACGACAGTTACCACGTCGGCCAGATCCGCCTCCTCCGCGCGTTGCAGCAGGGATCGGCGTAGGCGTACCGTGCGACGCTTTTTCGTTTCCCCGGAGGCCGTACAGGGCCCGCGTGTGGTGTTGCCGCCCGAGGAGTCGCGCCACGTGGCCGCGGTGCTCCGATTGCGCGCCGGGGATCGGATCGTTGTCTTCGACGGCAGCGGGCGCGACTACGTGGTGCAGTTGACCGCCGTTGCCGCGCTGGCGGTGGAAGGGCGTGTCGTCGAGACGCGGGCCGGCACGACGTCACCTGTGCAACTGACGCTCGTGCAGGGGATCCCCAAGGGCAGCAAGATGGACCTCATCGTTCGCATGGGGACGGAAGTCGGCATCGCCCGGTTCGTGCCCGTGCTGACCCACCGCGCCGTCGCCCGGCCCGCGCCGGCGCGCGGGGCGCGGTGGCGGCGGATCGCCGCAGCGGCGGCCACCCAGAGCGGCCGCAGCACGGTCCCGGTGGTCGACGATCCCCGCTCCTTCTCCGAGGTGTGGCCGCTCCTGGAGGATGCGCTCGTGCTCATCCCGTGGGAGGGAGAGAAAAGCCGGCCGATCGGCGCCATCCTCGCGCAAAACCGCACCACCCGCGCGGTGGCCGTGTGCATCGGGCCGGAGGGAGGGTGGACGCCGGAGGAGGTCCAGCAGGCGGTCGCGCACGGCGCCCACCCGGTCACGCTGGGCGAACTCATCCTGCGCACCGAGACCGCGGGCCTGGTGGCCGCCGCGATAGTGCTCTATGAACTGACCCGGCGGCCCTGAGCGCTGCGGGTCGCGACGCGAACCGGACTCAGCCGGTGGCGCGCCGCCGCGCCTTTGCCGCCGCGGGCCGCAGTCGGGCGAGGCTCTGCTTCAGCGCCTCCTGCAGATCGATCACCTTCCGGGGCGCCTCCGGTTCGGCCAGCGGCTTGCCGGCCAGTTTGGCCTTGATCAGTTTCTGCAGGGCGTGCTTGTACTCGCTCTTGAACTCGCTCGCGTCGAACTCCATGACCATGCTGCTGACCAGTTGCTCCGCCATCTTCCGCTCGGCGGGGAGGACGCGCACGTTGCGCGGCAGGTCGGGGATGTCCTCCGCGGGGCGCACCTCGTCGGCATAGTAGAGCGTCTGCATGACCAGGGGGCCGCCGATCGGGCGCACCGCCACCAGGTGCTCCCGGGTGCGGATGGCCACCTTGCCGATCCCCACCTTGCCCCGGTCCGCCAGCGTGCGGCGCAACAGCTCGTAGGCCTTCTCGCCGCCCTTGCCCGGTCCCAGGTAGTAGGCCTTGTCGAAGTAGAGGGCGTCGATCTCTTCGGCGTCCACGAAGCCGAGCAGTTCCACCGTGTGCGCCGTGGGGAGGGGGAGGGCCTTGAGTTCCTCGCTGCTGACGGCGAGGTACTTGCCCTTCGAGTACTCGAACCCCCGCACGACCCGCTCCCACGGGACCTCTTCTTTCGTCGCCGGGTTGACGCGGATCTCTTTGATCGGGGTGAGCGACTTCCCGTCCAGCAACCGGAAACTCACGTCGCTGCTGCTTTCCACCGCGGAGTAGAGTTTCACCGGGATCGTCACCAATCCGAACGCCAGCGCGCCGGACCAGATCGGCCGCATCTGTCCCTCTGCCATCGCCACCACCGCCGGGCTGAAGTTGTCGCCGTGCCGGCGGGTTCCTGGTTCTCGCCGCCCCCGGGCTCTCCCTCCTGGTCGCGGCCCCACCCGGGACTTGCAAAATCATTCATAATGTGTAGAATTTATTCATCTCCCATTTAGCGGCCCGACCGCCGCGGGGGCGGGAGGCAGCGTGTGCTCAACGTCAGTGTGATCGGCGCGTCCGGCTACGGGGGCGGGGAGGTCGTCCGTCTGCTCCTGGGACACCCGGAGGCGCACCTGCGGCATCTCGTCGCGGAGACCCGGGTAGGCGAACCCTTCGCCGAGGTCTTCCCCAACGTCCGCGGGTTCATCGACGGCCGCACCGAACCGCTGGACCCGGCGGCGGTGGCGGCGGATTCGGACGTCGTCTTTCTCGCCCTGCCCAACGGCGTGGCCATGTCCCTGGTTCCGCAGTTGGATGATCGGGTGCGGGTGGTCGATCTGGCGGCCGATTTCCGCTTCCGCGGCGCGCCGGCCTACGAGCGCTGGTACAAGACCCCACATATCGCGGAGGCGCTGCTGGAAGAGGCGGCCTACGGGCTGCCGGAGTTGCACCGCGCGGAGATCCGTCGCGCCCGCATCGTCGGCAACCCCGGCTGCTACCCTACGGCCGCGTTGCTGGCGATCGCGCCGCTGCTGCGGTCCGGGCTGGCCCGGCCGACCGCGATCGTCATCGACGCGAAGTCCGGCGTCTCGGGCGCGGGACGCGCCGCCTCCAGCCGCACCCACTTCTCCGAGGTCAATGAGAACGTCTTCGCCTACTCCACGCCGGGACACCGCCACAGCGGCGAGATTGAGGAGGAACTGCGGCTGCTCGCCGGCGAGGTGAGCTTCACCTTCACGCCGCACCTGATCCCGATGACCCGCGGCATTCTGGCGACCGTCTACCTGCAGCCCGCGCGCGCCGTCACCCGGGAGGCGGCGGAGGCGGCCTTCCGCGAGGCCTATGGCGGCGAGCCCTTCGTGCGGGTGCTGGACGGGGAGAGCCTGCCGCAGACGAAGGCGACGCTGGGCAGCAACTTCTGCGACGTCGCCGTGCGCGTCGATCCACAGAGCGGCACGATCATCGCCTTCGCCGCCATTGATAATCTGGTGAAGGGCGCCGCCGGACAGGCGGTGCAGAACATGAACCTGATGTGCGGCTTCCCCGAGGAGCTGGGGCTGCGCGTCCCCGGGTTGTTCCCATGAGCGGCATCGTCTCCGGGCACGTCACCTCGCCGCGTGGCGTGCGGGCTGCGGGCGGGCACTGCGGGATTAAACCGAGCCGCCCCGACCTGGCGCTCGTCGTCACCGCGGCGCCGGCCGCCGCGGCCGCCTGCTTCACGACGAACCGGGTGCAGGCGGCGCCGGTGCTGGTGAGCCGGGAGCAGGTCCGCGGCGGGCGCGCCCAGGCGGTGGTGATCAACAGCGGCAACGCCAACGCCTGCACGGGCGAGCAGGGACGGCGCGACGCGTGGGAGATGGTGGATCTGGTCGCGCGCGCCCTGGGCATCTCCCGCGCTCTGGTGCTGGTGGCGAGCACGGGGGTGATCGGCGTCCCGCTGCCAAGAGAGCGGCTGCGCAGCGGAATTCCGGCGCTCGCGGCATCGCTCGGGCCGCACGGCGAGCAGGCCGCGGAGGCGATCCTCACCACGGACGCGTTCCCCAAGACCGGTGCCGTCCAGATCGAGATCGGCGGGCACGCGGTGACGCTGGGCGGCATGGCCAAAGGCGCGGGAATGATCCACCCCCGCATGGCGACGACGCTCTCGCTGGTCACCACCGACGCCGCGGTGGACCCGCCGCTGCTCCAGCGGGCGCTGCGTTTCGCCGTGGGGCGGTCCTTCAACCGGATCAGCGTGGACGGCGACACCAGCACCAACGACACGATCTTCCTGCTGGCCACGGGCGCCGCGGGCGCGGCGTTGCTGCGCTCGCCGGAAGACCCCGGATTCGCGGAATTTCAGGACGCGCTGGTGGCCCTGACCCAGCACCTGGCCCACCAGATCGTGCGGGACGGCGAAGGGGCGACCAAAGTGATCGCGGTCACCGTCAGCGGGGCCGCCAGTGACGAGGACGCGCGGCGCGCCGGCGAGGCGATCACCACTTCGCCGCTGGTGAAGACCGCAGCCTACGGGATGGAGCCCAACTGGGGGCGGATCCTGGCCGCGGTGGGGCGGTCGGGTGCGGAAGTCGATCCGGCGCGCGTGGCCGTCTCCGTGGGCGGCGTGCATCTGGTGGAGGGCGGGGTGGGGCACGGCGAGCGCATGCCGGCCGCCGCACAGGCGATGCGCGCCCCCGAGTTTGCCATCGACGTCGATCTGGGCCTGGGCATGGGGTCCTGGAGCGGCTGGACCTGCGACCTTACCGAAGCCTACGTCCGGCTGAACAGCGGGTCCATGACGTGAGCACGAAAGCCGGAGGGACCGAGTTGAACGCGCGCGCCGCGGAGATCGCCGCCGAAGGCGCGCTGATCGCCCGCGGGCTGCAGTACGTCAACGCCTGGCGCGGGCGCACCGTCGTCATCAAATACGGCGGCAGCATCCTCACCCGCGTCTCCGGCACGGTCATCGAAGACCTGGTGCTGCTGGCGGGCGCGGGCGTCAGCCCCGTCCTGGTGCACGGCGGTGGGCCGGAGATCTCGCGCCTGCTGGAGCGACTGGGGCACACCCCGCGCTTCGTGGACGGCCTGCGCGTCACCGACGACGAGACGCTGGAGGTCGTGGAGATGGTCCTCTCCGGCCGGGCGAACAAGACGCTGGTCGGCCGGATTACTAAGGCCGGCGGCAGCGCCGTAGGCCTCTCCGGCCGCGACGGGCGCCTCCTCGCCGCGGCGCCGCTGCGCCACCCGCCGGGGTTGGGACGCGTGGGGCAGATCACCGCGGTCCACCCGGAGATCGTGCACCTCCTGGCGGGCGGCGGGTTCATCCCGGTGATCGCCTCTGTCGGCAGCGACACCGAGGGCGAGGCCCTGAATCTCAACGCCGACCACGCCGCGGCCGCGCTGGCCCAGGCGCTGGGGGCGAGCAAACTGATCGTGCTGACCGACGTGGAGGGCATCTACCGGGAGGCGAACGGCCGGCGCGAGCTCCTCTCCGTGCTGACCGTGGAGGAGGCGCGGTCGCTGGTCGCCGACGGCGCGATCGGCGGCGGGATGATTCCGAAGGTGGAGGCGTGCCTGGCGGCCATCCAGGGCGGGGTGGCTTCCGCGCACATCATCAGCGGCGAGGTGCCGCACGCCCTGCTCGTGGAGTTGTTCACCGAGGAGGGCGTGGGGACGATGCTCGTGCCGCAGCGGAGGAACGGATGATGGAGAGCCAGACCGAGACCCGCACCGCGGCGGTGCAGCGTCAAAGCGAGGAGGTGCTGATGCCCAACTACCGCCGGGCGGCGGTGGCGTTCGCGCGGGGCGAGGGCGTCCGCCTCTACGACCTGGAGGGGCGGGTCTACCTCGACTTCGTCGGCGGGATCGCCGTGAGCAGCCTGGGGCACGCGCATCCCCGGCTGGTGCGGGCGATTCAGGAGCAGGCGGCGCGGCTGCTGCACGTGAGCAATCTCTACCTGATCCCGGAGCAGACAGAACTGGCGCAGTGGCTGACCAGCCGCAGCGGGCTGGACAGGGCCTTCTTCTGCAACAGCGGGGCGGAGGCCAACGAGGCGGCGATCAAGCTGGCGCGGCGCTTCCACTACACTCGCGGGACCGGGCGCTACGAGATCATCGTCGCGGAGCACGCCTTCCACGGCCGCACGCTGGCCACGCTCGCGGCGACCCCGGTGGCCAAATACCAGGAAGGCTTCAGCCCGCTGCCCGAGGGCTTTCGGGTGGTCCCCTTTAACGATCCCGGCGCGCTCGTCGCTGCGGTAAACGAGCGGACCGGTGCAATCATGCTGGAGCCGGTGCAGGGCGAGGCCGGGGTCTTTCCGGCGACAGCGGAGTTCCTCGCCGCCGCGCGCGCGCTCTGCGACGCGCACAGGCTGCTGCTGATCTTCGACGAGGTGCAGACGGGGATCGGGCGGACCGGCACCCTCTTCGCGTTTCAGGGGTCCGGGGTCAAGCCGGACGTCATCACGTTGGCCAAAGGGTTGGGCGGCGGCGTGCCCATCGGCGCCGTGCTGGCGCGCGCGGCGGTGGCGGAAGTCTTCCAGCCGGGTGCGCACGGCTCCACCTTCGGCGGCAACCCGCTGGCCTGCGCCGCGGCGCTGGCGGTGGTGCAGACGGTGGAAGAGGAGAACCTGGCGGCCCACGCGGCGGCGATGGGGGAGATCCTGCAGGCAGGACTGCGTGAACTTGGACATCACGCCGGCGCGATCACCGCGGTGCGCGGCCGGGGATTGCTCGTGGGCGCAGATCTGGACCGCGAGGCGGCGCCGCTGGTCGACGCCTGCCGCGCCCGGGGGCTGTTGGTCAACGGCGTGCAGCCGCGGACGCTGCGACTGGCGCCGCCGTTGATCGTCAGCGCGGCGGAGATCCGGGAAGCCCTGGCGATCCTGGAGCACGCGCTGGCGGACGTGCGGCGGGCATCCCTGCGGGGAGGAGAGGGACAATGACGGTAGGGACGGCGGTGGGCAAGGCGGTGCTGGCCTACTCCGGCGGGCTGGACACCTCGGTCATCATCCCCTGGCTGCGGGAGACCTACGGCTGCCAGGTCGTCGCGGTGATCGCGGACGTAGGGCAGGGGGAGGACCTCGACGCGGTCCGGCGCAAGGCCCTGCAGAGCGGCGCCCTCGAGGCGCGCGTCGTGGACATCAAGGAAGACTTCATGCGGGAGTTCGTCTTTGCCGCGCTGCGCGCCGGGGCGATATACGAGGGGCGCTACCTGCTCGGCACCGCCCTGGCGCGGCCGGCCATCGCCCGGGCGCAGGTGGAGGTGGCACTGGAGGTGCGCGCGGACGCGCTGGTGCACGGGTGCACGGGCAAAGGGAACGACCAGGTACGCTTTGAACTCGCCTACGCCGCGCTTGCCCCCGAACTCAAAGTGATCGCGCCCTGGCGGGAGTGGCACCTCCACTCGCGCGAAGAGGAGATCGCCTACGCCGCCGCCCACGGTATCCCCGTTCCCGTCAGCAAAGAGAAGCCGTACAGCGTGGACAAGAACCTCTGGCACTGCAGTAGCGAAGGGGGCATCCTGGAGGATCCCTGGACCGCGCCGCCCGCGGACCTGTATCAGTACACTGCCGATCCGCGCCGCGCGCCCGACGAACCCGAGGAGGTCGCCGTCGACTTTGAGGAAGGCACACCCGTCGCGGTGAACGGGGAGCGGCTAGGACCGGCCGCCCTCGTGGAGGCGCTCAACCACAGCGGCGGCCGGCACGGCGTGGGCCGCGTGGACATGGTGGAGAACCGGCTGGTCGGGATCAAGAGCCGCGGCGTCTACGAGACGCCCGGCGGAACCATCCTGCAGGTGGCGCACCACGACCTGGAGTCGATCACGCTCGACCGGGACACCCTGCACTATAAGCTCGGCGCGGCCATGCGCTACGCGGAACTCGTCTACTACGGCCTGTGGTACACGCCCTTGCGGCAGGCCTTCGACGCGTTCGTCGCTTCGACCCAGCGGACGGTCACGGGGACGGTGCGCCTGCGCCTCTTCAAGGGCACCTGCAGTGCGGTGGCGCGGCGGTCGCCGTACTCCCTCTACAGCCGGGACCTGGCGACGTTCGAAGCCGGCGGGGACTACCGCCACGCCGACGCGGAGGGGTTCATCCACCTCTTCGGCCTGCCCGCGGCGGTCTTCGCCCGCACCAACCCACACCTGATCCGACAGGTGCGGGCGCCGGCCAAGCGGTAGCGCGGGGCGCGTGGACGAGCGCGGCGGTTACCGCACGTGGGGCGGGCGCTTCGAGGGCCGGCTGCACCCCCGGCTGGCCCGCTTCACCACCTCCCTCCCGGTGGATATCCGCCTCCTGCCCTACGACCTGCGGGGGAGTCTCGCGCACGCACGTATGCTGACCCAGCAGCGGATCATCCCGGGAGACACTGGCACGCAGATCGTCGCGGCGCTGCGCGAGATGCTGCGGGAAGCGGAGGCCGGCACCTTCCCCATCGACGCGGACGCCGAGGACGTGCACACGCTGATCGAAGCAGAATTGCACCGGCGCCTCGGCGAGGCCGCGGGATGGCTGCCCACGGCGCGCAGCCGGAACGATCAGGTGGCCACGGCGTTCCGCCTGTGGGTGAAGGAGGCCTGCGTGGCCTGCTGCGGCGCGGTCGTGGACGCCCAGGAGGCGCTGCTGCGGCTGGCGGCGCGTGACGGCCACCTCCTCCTGCCCGCATATACCCACCTCCAGCGCGCGCAACCGGTGCTGCTGGGGCACCATCTGCTGGCGTACGTCTGGATGCTGCGGCGGGATGTCGATCGGCTGCGCCAGGCCCGGTCAGCGGCGGATGTGCTGCCGCTGGGATCGGGCGCGGCCGTCGGGGTCTCCCATCCCGTGGATCGGGAGGCGGTGGCGCGGATGCTGGGCTTCGCCCGCGTCAGCGAGAACAGCCTGGATGCCACCGGCGACCGGGATTTCGCCGTGGAGTTTCTCGGGGCGCTGGCGCTCCTGATGACGCACCTCTCCCGCTGGGCCGGGGAGATGGTGCTGTGGAGCACGGAGGAGTTCGGATTTCTCGCGCTCACCGACGCCGTGGCCACCGGCAGCAGCATCATGCCGCAGAAGCGGAATCCCGACGCCGCCGAATTGATTCGCGGGAAGTGGGGCCGGGTGATCGGCGACCTCGTGTCCCTGCTCGGTGTCTTGAAGGGGCTGCCGCTCGGCTACCAGCGCGATCTGCAGGAGGACAAGGCGCTGGTCTTTGAGGCGGCGGATACGGCGCTGGACGCGGTGGAGGCGATGGGCGTGATACTGGGAGAGGCGCGCTTCCGGCGGGAGCGGATGCGCGCCGCGCTGGCCGCGGGGTTTCCCACCGCAACGGAGATCAGCGACTTTCTGGTGCGGCGCGGGACGCCCTTTCGCCAGGCGCACGCCCTCGCCGGCCAGGTCGTCCGCTACGCCGAACGGCAGGGCAAGGCGCTGACCGATCTCGAACCGGAGGAATGGTCTTCGCTGCTGCCGGGTCTCGACGCACCGGCGATCGAGCACCTCCGGGCCGCCGTCACGCCGGAGGGTGCGGTGGCCGCCAAAGACGTCCCGGGCGGCACGGCTCCCGGACGGGTGCAGGCGGCGATGGAGCAGGCGGCGCGGGAGGTCGGGCGCCTGCGGCAGTGGGTCGCGGCGGCGGCGGCGGAGGAGCAGCGGGTGCGGGAGGAGATCCGTGCGTCCGCGTGAGCGCAAGATCCTGGAGGTCATCACGGCGGAGCCGATCCACACCCAGGCGCAGCTGGTGCGCGCGCTGCGTGCGGCCGGGCTGCGGGTCAGCCAGGCTACCGCCTCGCGGGACATCAAGCGGCTGGGTCTGCTGAAGGTGCCGACCCAGAACGGCCGGGCGCGCTACCTGCCGCCGGCGGAGGCGGGGCAGATTGCGCCGGACGCGGAGCGCCGCCTGGCGCGCGCGTTTCAGGAGTACGCCGTCGGCGTCGATGAGGGCAGCGGGCTGGTGCTGGTGAAGACGACCACAGGGACCGCCAACGCGGTGGCAGAAGCGATCGACGAGGTCCGCTGGCCGGAGCTGGCGGGCACCGTCGCCGGGGACAATACCATCCTGGTCGTGCCGCGGGCGCCGCGCGACCGGATCGCGCTGCGCCGGCGGTTGGAGAGCCTGCTGCCCTAACCCCCAGCGGGTCGCCGCCCGCCGTTCACCGCGGCGCGGTCTCCCGAGACTGCTTGAACGGCCAGTTGGCGGCGATATCCCGCCGCACCCGCACCAGGATGACCAGTGGCAGGAGGATGGCGGCGAGGCGGAAGATCAGGTCCGTCTCGCGCAGCCAGGTCAGCGCGATGATGATGGGAAAGGCGACCACGCCGCTGGCCGGGACCCATCCGGTGCGCCGCCAGGCCAGCAGCGCGGGAATCAGCGCGATGCTGAAATTCAACGGCAGCAGGAAGAGCAACGCGCCGGAGGCGGTAGCCAGTCCCTTGCCGCCCCAGAACCGGTAGTACAGCGACCAGTTGTGCCCGGCGACGGCCGCCGCCGCCGTCAGGACCAGCGACCACCCCGGGACCCGCAGCAGCTTCCCCGCGATGAGCGGCAGCATTGCTTTGGTCGCGTCCAGGGCGTACACAAGCACGGCTGGCCAGAAGCCAAAATGCCGGAACGTCTCCGCGGTGCCCGGGTTCTTCCCGATGACCCGGAAGTCCAACCCACGGCGGCGCGCCAGGATATGCGCCGGCAGGATCGACCCCGACAGGTAGCCGACCAGTGGCAGAAGAAACGCGGCAGTCGGCGTGGACATGGGCCCTCCCTCTCGCCTCTACACAGAGATGTTTCGCCGGTCGAGCAATCCAGCCTCCTGCAACCAGGCTGCGGTTGCCGCGATCGCCTCGGCCAGGGGGACCCGGGGATGCCAGCCCAGCACCGCGCTCGCCCGGGCGGTGCTGTACCGGCTGCGCCGCAGGAAATACCCCATATCCGCCCGGTGACCGCGGGCGGGACGGCCGGTCAGTATGCCCACCGTCTCCATGCCCAGCGTCGCACCGCGCACGACCCACGCGGGCATGGAGCGCATTCGGCGCCCCGCCATGCGGGCGTAGGAGCCGAGGAACTCCCCCCAGGGGACGTCGGCGTCGGCCAGATTGAATATTCCTCCCACCGCGTCGGCGGTCGTGGCGGACGCCAGCAGCGCGTCCACCAGATTGTCAATGTAGATAGGATAGCAGAAGCCGCGCCCGCCCTCGACAACGAGGGGAAGGCCCCGGCGCAGCCACCGGAGGACGAGACCGGACAGACGCACGTCCCCAGGACCGAAGACCTGCCCCGGGCGGAGGATGACGGTGGGCAGGCCCCGCCCATGCGCAGATACGACCTCTTGTTCCGCGCCGATCTTCGTTGCGCGATACGGTCCCAGGGGCCACAGTGGAGTTTGCTCGTCGATGGGGTCCGCCGTCGTCGGACCGTAGACGGAGATGCTGCTCACATGGACGAACCGCGAGGCGCCCGCGCGCAGGGATGCGTCGAGCAGGGAGCGCGTCCCCTCAACGTTCGCCGCTCGGGCCGCTTCCCAGGTCCACGGCTCTCCCATCCACGCCCCGCAGTGAAAGATCACGCCACAGCCGCGCACCGCTGGAGGGAGATCATCCGGTCGGGTCAGATCTCCCGGCACCGGTTCGATGCCCCGCGCCGCCAGCCGCGCGGCCTGATCGGCGCGGCGCACCAGCGCGCGAACGCGCACCCCTTCGAGCACCAACCGTTCGCAGAGCCGCCCGCCGATGAACCCCCCGGCGCCGGTGACCAGCACCGGCCCCAATGCGGGAAGAGCACCGTGGCGCGCCATCAATGCGGGATGATCCGAGCATCGCGCAACCATCGCTCGGTCTCCCCCATCGCCGCTTCCATGGACCGGGTCGGAGACCACCCCAGCAGCCTGCGGGCCTTCTCCGTGCTGCAGCGGGTTGGCCGGGTCATGTAGTGCACGAGGGTGCGGTGCGTGAGCGGCGGCCGGCGGGTCACCGTCCCGAGGACTTCCGTGGCCAGGCCGAAGAGCCAGACGGCGAACGCAGGGGAGGAACGCAGCGGCCGGCGGCACATCCGGGCGTAGTAGCCGAAGAACTCACGCCAGGGCAGGTTGTCATCCGCCACGTTGAAGGCTTGGCCGGCGGCGTCCTCCCGCGTCGCCGCGGCGATGAGCGCGTCCAGGAGGTGCTCAATGTAGACCGGGTTGGCGATCCCCCGGCCGCCGGCGGCAAGGACGGGCCAGCCGGCCATGATCTGCCGCGCGGGGTTGACCGTGCCGCCGAAGGCGCGCGGCCCGTAGGCCAGGCCAGGGCGCAGCGTAACGACGGGCAGTCCCTGCTGTACGGCGCGCGCGACCATGTCTTCGGCAGCCACTTTGCTCCGGCCGTAGGCGTCGACGGGCCAGAAGGGCGTCTCTTCCGTGATCACGGCGCGGCGTGTGGGGCCGTAGACAGCGACGCTGCTCAGGTGCACCACGCGCTCGACGCCGGCATGGAGGCAGGCCGCCAGCAGGTTCCCGGTGCCGGTGATGTCGATGGCGCGGGCCGCCTCCCGGGTGGGAGGGGAGCCGTTCCAGCGGGCGCAGTGAACGACGACGCGCGCGCCGCGCACCGCGGGCAGCAGACTGTCGGGGACGGTCAAATCGCCCTGGCGGAACTCCACGCGGGGACCGTGCTCCGCGCGAACCACGTCCAATCCCCGAACTCGCACGCCGGCGCGGAGGAGCCGCTCGGCCAGGTGCGCGCCGATGAACCCGTTGACGCCGGTGATCAGGACAGGATCCTTCACGGGCCTCGCCTCCCACCTGCGCCGGGCGCGACTGTGCGTGGGGCCTATGGAGGATTACGGTGGCCGTCCTCGTCCTCCCTCCCGCGGCTGGCTGGACAACCTTCTTCGCCAGACCCTAGACTGGGGAGAGTAGATGATTGTCCTCTCCTGGGCCCGGCGTCGCCTGGCCCCATTCTTCGCGCTCCCGTGGGTCCCGAAGAGCCTCATCGGGCTGGTCACCTTCGGTCCGGGGACGTGGCGAAGAAGGACATTGAGGCGCCCCGCACCGTCGACTACATTGATCCGGAACAGACGGCGATCCGCCGCCGCATCGCCGCCGGCCGCGTCGAACCCGTCTACCGGGAAAGCCCCGACGCCACCGCGGCGGCGCGCACCGCCGTGACCACGGCCTTCGAGGCGATCGCGCGCGTCCACGCGATGACCGGATTGACCGAAGCGGAACGGGCGACGCGGCTGCGCCAGCAGGCCGGGGTGCCGCTCTCTCCCGCGGTCGCGGCCGCGGCGCTGACACTCGCACCGGCCGCATCAGTGCAGGCCCGCGCGGCCACCCTGGCGACGGTGGAACGGGTGATGGGCGTGGGCGTGCGGATGGAGCAGCTAGACGAGGCCCGGGAGCAACTGCGAGAACTCCTGCGGGCCTCGGGGCTGACGGGTCGGGCGTTGGCGGTGGCGAGTGCTGTCGGCCAGGCCGCGCTGCGTGCCAATCTGGTCCTCGATCGGGCCTTCACCCAGACCCTGCGCCGGGAGGCGGAAGAGGCGGTCGAGCCGGTGCGTGTCCGCATCCTCCGCGGCGAGATCATCGTCCGCCGCGGGGACCGCATCACCGAAACCCACCTGCGCAAGCTGGAGGCCCTCGGGCTCATCGGCGTGCCCACCAGCTGGGATATCGTCCTGGGCACCGCCGTCGTCATCGCGCTGTTGCTGGGGTTGACCGCCTACTACCTGTTTCAGTACCAGCCGGAAATCTGGCGCACGAACCGCTATCTGCTCCTGTGGAGCCTGCTCGTCATCCTCACGGTCCTGCTGGCCCGGGCCGTCGTCTCACTGCGGCTCAACCTGAATCTGATTCCTGCCGCCGCGGGGTCGATCCTGCTCACCGTCTTGCTGCGGCCGCGCCTGGCCCTCTTCAGCGCGGCGGTCCTGAGTATCCTCATCGGGCTGATCGCCACGAGCGACCTGCGCACCGCCTTCATCGCCTTCACCGGGAGCGTGGTGGGCGTCTACGCCATCCGGCGGATCAGCCACCGCACCGATCTCATCGTCGCCGGACTGAAGGTGGGGCTGGCCACCGCCGCGGCGGTCATCGCCACGGGCCTGCTGGAGCGGCAGCCGGTCTATCCCGCGATGGTGGTCGACGCTAGCTCCGGGATCTTCAACGGCGTGATCGTCGGTCTGTTCTCCATCGGCATCATGCCATACCTGGAAAACCTGTTCGGGTTGGTCACGCCGATCAAACTGCTGGAACTGAGCAATCCCGCCCACCCGCTGCTGCGCCGGCTGCAGCTGGAGGCGCCGGGGACGTATCACCACAGCGTGATCGTGGGGAATCTGGCCGAGGCCGCGGCCGAGGCCATCGGCGCGGACGCCCTGCTGGTGCGCGTGGGGACCTACTACCACGACATCGGGAAGATCCGCCGCCCCGTCTTCTTCGTGGAGAATCAGGTCGGCGTGGACAACCCCCACGAGCGGATGGCGCCCAGCCTCTCCGCCTTGACCGTGGCGGCGCACGTGCGCGACGGGCTAGAGCTGGCCCGCGAATACGGCCTGCCCCGGGTGATCACGGACTTCATCCCCGAGCATCACGGGACCATGTTGATGACATACTTCTACCATCAGGCCCTCGAGCGCGGCGACCAGCCCGAGCCCGGGGCCTATCGCTACGAGGGCCCCAAGCCCCAGACGCGGGAGACCGCGATCGTCATGCTGGCCGACGCCGTGGAGGCGGCGGTGCGCACGCTGCCCCGGCCCACTCCGGACCGCATCTACGAGGTCGTGCGCCGGATCGTCCATGAGCGGCTGGAAGACGGGCAGCTTGACGAGTGCGACCTGATGTTCCGCGACCTGGAGAAGATCGCCCAGGCCTTTACCCGGATCCTCACGGGCATCTTCCATCCCCGAGTCGAGTATCCCGATCTGGAGCGGGATCTGCGACCGCGCCGGCGCGAGCGGGTCGGCCGCGACCGCTAGCCGCCGCGTTACCGTGAAGGCCCTGGTCACCAACCGCCAGCGGGTGGTGCGGGTGAGCGCTGTCGCCCTGCGCCGCGCCGCCCTCTGGGCGATGCGCCAAGAGCACTGTCCGCGCAGCGGCGAGATCAGCATCGCGGTGGTGGACGACGCGACGATCACGGATCTGAACCGCCGCTACCGGCGGCGGAACCGGCCCACCGACGTCCTGGCGTTCCCGCAGGACGGCCCCGGCGGACTGCTGGGGGACGTGGTCATCTCGGCGGAGCGGGCGGCAGCACAGGCCCCGCGCTACCGGCACCCCGTCGCGCGGGAACTGCGGCTGCTGGTCATCCACGGCGTCCTGCACCTGCTGGGGTACGACGACACCACGCCGGCCGCGGCCCGGCGGATGGGCCGGCGGCAACGGGCCCTCCTGCGTTTGCTGGAGGAAGCGGAAAGGAGATCACGATGAACCGGTCGTTGGCGGAGAGCTTCCGCTACGCCTATGCGGGCCTGGTCTTCGCCTGGCGGACGCAGAGGAACCTGCGGGTCCACGGCGTGGCGACGATCCTGGTCGTCGCGGTGATCGTCTTCTACCGTCTCCGCCTGGTGGAGGCGGTTGTGCTCCTGCTGGCCATCGCCGTCGTTGTGGTAGCGGAACTCTTCAATACCGCGGTGGAGGTGCTCGTCGACCGGGTGGTCGGGCTGGAGCACGACCCCGCGGCCAAGATCGCCAAGGACGTCGCCGCCGCCGGAGTGCTCGTGGCGGCCCTGGGGGCCGCGTTCGTGGGCGCGGCGATTCTGCTGCCGAAGGTGCGCTGAGGTGGAGCGCGCCCCGCCGCCGGAGGAGGTGGAGCGCCTTCTTCGCGACGTTGAGCCGGAGTACAATTACCGCCGGCTCACCGGCGTTTCCGCGACCGTCGTGGCGATCGTGGCCGGGCTGATGTCGCTCTTCCACCTTTACACCGCGCGCTTTGGCACCCTCGAGGCCTTGCGGCAGCGCTCCGCGCACGTGGCCTTCGTCATGGCGCTGGTCTTCCTGCTCTATCCCTTCCGCCGCCGCCGCGCCGGGGAGGTCCGTTTCGGCCTGCCGGACGTGCTGATGGCTGCCGGCGGCGTGGCCCTGATGCTCTACCTGTTCGTCAACCACCAGGCCCTGGCCGTGCGGGCGGGCCGGCTCACCTCCGGGGATCTGGTCGTGGGCGTATTGGGGATCCTCCTTGTCCTGGAGGCCGGGCGGCGCGTGCTGGGGGTCCTCCCGTTCATCGCCGCGGCCCTGCTCATCTACCCGTTCGTCGGCCACTACCTGCCGGGCGCGCTGGGCGTGCCGCCGATCTCCGCGCAGCGCGTGGTCGAGCACATGTTCTTCACCACCGAGGGCATCCTCGGCATCCCCATCGGCGTCTCGGCCACGTTCGTCTTCCTCTTCGTGCTGCTGGGCGCGTTCCTCGAACGCACCGGATTGGGGCAGCTCTTCGTGGACATCGCCATGGCCCTGGCCGGCTGGATGACCGGCGGGCCGGCCAAGGTCTCGGTGCTCTCCAGCGCGTTCATCGGCACCGTCTCCGGCAGTTCCGTGGCCAACGTCGTCACCGACGGCGTCTTCAACATCCCCCTGATGAAGAAGACGGGCTACGACGCGCAGTTCGCCGCGGGCGTGGAGGCGGCGACCTCGGTGGGCGGGCAACTCATGCCGCCGGTGATGGGCGCGGCCGCCTTCGTCATGGCGGAGTTTCTGGGTGTGCCCTACCTGACCATCGTCAAGGCGGCGGCGCTGCCGGCAATCTTCTACTTCCTGGCCGTGGGCCTGATGATCCACTTCGAGGCCAAACGCCTCGGGCTGCGCGGCCTGCCGCGCGACCAGCTGCCCTCTGTGCGATCCATCCTCTGGAGCCGCGGTTACCTGGTGGCGCCGCTGGTCTTCGTCATCGGCTTCCTGCTGGAAGGGTACACGCCGATGACGGCGGCCTTCTGGGGGATCATCACCTCCGCCGGTGTGCACATCATTACCGTCTTCAAGGAAGGCTCGATCGCCCGCCGTCCGGCGATGGAGAGCGCGCGCCTGTACGTGCGGAGCATCTGGGAGACGCTCGTCTACGGCGCGCGCAACGCCCTGAGCGTGGCCGTGGCCTGCGCCGTGGTCGGGATCATCATCGGCGTCGTCACATTGACCGGCATCGGCCTGAAGTTCGTCAGCCTGACCGTGGCCCTGGGGCAGCACAACCTCTTCCTCACGCTGCTGCTGGTGGCCGCCGCCTGCACCATCATCGGCTCGGGGATCCCCACCACCGCCACGTACATCATTCTGGCGGCGATCGCCGCGCCGGCCGTCGCCCAGCTGGGCGTGCCGCCGCTGGCGGCGCACCTGTTCATCTTCTACTTCGGCGTCATCGCCGACCTGACGCCGCCGGATGCCCTGGCCGCCTACGCCGCCGCGGGCATCGCCAAGTCCGATCCCCTGCGCACGGGAGTCACGGCCACGCGATTGGCATTGGCCGGGATCATCGTGCCGTTCGTCTTCGTCTACTCCCCGGCGCTGCTGCTGCAGGGCGCGTCGCTGGGCGAGATCGTCCTGGCCACGCTCACCGGCTTCCTCGGGGTGGTGGCGCTGGCCGCCGGGGCCGCCGGATTCTTCCTCCGCCACGCGACGCTGCTGGACCGGGCGCTGCTCGTCGGCGCGGCCGTGGCGCTGATCTTCCCTGATATCTATTGGGATGCGCTGGGGTTGCTGCTGGTTGCGGCCGCGGCCCTGCTGCAGCACTACGGCGTGCTGCGGCTGCGGCGGGCCGAGGTCCGATAGGGAGGCACGTGCGGATCCTCCTGGTGCTTGGGCTGGCCGGGGCGGTCATCCTGGCCCTCTGGCCGGTGCCGGTCCTGACGGTGCGGTCGACAAACCCCGCCCGCCTCCTCTGGGGGCAGCAGGTCCGTGCGCCGATTCCCCTGCGGCTCGAATACACGCATTCCGTGGAGCGCACTCCGGTGGCCGAACTCTATCGGGCCGACGCGCAGGGTCTTCGTCTGTTGCGCATGGAGTTCGTCTCCCAGGGGGCCGGGCTGCCCTCCGCCGGCTACGTCCGCGAAGGAGACCGGCTCGTCCTGAAGACGGACCGGCTCCTCAACAACCTGGCCCTCCGGGTGAGCGCGGTGGCCCGACCGCGGCTGACTGTCGGGAGGCAGACCTTCGACCTCCTCGCCCTGGCCGGCGACGGCGGGACGGTCGTCCTGGCCGTGCGGCCCCTCCCGCGCCTGGCCGTCCTCTTAGGTGTGCTATACTGATACGGCTGGGCGGAGGACACTCCGCCCTGTACGCATTCCGTGAAATTCTGCCGGTTTGGCACGCTTAACTGGGGTTCAAGAAGGGATGATTGGCCTCGTTGGACGCTTCTGGTAATACGTTCGCGTACGTCCTGCTCGGTCTGTTGCTGCTGCTCTCCGCCGTCTTTTCCGCTGCCGAGACCGCGTTCTTTGCGACCAACCGGCTCCGCCTGCGTCAGCGCGCGGAGGCAGGGGAGGGCGCGGCCCGGCTGGCCCACCGGCTGCTGGACGAGCCCGGGCGCATCCTGACCACGCTGCAGATCGCCGACAACATCGTCAACGTCGGGGCCTCCGTGCTGGCGGCGGTGACCTTTGTGCGCCTTTTCGGGCCGAATCGCGCCGCGCTCTACGCCTTCCTGGTGATGAGCGCGCTGCTCCTAGTCGTGGGGGAGATTGCGCCCAAGACCATCGCCGCCCGCTACGCCGACGGCATCGCCGTGGCGCTGGCCCGTCCGCTGCTGCTGCTCTCGCGCCTTCTCTCGCCGCTCATCCGCCTGCTGTCGCTGGCCAGCAACGTGGTGGTCCGCCCCCTCGGCGGCCGGGTCAACATCAACGCCCCGCTGGTTACCGAAGAAGAGATCCGGATGCTGGTGAAGATGGGGGAGGAGGAGGGGGTCATCGAGCAGGAAGAGCGCGAGATGATCCACTCCATCTTCGAATTCGGGGACACCGTGGCCCGCGAGGTCATGGTGCCGCGCATGGACATGGACGTTCTGGAGGATACGGCGACGGTGGGCGAGGCGGCGCAGCTGGTCGTGCAGACCGGGCACTCCCGCGTCCCGGTCTCCCACGAGTCCATCGACAACATCGTCGGCGTGGTCAACGTGAAGGATATGCTCCGCCCGCTGACCTCGGGGCGGATGACGGCGCCGATCACCGAGGTGATGCGCCCGGCGTACTACATCCCGGAGAGCAAGCGCCTGGACGAGCTCTTCCGGGAGATGCAGCGGCGCAAGGTGCCGCTGGCTATCGTGGTGGACGAATACGGCGGCACCTCCGGCCTGGTGACCGTGGAGGACCTGCTGGAGGAGATCGTCGGCCCGATCATGGACGAGCACGACGTCGAGGAGCGGCTGGTCGAGGTAGTCAACGACCAGGTCGCCCTCGTCGACGGCCGCGCCTCCGTCGAAGAGTTGAACGACCAGCTGCACCTGGACCTGCCCGTGGGCGAAGTGGACACCATCGGCGGGTTCGTCTACAGCCTGCTCGGCCACGTGCCTCAACCGGGGGAGCGCGTCTCCTACAACGGTCTGGAGATCACCGTGGAGCAGGTGGAGGGACAGCGCATCGGCAAGGTGAAGATCGCGCGCACCGTCTCGACCACGACCTGACCGCCGGATCCCCTGATGCGCACGCGCCTGCAGAACTATCTGATCACCGGGCTGCTGGTGATCATGCCCCTGGCCGTGACCTACGTCGTACTCCGCTGGCTCTTCAACACGCTGGACAACATGCTCCAGCCCGTCCTCTTTCCGTTCTTCGGCCACATCCCCGGCCTGGGCGTCCTCACCGGCGTGGCCATCATCCTGGTCGCCGGGGCGGTGGCCAGCCGCGCCATCGGCCGGCGTCTCATCGGGGTCTTCGAGAGTCTGATGCTGCGCGTTCCCGTGGCGCGCAAGATCTACGGCACGGCGAAACAGTTCAGCGACCGGATGCTGCAGGCAGACGAAGACGGGACGCGGGGCGCGTTCAAGCGCGTGGTCCTAGTGGAGTGGCCGCGGAAGGGCCTCTATGCCGTCGGCTTCGTCACCGGCGGCTCGGGGGAGGGTACCCCGGCCGAACTGCTGCACATCTTCGTCCCGGGCTCGCCCAACCCCACCGGCGGGTTCACCGTGATCACCACGCCGGAGGAGGTCCAGCCGCTCAACCTCACGGTCGAAGAGGCGCTGCAATTCATCATCGCCTACGGCATCGCCCTGACGCCGGCCGCGGTGGCCCGCCTGCTGGCCGCGCCGCC
>LDXQ01000018.1:0-6912 GCA_001443485.1 Candidatus Sysuimicrobiota bacterium CSP1-3
GACTCCCCCTCTACCTGTGGTTCTTCATGCGCGTCTCCGCCGTGGCCATCCTCGGCCTGGTCTTCGGGCACCTCTACATCATGCACGTGCTCGCCGGTACCGACAGAATCGACTTCCAGTTTGTCGCGCGCCGCTTCGCCACGCCGTTTTGGCGAGGATACGATCTCCTGCTGCTGGCCTTTGCCCTAAGCCACGGGGTGATCGGCCTGCGCGGAATCTTCGACGATTACATCCGGTCCAGACCGTGGCGAGTGGGAGCGGAGGCGGCTCTGTGGATCGCCGGCGCGGTCTTCTTCCTCCTCGGCGCGTTGATCCTGATGACCTTCCAACCCGGGGCGTTCCGCGGGCCCTGACCGGAGAGCGGGCCGGCCATGGTGGACGTCCTCCGGCACGACCTCCTGATCATAGGCGGCGGGGCCGCCGGGCTGCGGGCCGCCACGGCCGCGGCGCAGCTCCACCCCCGCCTGAATATCGCCATCGTCTCCAAGGTCTACCCCATGCGCAGCCACACCGTCTCCGCGGAAGGCGGCGCCGGCGGGGTGATCAAGTCCAACGACTCCCTGGACGAACACATCCAGGACACGATCAGCGGCTCGGACTGGCTGGCCGATCAGGACGCGGTGGAGCTCTTCGTCCGCGAGGCGCCGGCGGAGCTGTTGCAGTTAGAGCACTGGGGCTGCCCCTGGAGCCGCGAGCCGGACGGCAGCGTGGCGGTGCGTCCCTTCGGCGGGATGCAGAAGGAGCGCACCTGGTTCGCCGCGGACAAGACCGGCTTCCACCTGCTGCACACGCTCTTCCAGACCTCGCTGCAGTTCTCGTCCATCCGGCGCTACGACGAGTGGTTCGCCACCCGGCTTGTGGTGGAGAACGGCCGCTGCCAGGGAGTTGTGGCCATCGAGCTGCGCACCGGGCAGATCCGGTTGATCAGCGCGGGCGCGGTCATCCTGGCCACCGGCGGGGCGGGGCGCATCTTCCCTTTCACGACCAACGGGGCGATCTGCACCGGCGACGGCATGGCCCTCGCTTATCGGGCCGGTGTCCCGCTGAAGGATATGGAGTTCGTGCAGTACCACCCCACGGGGCTGCCCGGCACCGGAATCCTCATCACGGAGGCGGCGCGCGGCGAGGGCGGCATCCTGGTGAACAAGGACGGCTACCGCTACCTGCAGGACTACGGCCTCGGGCCGCCCGACCCGTGGCCGCGGCTGCGGGCGATGGAACTGGGGCCGCGGGACAAGCTCTCCCAGTGCTTTGTCTACGAAATGCAGAAGGGCCGCACCATCCAGGGGCCGTACGGGGACATTGTCTATCTGGACGTGCGCCACCTCGGGGAGAAGAAGATCAACGAGAAGATTCCCTTCGTGCGGGAACTGGCCAGAAAGTATGTTGGCATCGACCCGGTGCATGAGCCCATCCCGGTGCGGCCGGTGGTGCACTACATGATGGGGGGTGTGCACACCGACGCCCAGGGGGCCACGCCGCTGCCGGGACTCTACGCCGCCGGAGAGGCCGCCTGTGTGTCCATCAACGGCGCCAACCGGCTGGGATCGAACTCGCTATCAGAGTGCCTGGTCTTCGGCGCCCGCGCCGGCCGGGCGGCCGCCGCGTTTGCCCGGGAGCACCCGGCCGCGGACCTCGCCGCACTGGAGGCGCAATCGCGGGACGAGGAGCGGCGCATCACCACGACCGTGCTGCGCGCCGAAGGCACCGAGCGCGTCTCCACCCTGCGGCAGGAGATGCAGCTGGCGATGGAATCCGGGTGCGGCATCTTCCGCGACGAGGCCTCCCTGCAGGAGACCTGCAACCGGCTCGCCCGGGCGCGGGGTCGTTTCATGCGACTCTGGCTGGACGACCGCAGCCGCGTCTACAATACCGAACTGGTCGCGGCGCTGGAACTGGACTTCATGCTGGACGCGGCCGAGGCGGTAGCGTACTCCGCCCTGGCGCGTACAGAGTCGCGCGGCTCACACCAGCGCACGGACCATCCCCAGCGTGACGATGCGCGCTTCCTCAAACACACGCTGGCCTACCGCACCGGCGGCGCGCCGCGGGTCGACTATCTGGATGTGGCGATCACGCGCTGGCCGCCCGCCCAGCGAGTGTACGGTGGTTGATGATGGCGGAGCAGACGGTCGCGGAGCGGACGATCACGCTGGAGGTCTTCCGGTACCGGCCGGAGCAGGAGTCCGAGCCGACGTTCCAGACCTACGAGATCCCCTACCGCGAGGACTGGGTCGTCCTGGACGCCCTGAACTACATCAAGGACAGCGTGGACGGCAGCCTGACCTACCGCTGGTCCTGCCGCATGGGCGTGTGCGGTAGCTGCGGGATGATGGTCAACGGCGTGCCCAAACTCACCTGCTCGACCTTCCTGAAAGACTACTACCCGCACCCGATCCGCATTGAGCCGCTGGCGAACTTCCCCGTGGCGCGCGACCTGGCGATCGTGCTGGACGACTTCATGGCGAAGCTCGTGCACGTCCGGCCCTGGATCATCCGGCGGCAGGAGGAGCCGCTGGAGGCGGGCGAGTACCGGCAGACGCCGGAGGAACTCGACCGCTACAAGCACTTCAGCATGTGCATCAACTGCATGCTCTGCTACGCGGCCTGCCCGATCTACGGCCTGGAGCCGGAGTTCGTCGGGCCGGCGGCGATCGCCCTGGCGCAGCGCTACAATCTGGATTCCCGCGACCAGGGAGGACGCGAGCGCATGGGGATTCTCTCCACACACGAAGGGATCTGGGCCTGCACGCTCGTGGGGGAATGCACCACCGTCTGCCCGGCGGAGGTAGATCCCGCGGGCGCCATCCAGCAGGCCAAGCTCGCCAGTGCGCTCGGCTGGCTGCGCCGCGTGCTGGTCCCGTGGGGGAACAAGTGAGAGCGTACTCTCGCCCCACCGAGTTCAACTGGTGGCTGACGAACCGGACCTACTTCTTCTTCGTCGTGCGGGAGTTGACCAGCGTCCTCATCGCCGCCTACATGGTCTTCCTCCTCGTGCTGCTGCGCCGGCTGGCCGCCGGGCCCGAGGCCTATGCCGCCTACCTGCGCTTCCTCGGCTCGCCGGGGATGCTGCTCTTCCACCTCGCCGCTCTGGCCGCCGCCCTCTACCACAGCATCACGTGGTTCCGCCTGGCGCCGATGGCGATCACGCTGCGCGTGCGCGGCCGGCGCGTGCCGGGAGCGACTGTGGTCGCGGCGAACTACGCCGCCTGGCTCGTAGTTTCGCTGGTCGTGGCCTGGATCGTGCTGCGGAGTTAATCGATGATTCACCGCAGCGAGCCCTTCTGGTGGTTGCTCTTCGCGGCCGGCGGCAGCGCGGCGGCGGTGCTGGCGCCGGTACTGATCCTGCTCACGGGCATCGCGGCCCCCGCAGGGTGGTTCCCGCAGGCGTTCGCCTACGAGCACGTCCGGGCGCTGGTCTCCCACCCAGTGACGCGCCTCGTGCTCTTTGGGGTGATCGTGCTCTCCTTCTTCCACTGGGCGCACCGCTTCCGCTACACGCTGGCCGAAGGGCTGGCGCTGAAACGCGCCTGGCTGCCCGTCGCCGTCGTCTGTTACGCCGCCGCCATCGCCGGCACGGTCTCCGCCGCCGTCGTCATCCTAAAGCTCTGAGCACAGCCGGCGGGCCCTCCGCGGAGCGGCCCGAGCACGGTCGCCACGGTTCGTGATACCGTGTCACTCGGGAGAGCCCACGGCCCCGGTGGGACGGCCCAAAGGAGGAAGGACCATGAAGGCGCAACAGAGCGGCGGGCGGGTCGAACGCGACACGCTCGGCGAGATGGAGGTCCCGGCGGACGCGTACTACGGCGCCTCAACCGCCCGGGCCATTCGCAACTTCCCCATCAGCGGACTGCGCTTCCCGCGGCCGTTCATTTACGCGCTGGGGATGATCAAGCGGGCCGCCGCCGAGGTGAACATGGAGCTCGGCCTGCTAGACCGGCGCGTCGGGCAGGCCGTCGTCCAGGCGGCCCAGGAGGTCGCCGCCGGCCGCTTCGACGAGCACTTCCCCATCGACATCTACCAGACGGGGTCGGGCACCTCGACCAACACCAACGCCAACGAGGTCATCGCTAACCGGGCCAGCGAGATCCTGGGCGCGGCGCGTGGGTCGAAGACGGTTCACCCCAACGACCATGTGAACATGTGCCAGTCCAGCAACGACGTCATCCCCACGGCGATCCACCTGGCCGCGCGGCTGCAGATCCGCCAGGTATTGCGCCCCGCGCTGGAAGAGCTGGCGCGGTCGCTGGCGGCCAAGGCGAAGGCCTTCTACCCCATTGTCAAAACCGGCCGCACCCACCTGATGGACGCGACGCCGATCCGGCTGGGACAGGAATTCGAGGGCTACGCCGGGCAGGTGGAGCGGGCGCTGCACCGGCTGGCGCAGGCGGAGGAGGATCTCGGCGAGGTGCCGCTCGGGGGGACGGCCGTGGGCACGGGCATCAACGCCCATCCCGAATTCGCCGCCCGCGCCTGCGCGCGCATCTCGGAGTTGACCGGCGTGGCGATCCGCGAGACGACCAACCATTTCCAGGCGCAGGCGTGCCTCGACGCGCTGGTCTTTGCCTCCGGCGCGCTGCGCAGCTACGCCACGGGGCTGATGAAGATCGCCAACGACATCCGCTGGATGGGCTCCGGGCCGCGGGCGGGGCTGGCGGAACTGCAGCTGCCGGCGGTGCAGCCCGGTTCCTCGATCATGCCCGGCAAGGTCAACCCGGTGATCGCCGAATCGGTCATCCAGGTCTGCGCCCAGGTGCAGGGCAATGACCTCGTCGTCGCCCTGGGCAATCAGTGGGGGTTCTTCGAGTTGAACACCATGATGCCGGTGATGGCGCACAACCTGCTGGCGTCCATCGCCCTGCTCGCGGCGGCCTCGCAGAACTTCGCGACCCAGTGCATCGATGGGCTCGTCGCCACCGACCGCGGCCCCGCGCTGGTGGAACAGGGGCTGATGCTGGCCACGGCGCTGGCGCCGGCGATCGGCTACGACAAGGCGGCCGAGATCGCCAAGGCCGCCGCGGCAACGGGGCGGACCATTCGCGAGATCGCGCGCGAGCGCTCCGGTCTCAGCGAAGCGCAGTTGCAGGAACTCCTAAACGCCGAGGAGATGACCGCGCCGGGCTTGAAGGGCAGCGGCGGGGGCGGATAAGCGGGGAGGTGCGTTCATGCTGCGGGTCATCCACGCCTATCACGTGAAGCCCGGGATCGACGAAGAGGCTTTCGTCGAATGGCTGGACAGCCAACTCGACGAGGTTACCCGCCGTTTCGGCTGCGTCGGGCGGAAGACCTGGGTCTTCCTGGACGGGTTTGAGGGAACCTACGACCGGCACAAAGACATCCGCCGCCCCAGGTATCTCAACGAAGCGTTCTGGGTGGGCGAGGAAGCGGCGAACAACTTCCGGCAGTGGCTCCTCTCCCCGGAGGGCGAGCCGCTGCGCCGGCGCTGGTTCGACTCCATCACCGATCACACCGTCCTGCGCTACGTCGACTACGAACCTGCCCGCGTCGTAACCGACGACTGATGGGTGAACACACCTTCGACGCCGTCATCGTCGGCGCGGGCGGCGCGGGTCTGCGCGCGGCCGTGCAACTGGCCAGGCAGAACGTCGCCGTGGTGACCAAACTCTATCCACCACGCTCCCACACCGGCGCGGCCCAGGGCGGCATCGGCGCGGCCCTGGGCAACTTGGAAGAAGACCATCCGGAGTGGCACACCTTCGACACGATCAAGGGCGGCGACTATCTGGTGGATCAGGACGCGGCCGACCTGATGTGCCAGGAGGCCGTGGAGACGGTCTACGAACTGGAGCACTGGGGTCTGCCCTTCGACCGCACCCCCGACGGGAAGATCGCCCAGCGCCGCTTCGGCGGGCACACGCGCAACTTCGGCGAGGGACCGGTGCGGCGGGCCTGTCACGCTGCCGACCGCACAGGCCACATGATCCTGCAGACCCTCTACCAGCAGTGCATCAGGCAAGGCGTGCGCTTCTTCGACGAATTCCAGATGCTGGATCTCTTGATCGCAGACGGCGTCTGCGCCGGCCTGGTCGCCTACGAGATCCGCACCGGCGAACTGCACACCTTCCACGCGAAGGCGGTGCTGCTGGCCACCGGCGGCTTCGGTCGCATGTACAAGGTGACGAGCAACGCCCACGCGCTCACCGGTGACGGCGTCGCCATCGCCTGGCGGCGCGGCGTGCCGCTGATGGACATGGAGTTCTTCCAGTTCCACCCGACGGGGCTGTACCGCCTGGGCATCCTCCTCTCCGAGGCGGCGCGCGGCGAGGGCGCGGTTCTGCTGAACCGACACGGGGAGCGCTTCATGGAGCGCTACGCGCCGACGCTGAAGGATCTCGCGCCGCGGGACCTGATCTCCCGCTTCATGTACATGGAGATCCGCGCCGGGAACGGCATCGAGGGTAAAGACTACCTGCACCTGGACTTCCGCCACCTCGGGCGCAAGGTGCTGGACGAGAAACTGCCGGACGTCAGCGAATTCGTCCGCACCTACCTGGGCCTCGATCCCGCCGAGCAGCCCGTGCCGGTCGTGCCCACGGCGCACTACGCCATGGGCGGCATCCCCACCGACAACGACGGCCAGGTGATCGTCGACGAACGCGGCACCCCGCTGCGCGGCCTCTACGCCGCCGGCGAGTGTGCGTGTGTCTCGGTGCACGGCGCCAACCGCTTGGGCACCAACTCGCTGGTGGACATCCTGGTCTTCGGCCGCCGCGCCGGGAAGCACATGGCGCCGTATCTGCGGCAGGCGGATCTCGAACCGGTCCGCGCCAACCCGCACTCCGCCGTCGCCGGGATGATCACGCCGTGGTTCTCCCGCGAGAGCGGGGAGCCGCTGGCCCGCATTCGCGATGACCTGCAGACGCTCATGATGGACCAGGTCTCCGTTTTCCG
>LDXQ01000018.1:6952-38673 GCA_001443485.1 Candidatus Sysuimicrobiota bacterium CSP1-3
CGACAGATTGCGCGCGCTGCGCGGGCGCTACACTCGGGCGAAACTGGACGACCACGGCCGGCTCTTCAATCAAGACCTGCTGGAGGCTCTCGAACTCGGCTTCCTCCTCGACCTGGCGGAGGCCACCGCGGCCTCTGCGCTGCACCGCACGGAGAGCCGGGGCGCGCATTCCCGCGAGGACTTCCCGCAACGCAACGATGCGGAGTGGCTCAAGCACGCGCTGATCTACCGGAAAGAGGATGGGGGCATCTCCTTCCGGTATAAACCCGTAGTGATGACGCGCTTCCAGCCCAAGGAGCGGAAGTATTAGATGAAGGTCCACTTCCGCATCAAGCGGTTCAACCCGGAGCGGGACAGCAAATCCTACTGGGGCGACTACGACGTGGACGCGGATCCGCTCGACCGCGTCCTGGACGGCCTGCACCAGATCAAGTGGTACATCGACGGCACCCTGGCGCTGCGCCGCTCCTGCGCCCACGGCATCTGCGGCTCGGACACGATGCTGATTAACGGCCGCAACCGCCTGGCCTGCAAGGTCCTGATCAAAGATGTGGGGCGCCGGATCACGGTGGAGCCGATGCGCGGGCTGCCGGTGATCAAGGACCTGGTCGTGGACATGGAGCCCTTCTTCGCGCAGTACCGGTCGGTGCTGCCCTACCTGATCAATACCGACCCGCCCCCGGCGCAGGAGCGGCTGCAGTCACCGGAGGACCGCGCCCGCTACGACGACACCACGAAGTGCATCCTCTGCGCCGCCTGCACGACCTCCTGCCCGATCTACTGGGCGAACGGCGAGTATGTGGGGCCCGCGGCCATCGTCAACGCTCACCGTTTCATCTTCGACAGCCGGGATCAGGCGGGGGAGGAACGGTTGGGCATCCTGGCCGAGCGCTCGGGCGCCTTCCGCTGCCGCACCATCTTCAACTGCACCGACGCCTGCCCGCGGGGCATCGAGGTCACGCGGGCGATCCAGGACGTCAAACGCGCGCTGATCGGCCGGCTGTAGTACCGGAGGTTCCTACTTCTCGCGTCGTTTGTCGGCGATGGCCTTGCCGAGCTTCAGCGCAATCGCCCCGCCGGGAACCACTAGGTTGATCGTCTCCGCCCCAATATCGAAGAGGACCTCGCGCGTGAAGACGCGCTTGAGCTGGCTGCCGAAGGCCTTGCCCGTAGGTTTGAACTCTCCCGTGAGCCCGTCGACCTCTACCGTGGCGCGCTTGGCCTTCGCCTCCCAGACGTACTCGAAGGCGTAGACCGGCCGGTAGTACAGGTCGAGTCGCTCCACGACGACTTCCTCCTCCAGGACAGTGTCGGCCGAGGGTGGATGGAGGACGTCGCCGAGGACCTGACGCACGACCGCGGAGGCCCGGAATTCCGGCGACACCAGCGCCAGGTCCTGCGGGAGAGGCTGCTGCTCATCCGGGACGGTGCGGTCGAAGGCCAGGTAGCGGCGGAGATCCTGCGCCTCGCCGGTCAGGCCGTCCAGAAAGACCTCCCGGTGCTCCTCCCACAGGCAGTGATCTACGCCCTGAAGGGTGAGCTTCCCCTGGGCGGGGGTCAGGGTCTGACCGGCGACCTCCACCGTCTGGACGTCCGCCGGGACCGGCACCTGGTATTGCGCCCGCCGGTCGTAGCGAAAGCGTTTGTGGCTGGCCGCGTGCCAAAAGGGCTGGTAGCGCAGTTCCAGGAGGCTCACCTGGATCTCGTCGCCCTTGGGACGCATGAGGACCTTGGAGAAGGTGCCGAAGACGTTGAGCTTCTGCTCCCACGCCTTCTCTTTGGCCTGATCTGGGGTCACTTTGACGGGAAAGAGGAACAGGCCTTGCTCGGCCACCGCGATTTCCATTGGATCACCGCCCTCGATCGGCTATGTCATGAAGACTGATTAGCCG
This sequence comes from Candidatus Sysuimicrobiota bacterium CSP1-3, assembly GCA_001443485.1. Taxonomy (GTDB): domain Bacteria; phylum Sysuimicrobiota; class Sysuimicrobiia; order Sysuimicrobiales; family Humicultoraceae; genus Humicultor. The sequence goes on from LDXQ01000018.1 coordinate 8,845, forward strand.
TCAACCAGGCATGAACCCCCCTACACGCTCAGGGGAGCGGTACCTCTTCGATCTTCGTGCAGCCCGAATGGCGCAGCCTCAGTCCTGGGCGTCTTTTGGCGCCTCGATGGCGATCTCGAACCGGCCCTTCCTCCCGGCAGGAACCACCCGCTCGTACGCTGTCCCGTTCAAGCCCTCCTGCCGGCTCCCGCGATTCGAGACTGGGTCTCCTTGGGAGCGTAGTCTACTCCCCAAGCAGATCAATGACACTGGGATTGTAAGGATCAAGGCGCATCGCCTGGTCGCGGGCCCGCCGCGCGGTGGCCGCGTCTCCGCGACGCCGCGCGGCCCGGGCTAGACCAACCCAGCCATCCACGTCGCGCGGGTCCAGCGTGACCGCCCGGCGAAACGCTTCCATCGCGTCGTCGAATACCCCCGCCGCCAGCAGCGTCTCGCCCAGCACTCGCTGCACCAATCCATCCTGCGGCGAGAGGGCCGCTGCACGCCGGAGCGTGGCGATCGATTCGGCGCGGCGGCCGGCGGCGCGGAGGGCCTGCCCGAGCAAGAGGTGTAGGCCGGCGTCCTGTGGGGCGCGGGACACCGCGCGCCGGAGGAGTGGCACGGCCTCGCCAGGCCGGCCGTTCTCCACCAGCAGCGTTCCCGCCGCGCGCAGGAGGTCGACCGAGTCCGGCGCCGCCTGCAGCGCCTGGCGCAGGACCTCTTCAGCCTGCGTGCTTTCGCCCGCATCGCGCAACAGCGCGGCCAGTTCCACCGCGGCCTCCGTTTCTCCCGGCGCGAGTCGCAGCGCCCGGCGGTAGACCACAATCGCCTTCCCCGTCAGTCCCTTCGCGCGATATTGGTGCCCGAGGCCGACCAGGTACCGGGGGTTCTGGGGATCGCGCCGCGTGCTCTCTTCCATTGACGCGATCGCCTGGTCGGTCCGGCCGAGCGACGCGTAGCCGAACCCAAGCAGATAAGTGGCCCGCGCGTCCATGTCGCGTTCCGGGACGAATCCCGCGATGACCGGCAATCGCCGCCGCTGCAGCCGCTGGATCCCGGCGTCGTTCGCCGGCGTCGTGTCGGCATAGAGGGCTCGCGGCGTGAGGAACTCCAGCACCGGGCGGTCATCGGCGTGCGTCTCGCGGATCCTCGTGACCATCCGCGCAACGTCCTCGCCGTCTAGGACGAACGCGGCGAAGGGCGCGACCGGGTGCCACAGCCCGATCCCGCGCAGGTCCTCTTCCACGCCGGGAATGCCGGCGATGCGTTCGCGCAGCCGCTCGTAGTCCCAGGGCACCGGCGCAAGCGTCCCCAGCAGGATGACGTCCCCCCGGTTCGGCCGCCACACCGAGGTCTGCGGGAAGACGCTGCGGAACGTCGCGACGATCAGTTTCAACTGCGCGGGCGGCAACGAGTGGGCGTGGAACCACTGCACCATCACCCCACCCGCCCGCAGCCGGGAGCGGGCCACCTCGTAGAACTCCCGCGTGAAGAGGGTCCCCACACCGGCCACCCAGACGTCGGAAGGATCGGAGATGATGACGTCGTAGGTGCGCGGCCGGGCCAGCAGGGCATTGCGTCCATCCGCGACCAGCAACCGCACGCGCGCGTCGGCCAGGACGCGCCGGTTTTCCGGTTCGAAGAAGCGCGCCGCCTCGCGCGCGGCGGGTTCGATATCCACGATGTCGATCTGCCGGACGGGATAGCGCGCCACCGCCGCCGCCGTGACCCCCGTCCCCAACCCGAGGATGAAAACGTCCTGCGGCGCGGGATGGAGCAGCAGCGGCAGGTGGCCGAGGAGCAGCTGGTTCGCCATGTCCCCCGGATGCGTGGAGGCGTCGGTCTTGCCGTTGAACCGGTAGAAGCGCACGTCGCCCTGCCGGTCCACGGTGATGGTGGCGCTGATCCCATCTTTGTAGAAGAGAAACTCCGAACGGCCCGCCGCGGCCAGCCACTCGTCCACCGTCTTGTAGAGCGGCGCGTAGAAGCCGGTGCCGCTGGCGAGGACCTCCCGCGACCACGGCGGGAGGATGAGCGGCAGGATTACCAGACCGGCCGTCAGCGCCGCGTAGGCCCAGCGGGCGCGCCGCGGCCGGGGCGCCGCGGTCCAGAGCGCCGCACCGCCGGCGACCAGCACGGCTCCCACACCCAACAGCAGTGCCGCGCGCAATCCGAGTTGCGGGATGAGGACGAATCCCGTGAGAAAGGCGCCCCCGACCGTCCCGATCATATTGAGCGCCGCCACGCTGCCCACGCCGCGCCCGACTGTGCGCAGCGAGTCGGTCGTCGCGGCCACCACTGCCGGGAAAGCCAGGCCGAAGCAGACGGCGGCGGGGAAAAGCGTGAGTCCCGCCAGGATCAGTCCGGCGAGTTGCTGCTGAAAGAATGAGTGCTGAATCAGCGGGAAGGCACGCATGAAGAGGAACGGCAGGCGCGGGATCAGCGCCCCCGCCGCCACGCCCGCAGCCGCGATCCCCGCTTCGGCGGCAGCGAAGGCGAGCGCGGACTGGCCGGCAGTCAGCCGCAGGCGCGAGAACAGCGCACTGCCCGCGGCGAGGCCCGCCAAGAAGAGCAGCAGCATCATCCCGAAGGCGTAGACCGAACTCCCCAGCACCAGGCCGAGCACGCGCGTCCAGACCACCTCGTAAACCATCGCGGCAAAACCCGAGAGCGCGGTCCCCAGCAGCAGGACGTTGACACCGGCCGGGGCGGCGGGCGGACGCGGCTTCTCCGCGCGTCCCTCCGCGCGCACCGGCGCGCGGCGCAGGCGGAGGTACCCATCCAGGACCAGCGCGGCGCCGCCGGCGGCCAGGCTGAGCATGGCCGCAAGCAACTGGCTGCGCCACAGCCCGATCTGCGGCAGGAAGAGGTAGGTCGCCAATGCCGTCCCTGCGCCGGCGCCCAGCGTGTTCACCGCGTACAGCGTGCCGACGCTCCCGCCCAGGTCATCGAGGCGAGAGACCAGCGCCCGGCCGAGCATGGGCAGGGTCCCGCCCATCAGGACCGAGGGCGGCACGATCACCGCGGCGGTCAGCAGAAACTGCAAGAAGAAGAAAATCGACGGCGCCGATTCCAGCCCGGGATACGCAACCAGATACAGCGCCTCCACCAGGCGAAAGAGCAGCGGCATCAGCAGCGCGTAGAGGGTCAGCCCCACCTCCAGCAGGCCGTAGGTGAAGAGGGCGGTCTCGCTGCGGCGGTCGGCGACCCTTCCGAGGAGGTAGCTGCCCAGCGCCAGCCCGCCCATCAGCGCCGCCAGGACGGTGCTGACCGCGAGCGTGGTGCTGCCGAAGATCAGCGTGAGCCGGCGCATCCACACCAATTCATAGATGAGGCCGCTCACGCCGGAGAGGGTGAAGGCCAGGAGGATGATGCGCCGCGGCCAGCGCGGCGCCGACGCCGGATTCATCTTCTCCACCATACCCGTCGCGGGCGCGGGTCTAGGCCTCTGGCGCGAAGGAGAGCAGCGCCCGCGCGCGCAGGGCCAGCACCGCCACGGGCAGCAGGATGAGCAGCGCCGAGACCGCGATCGCCCGCGGCGCGCCGATATAGTTCCCCAGCACCCCGGCCAGCAGACTGTTCAGCGGACCGCTGCCGATCAACGCCAGCGCGTACACGCTCATTACCCGGCCGCGGAGGGCATCCGGCACCAGGTTCTGGATCGTCGCGTTGGCCGTGGAGAGGAAGGCGATGAGCGCCATCCCCACGATGAAGAGCACCGCGCCGGAGAGGGCGACCGTGCGCGAGAGGGAAAACGTCAGCAGCGCGCCGCCGGCCAGGGCGCCGAGCGCCAGCAGGCGCTGTCCGGGCCGATCGCCCGCTCCCGCGGCCGCCACCAGCAGCGCCCCACTGGTCGCGCCCACGCCCACGATGCCCAGCAGGTACCCGTTCTCCTTGGCACCGCCACCCAGCACCGTTGTGGTTATCACCGGCATCAATACCAGGTAGCTGAAGGCGAACGACCCCATCATCGCTACGAGCAGGAGGAGGGTGCGCACGATCGGCTGGCTCCACACATAGACCAGCCCTTCGCGCAGGTCCGCCCACAACCCCGGGCGCGGCCCCTCCTCCGGCCGCGGTTGCAGCCGCATCATCGCCAGGGGGTAGATCACGGCCAGGTAACTGACGGCGTTGGCCAGGAAGGCCGCCGCCGGTCCGGCCGCCGCGTAGATCAGTCCGCCAATCGGCGGCCCGATGATGCGTGACCCGTTGAAGACCAGCGCGTTCAGGGCGATGGCGTTGGTCAGATCTTCCCGCGCGACCAGACGCGGCACCAGGGCCTGGCGGGCCGGTGAATCCGCCGCCATCGTCACGCCGTTCACAAACGATAGCAGGTAGATGTGCCAGACGCGGACCAGGTGGAACCAGGTGAGCCCGGCCAGCACCGCGGCCTGGATGGCAAAGAGCGCCTGCGTCGTGATGAGCAGCCGCCGCCGGTCGACGCGGTCGGCGAGCACGCCGCCGAAGAGGCCCAAGACCATCATGGGCACGCCGAAGAAGAACGTCGGCAGACTGGTCGCCAGCGGCGAGTGGGTGAGTTCCCAGACGAAGAAACTGAGGGCCGTCCCCTGCACCCAGGTGCCGACCATGGAGACGACGGCCCCCCACCAGTAGCGGCGGAAGTTGGGATGCCGGAACGCGCTGAACGTCCGCGTCCGGGCCAGGTCGATGCCCATGCGCTAGCGAGGACGCTCGAGTTTCATCGTCTCCAGAAAGGCATCCACATCCCGCCGCAGCAGCCGGTAGACCTTGCCCAGGCGGGCGGCGGGCAGCAGCCCTTCGCGGATGTACTTGTACACCGTCGCCTTGTGGAGCTGGAGGTACGCTGCCGCCTCCTCCACGGTCAGCACTTCGTGGTCGCTGTCCAGCGCTTCCGGGGACACGGTCATTCACCCGCCTCTTAGAGCTCCAGGTCGCGGCCGGCTCCGGCCGTCCGGGCCGCCTGATAGATGCGGTGCGCGGTGACCACATCCTCCAGGGCCAACCCCAGGTTGATGCTGATGACTCGCGCGTCGGGCCGCTCCCGCCCCTTCATCCGCCCCGCCACGATGTCACCCAGATCACCGATCCGGTCGGGCACGCCGCGGAAGTAGCCGTCCAGCCGGTAGAAATCCAGCTGCGCCACGTCGTCGGAGCAGAGAAGGTCCGCGGCCTCGAAGGCCGCCGGAGTGACGGAGGAGTCGAAGTCGAGCGTGCAGAGGAACACCCCCGGCCGCAGCCACTCCGCGAGCAAGACCGGCGTGGGGTGCTTGAGGATCGGGGTGGCCGTGACGATCAGTTCCGCGCCGCGCACCGCCTCTTCGGGCGTGCGGCACACCGCCACCCGCAGCCGGTGGCGCATCTGCCCGTACTCCGCGAAGGCCTCCGCGGCCTCGGGCCGGATATCGTACGCCAGGATGTCGGTGAGGCGCGGCTGCACCACCGCCAACGCGTCCAGGTTGGAACGCGCCTGCACACCGCAGCCGATGAATGCCAGGTGGGTCGCCTCCCGCCGCGCCAGATACTTCGCCGCGACCGCCGTGGCCGCGCCCGTGCGTACCGCGGTGATCCAGGAAGCGTCCATCACCGCCAGCGGCACGCCGGTGGCGGGGTCGTTCAGGATCATCAGGCCGGAGATGTAGGGCAGGCCGCGGGAGGGGTTGTCAGGGAATCCGGAGATCCACTTGAGGCCGGCGATGTCGCTCGACCGGACGTAGGCGGGCATGGCGTGGATGAACGAATCGGGGCGCGGGTGGATGCCGGGTTTGGGCGGCATCTCCACCTCGCCCCGGCCCTTCGCCGCAAACGCCGCCTCCAGATCGCGAATGACGTCGGCGACGGAGATGCCCAGCCCCTCCACGTCGCCGCGGGAGAGGTACAGGATGGCCGGCACCGCTCACCCGTCCCGCTGCCACGCCGTCTCGCTCATCCCGCCCCGCTGGTTCACCGTCCGGGCCAGGACGAAGAGCAGGTCGGAGAGCCGGTTGAGGTAACGGACGATCTCGGGGTTCACGGCTTCGCTCCGGCCGAGGGCGATCAGGCGGCGCTCGGCGCGGCGGTTGACGGTGCGGGCCAGGTGCAGCAGACTTCCCGCGGGGTTACCTCCTGGCAGGATGAAGGCGCGCAGGGGCGACAGCGCCCCGTCGAAGTGGTCGATCTCCTGCTCCAGGGCCTCCACCTGTGCGGCGGTGGCATGCGGGACGTTGGGCGCGTCGCCCGGCGCGGCCACTTCCGCGCCGAGGGCGAAGAGGTCACGCTGGATCCCTTCCAGGAGCGCGCCGATCTCCTGATCCTGCAGAAACGCGCGGGCCGCTCCCAGCGCCGAGTTCAGTTCGTCCAGCGCACCGTACGCTTCCACCCGCGCGTGATCCTTGGGCACGCGCCGGCCTCCGATCAGCCCCGTCTCCCCCGCATCACCGGTCCGCGTGTAGATGCGCGTCATGCGCTCCCGGCGGTCCCGTTCACCGTCCCACGCTCAGTCGTTCGGCGAGCATGGGCGGAAGTCCCTCACGCGCATCTTCTCCTGGGTTCGCTCCAGCGGGTACTCCAGGCGGACGAGCCGCACCACCGCGGCCTCGCTGTCCAGCACGGCGTAGGACGCCCGCGGATCGCCGTCCCGCGGCTGCCCCACGCTCCCCACGTTGATCAGGTAGCGGAACGCCGGATCGAGGCGGAGTTCCTCATCGGCCAGGAAGGCGCGCGCCTCCACCGTCTCGCGAGTCTGCACCCAGACGGCGGGCATGTGCGTGTGCCCGATAAAGCACAGCGCGAATGGACGCAGCAGGAAATTCGCGCCTGCCGTGTATGCGTCCAGCACATACTCCTCGATCGGATTGCGTGGACTCGCGTGCACGGCGAGAAACGGCAGGGGGCCGTCCTGCGACCACTCCGTCGGCAACGCCGTCAGGTATTGCTGCACCGCAACCCGCAGCGCCTGCTGCGTCCAGAGGATGGCCTCCTGCGCGTAAGGGTTGAAGAAGGTGATGTCCAGTTTGCCCACCGCCGCCCAGTCGTGGTTGCCGGCGACGTTGCGCCCGGCCAGCAGCGGCGAGAGCAGGTCCACGCACTCGTTGGGGTTGGGGCCGTAGCCGACGAAGTCCCCCAGGCAGACGATGCGGTCGCACTCCCGCCGGCGGATGTCGGCGAGCACGACCTCCAGCGCCTCCAGGTTGGCGTGGACGTCGGAGAGGATGGCGATGCGCATCAGGAGGCTGCCCCGACGACCTCGAGGTTACCTTCGATGAGCGGAATGAGCCCGCGCAGGTCGGTGATGCGCAGCCCGTCGTAGGGGTGGCCCATCGTGGCGGAGAAGACGCTCGCGCGCTCTGCACGGCGCTCCAGCAGTACCGGAATCAGCCCCGCCGCCCGCGCGCCAAGGATGTCATATTCGTACAGGTCGCCCACGTGCACCGTCTGCCCCGGGGCCACGCCCAGCGCGGCGGTGGCCAGACCGAAGATCTGGGGGTCCGGCTTGGACACGCCGGCGTCGGCCGATCCGATCACCACGCGAAACGCGGCCCGCAGCCCGAGCCGCTCCAGGAGACCGGACAGACCCGGGTCCCAGTTGGAGATGACGGCCAGGGGCAACCCCCGCGCCTGCAGCGCCGCCAGGACCTCCGGCACCTCCGGGTAGACACTCCATCGCCCGGCCCGCTTCGAGAACTCCTCCGTGATGAAGGCGGCGCGGGCATCCAGCTCGTCGCGCACGCCGAGCCGCTCCAGCAGCACGCGATTCCCGCGCCGCCAGAACTCCTCCGGCGCACGCGTGTAGAGGTCACGATGCGCGTTGAACCACGTCTCGCTGTGGGCGTAGGCGCGGGCCGCCGCCGCTGGCGCGATTTCGACCCCCAAGTCGCGACACAGATCCGCGAAGATGACCTCCGGCGGAGGGTCCATGTGCAGCAGGGTGCCGCCGACATCGAAGCAGACGGCCGCGGCGCGCGCCACCGGCCTACCCCGCCGGCTGGCGCCACGGGACGGCCACGCGGTCCCGCAGCGTCCAGACGTACAGGAAGAGGAAGAGCGCGATCAGCGCAAAGAGCATGTTGCCCAGCGCCGTGCCCAGGGCCGCCTGCCCCCGCTCCACCAGGCCGAGGACGGTCTGCGCCGCGGTGGCCAGGAGCAGAGCGCGGAAGAGCCAGCCGCGCGGCATGGCCCAGGCGACAAACGCGGTCGTCGCCGTCTGGGCCAGGATCGGAAAGAACTTCAGCAGGACGGTCAGCAGCGTGAGCGCCGGCGTGCTGAGTGATAACCGGTAGACTTCCAGTGAAAAAGCGATCAGTTGCTGCGACACGAAGAAGCCGAATCCCGCGCCCGCCGCCGCACCGTAGGCGAACCAGTCGCGGGAAGACATCTCCGTCATCAGACCGATCACCAGTACCGGGGCGAATTTGAAGGCCTCCGCCAGAAAGGCCCGCCCCAGCATGTTGACCACGATACCCGCGCCCGCCTGGGGAATGCCCAGGTCGAACGTCAGCGGATCCCACACCGTCCGGCCGGTCCACTGCGCAATGTACGCGGCGATGTAGCCCAGCGCCACCAGAATCCAGAAGGTGGGCTGGCGGAAGTACTGGCGAACCAGCAGGAGAAGCGCGAGAAAGGTCAGGGCCGCGGCAATCGGCACGGCGACAAGCTGCATGGGAACTCCTGATTAGAAGAGGCTCCGTTCATTGTAACGGAGCCTCTTTGTGAGGGTCAATTTTCCGCCGTCGCTGCGCTCAAGGCGCGGGCACGGACGGCGGCGCGGCGTAGTCGCCCACCTGTGGTCGTTCCAGGCGCTCGAAGTCAGCGTAGGCCACGGTCATCGTCTCCCGGTGCGTGCCGGCGCGGAAGACGATCTGCGGGTCCTGGGTGAGCGTGCGGTCCACGTGCACGGGGACGCCGTAGAGCGAGCCAAACGGCGGCATCGCCCCGACCTCGCAGTCGGGGAAGACGCGGCTGAACTCCTCCTCTTTGGCCAGCCGCACCTCCTCCGCCCCCAGCGCGCGCTTGACCTTAGTGATATCGACGCGGTGCGGCGCCGGCAGGACGACCAGCACCAGTTTGCCGTCCGCGGAGACGGCAACGGTCTTCGCCATGGCGTAGCCGCTGACGTGCTCCACGGCGGCGACCTCCTGCGCAGTGTACACCTCGGGGTGGGTGGTGCCCTTGTACTTCACCCCCTGCTCGCGGAAGAGCTGCTCCAGCCGTTCCCGGCAGGTCATCTCGACCTCCCCCCTCTTCCGACCGGTCTTGCCTCGATTCTCTACGGACTCCCCAGTCCGGTCATCCAGGCGCGCATGATCAGCGCCGCCTGCGTCAGGCAGAGCAGAGCCAGCACGCGCGGCTCATGGAACGCCTCGGGTGCCGCCGAAAGGAACCGGCGCAGGAATGCGCCCGGGCGCAGCCCGTACTGCGCCCCGCCCGCGACGACGACCAGCACGGCATACAGAAGATGGAGGCCCCGCCGCGGCGGGGTTCCCCCGAGGAACAGCAGGACTCCCGCGGCCGCCTGCACCGCGACGACGGCCAGCACCAGCAGGACCGCGGCCCAGAAGACAGGCGACAGGGTGCGCCGGCCGCGCAGCCCGCTCCCCCAGGCCCAGACCGCCAGTACCAGGTTCCCGACCACGGGTGTCCAGACCAGGACCGCCGCCCCGTGGATTTGGTTGAGGCTCATCCGCGTACGCTCATGGTAGCATGTATGATGTGCGTCGCCTCTGGCCTGCGCTCCTGCTGATTGCGGTGGCGGCCACCGCCCGCCCGCTCCCTGCCGCTCCGCCACGCACCATCGCCGTGGACGTCCTGGTCGTCGGCGCGACCCCCGCCGGGATCGCCGCCGCGGCCGCCGCCGCCCGTACCGGCGCGCGCGTGCACCTGGTGGAAGCCCTCCCCAAAATGGGCGGCGTCATCACCTGGGCCTGGCTCACCACCTGGGATATGAACCTCACGCCGGAGGGTTCCCACCTGACGCGGGGCATCTTCTGGGAGTACTACCAGGCCCTGGGTTTGAGTTTCGATCTCGAGGAAGCGATCAACAAACTGACCTGGCACGTCTACCGTGAACGGCTGGTCGGTTCGACGACCAACGCGCCGTTGAGCAAAGTGCTGATCGAGAACGGCCGCATCGTCGGCGCGGAGTTTGACGATCGCGACTGGCAGCGCACGCTCACGGTGCGCGCCCGCCAGGTCATCGACGCCACCGACGACGCGGACCTGGCCACCGCCGCCGGCGTGTCCTTCGTGCTCGGCCGCCCCGGCCCGGGCGGCGTCCCCTGGATGCAGGCGGCGGGTCTGATCTTCCGCGTCGCCAACGTGAACTGGCAAGAGCTGGTGGCGGACCTGCTGAAACGGAAGGGTGCGGGGGCCGATCCCGCGGCGTGGGGCGTCAACGGCCGGACGGCGTGGGGGTACCAGCCGATGATGAAGCGCTACAAACCCACGCAGCCGGAGACGGCCGTCCTCGGCCTCAATCTGGCGCTGCAGCGGGACGGCAGTGTGTTGATCAACAGCCTGCAGCTCTTCGGCGTCAACGGCGTGGACCCGGCGTCGGTCGAGCAGGGCCTCGCCAAAGGACGGGCGGAACTGCCGCCGCTCGTGGCCTTCCTGCGGCAGGAGATCCCCGGCTTCGCCCAGGCCCAACTCGCCGGACACGCGCCGATGCTCTACGTCCGGGAGGCGCGACACGTCCGGGGGATGTACGCGCTGACGGTGGAGGACATCTTCGCCGGGCGCGTCTTCCCGGACCGGATGGCGGTGGCGTCCTATCCCATCGACATCCACCCCTATGTGCCTGGATGGATCAGCCCGTACGCGCCGGTGCGCTACGTCTACACGATCCCGCTGCGGGCGCTGGTGCCCATAGAGGTCGACAACCTGCTCGTCGCCTCCCGCGCCTTCTCCGCCACCTCCGAAGCCGCGGGCTCGGCGCGGGTCATCCCTACGACGATGGCCCTGGGGCAGGCCGCCGGAGTCGCCGCGGCCTTCTGTGCCCGCCGGGGGTGCACCCCGCGCGAGCTGGCCCGTTCCGCCGCGCTGCTGGTCGAGGTCCAGCGCACGCTGCGGGCCCAGGGTGCGCACATCGGCGGGGACGGCACCCCCTAACCGCCCAAAGCGCCCAAACCCGTCTACGGCCCCATCGTTCTGGGTAGACTCTAGACAAGATTCCTCACGGATATGCTGAAGATTTCGCGCGCCCCCGGAGTGCAGCTCTCCGACCTCTTCAGGCTGGCGCTGCTGGCCATGCCGGTCCTGGCCCTTGTGCTGCTGCTGCGGAATCCCGCCCTTGACCCGCAGTTCGAAATCCCAGGCTTTCACTTCGCCATCGTCACGGTCACGTCGCTCTGCGGCATCTGGCTCGCCGCCCTGGTCCTACGCACGGCGCACCGGCTGCGCGAGCCGCGCATGTTCTTCCTGGGGCTCTCCTTCCTGGCCGTAGCGGGGTTCTTCTTCGCCCACGGGCTGCTCACGCCGGGGGTGATCATCCGCTTCTTCAGCACCGGCATCGGCTGGGCGCCGCTGGTGGGGCTGGCCCTGGGGGCGATCTTCCTGGCGCTCTCCAGCGAGCGCCTGCGGGCCGCGCGGCAGTCGCGCTGGTTCGCGGCTCGGGGGTGGATTCTGCTCGGGTTGCTGCTGCTGTGGGCCGGGTTCCTGGCGCTGTCGCTCACGGTGCCGGAGTTGCTGGAAGGCCACCCCACCTCGCTCTCCGCGTACATGGCCCCGGCGCCCGCGTCCGGACCGATGCTGGAGGAGTACGGGCCCCCCGCGGCGGACGGGGAGCCCATGTACTTCCCCTGGATTTCCGTGACCATCCTGAGCATCTCCATGGGGCTGTACCTGCTCACCGCCTGGCGCTACGCCCGGAACTACCGGCTCACGCGGATGCCGCTGCACGCGACGGTCGTGGCCGGTGTCATCATGCTGGCCGAGAGCCAGCTCTCCTTCTTCCTTGCCTCCACCTGGAGAATCAGTTGGTGGGAGTATCACGCCCTCGTGCTGCTGGGCTTCACCACGATCCTCTACGGATTGCTCACCGGCTACCGGCAGGGCGCGGGGCTGACGCAGACCATCACCAGCCTGATCCTCGATGGCTCGGTGCAGGCGCTGGAGCGGAGTTACAGCGAGGTGCTCATCGCGCTCGTGGCCGCGGTGGAGACCCGCGACCCCTACACGAAGGGACACTCTGAAGCGGTGGCCCGGCTGGCGACGCAGATCGGCGAGGCGATGGGACTCTCACCCGAGACGCTGCGGGCCCTCTACCAGGCCGGGCTGCTGCACGACGTGGGGAAGATCGGCATTCCCGACGCCATTCTGAACAAACCGGGACGCCTCACCCCCACCGAGTTCGAACTCGTGAAGACCCACCCGATGCTCTCGGAGGACATCGTGGGCCGCATCCCCTCCCTGCGACCCACGCTGGAAGCGATCCGCTGGCATCACGAGCGGCTGGACGGGTCCGGATATCCCGATAGGCTGCGCGGTGACCAGGTCCCGCTGGAGGCGCGGATCATGGCCGTGGCCGATGTCTACGACGCCATGACCTCGGGGCGGTCGTACCGGTCCGCCTGGCCCGAGGGCGCGGTCCGCACCTACCTCCGCCAGGAAGCGGGCCGCCTCTTCGACGAACGCTGCGTCACCGCTCTGCACCGGGCACTGCAGCAGCAGGGCGAGACCGCCGGCGCCGCCATCGCCACTCAACCCGCAGCGGTCGGCGGCAAGCTCTGACCGACCGGAGGGTTTTCCAGAGACCCGCTCGCTGCGCGCAGCTCGGCCGCCTAAGCCAATCGCATTGGGGGAAACCAGAGATACTGCTCCGGCCGGGCGCGCGTGCGTTCCTCCAGGAGTTGCACGACCGTTCTCGTGGGCTCCCCGGACGGGAGCGAGAGAATCTCCACCAGATGCCCCTGCGCCGTCCGCGTGATGAAGCATGCCGCCAGTGGTCTCTGCGTGCGCCGCGCCAGGAGTTCACCGCCGAGATCGAACTTTCTCGGCCGGCCGAGGAACTCCATCTCCAGGCCGCCGCTCGCGCCAGAGTCGATCATGAACGCGACCATGTAGCCGTCGGCGATGAGTCGCTCGGCCTGCAAGAACGCCCGTGCTCTGGCGTGGACCGAACCGGATGTGTAGATGAACCTAATGCCGTATGCCCGGCGGTGCTGATCGACAAACTGGGTCAGAGCGTCCTCCGCTCGCCAGGCCAGGTCCGCGACCTTGTGCCCAGACCGTCCTAGGACGCTGCCCAGCAGCTCGATGTTCCCGAAGTGACCGCTGAGCAAGACCCCGCCCGCGGTGGGAAGATGCTCCCAGCCCCGCACCTCGATCCGGGCGAGGTCTTGGGGACGGTAGGGTGCGCGCAGAGACTCAAAGATCAACATCCCCAGATGGACCAGATGTGCCCGGCCGATACGTCGCCCCTGCCCCGGGAGAAAACTCTCGATGCGGTTGACCGTGGAGGACCCGTACAACAGGTAGGTCAGCAACCCTAACCCCTTGCCAAAATTCAGCGCGAGAGGGAGGGGCAGCCAGGCCAGGAGGCGGGCGAGCCCGTCCAGCGCCAAGATGACGAGGCGACGCCTCATCGGGAAGCTCGGGCGGGCCGCGCGCTGGCGCGCCCCGCCCGAGAGCTCCGTAGTGCTCGAGGATTACCGGCCGCCGAGGATGGCGTCCTTCGCCGCCTTGGCGACGCGGAAGCGGACGACACGCTTGGCCGGGATGCGAATCGGCTCGCCGGTCTGGGGGTTGCGGCCCATCCGCGCCTTGCGGTTGACGAGGACCAGCTTGCCAACCCCGGGGATGGTGAACGAGTTCTTGGCCTCACGGTAGGACAGGCGGGCCAACTCCTCCAGAAACGTGTTGGCCTGCTTCTTGGAGACGTCGAGCTTCCCTGCCAGGTAATCGGCAACCTTGGCCTTCGTCATTGGCTTCGCCATCCACGTCCTCCTCTGCCTCGCTAATTTGACCTCTGCAAATCTGCCGTTTCCGCAGCGGCCGCGAAATTCCTGCACAGATGCGCCAATCCAGCGGTCGGCAGGAGCGAGCCGGATTCCGAGGGTGGCGGGAGCGAGGGTGGGCGTGCCGCGACACGAAGTGGCGCGCCCGGAGGGACTTGAACCCACGACCTACGGCTCCGGAGGCCGTCGCTCTATCCGCTGAGCTACGGGCGCGCAACCCCAATTATAGCCGGTCGGCTAGGGCCGGTCTTCGTCCTCCGCCAGGTCCTGGCCCGCCCCGGTCACGGGCGCCGGGCGGGTGAGTTCTACCGGCTGTGCGGCCGGTGCCCGGCGGCGGGAGAGCAGGTCGTCCATCAGCGTGTAGACCACCGGGATGACGAGCAGGGTGAGGAAGGTGGAGGTGGTCATCCCGCCCAGGACGGCGATGCCCAGCGGCCGCCGCCACTCCGCGCCGCTGCTGCCCAGCCCGATGGCCACGGGCAGGCCGCCCATGATCGAGACCAGAGCCGTCATCAGGATGGGGCGGAGCCGGGTACGCGCCGCGTCCAGGATGGCCTGGTTGCGGGGGATCCCTTCTTTCCGCCGCTGCACGACGAACTCTATCAGCAGGATGGCGTTGTTCACCACGATGCCCGCCAGCATGATGATCCCCAGCAGCGACATCAGGCTGACCGTGGTGCGCGTCAGCAACAGCATGAGGAACGTACCGATGGAGGCCAGCGGAACGCTGGCCATGATAATCACCGGGATGGCTAGGGAGTCGAACTGCACGGCGATGGTCATGAACACGAAGAGCGACCCCAGCGCCAGGGCGAAGAGCATATCCCCGAAGGTCTCGGTCTGGAACTGCGCCTCGCCGCCGAAGGTGGCCGTGTAGCCAGGCGGCAGGGCCACGTCACGCAACCCCGCCTGAATGTCCCCGATGACGGCGGAGAGGGGGCGCCCCCGGAGCGACGCGCTGACCAGGGCCAGCCGCTGCCGGTCTTTGCGCTCGATGGTCGCCGGGGCGCGGCGCTGCACCAGCGTGGCCACGTCCCCGAGCCGGATGGGCGCCCCGTTCACCATGCCGATGTGCAGGTTGGCGAGTTTGCCGATCGCGTCGCGGTCCTCCTCCTGCGACCGCACGACGATGTCCACCTCGTCCCCGCCCGCGCGGTAGCGCGTGGTCTGCGTCCCGGCGACGGCGGTGCGCACCTGGGTGCCGACCTGGGCCACGCTCAGCCCCAGCCGCGCCAGCCGCTCCTTGTCCAGGAGAATCTGGATCTCTCGCTTGCCCGCGTTGACGTTGGTATCCACATTGGTCGTCCCCGAAGTGTTGGTGACGATCTCCTCCACCTGGCGGGCCAGCCGTTCCAGTATGCGTGAATCGGGCCCACGGATCTCCACCTGTACCGGGGCCTCGCCGCCCGTGACCCCCTGCGCGCCGACCTTGATGGTGGCGCCGGGGATCTCCCGGGTGCGCGCCCGGACATCTTCCATGACCTCATCCACGGACCGCTGCCGCTTCCCCCGATCTACCAGGTTGACGAAGAGCTGCGCCTGCTGGCTGCCGACACTGCTGAAGGTGAACATCCCCTCCACGCCGCCGACGAGGGAGAAGTAGTTTTCCACTTCCGGAAGGTCATCGAGCACGGTCTCGACCCGCTCCGTCGCCCGGTTGGTCTGGTTGAGGGAACTCCCGGGCGGCATGGTCAGGGTGACCTGGAACTGGCCGAAGTCTCCGCCCGGGAAGAACTCCTTGCCGATGAGCGGGGAAGCCACCAGACCCAGGCTGGCGATGAACAACACGCCGGCGACGACCAGCACGAGGACGCGGTGGCCCAGCGCCCAGGTCAGCCAGCCGCTGTAGCGAAGGCTGAGCCGGTCGAAGGACCGGTCCAGCGCCGTCCAGATCCGGTCCAGCCGGCCGCGCCCCGGCTCGCGGTACCGCAGCCAACGGGCAGAGAGCATGGGGGTGAGTGTGAACCCGATGAGAATGCTAAAGAGGTTGGCGAAGACCACGGTCAAGCCGAACTGGCGGAAGAACTGTCCCACCAGCCCGCGCGTGAACGCGATCGGCAGGAAGACCGCGACGTTGGCCAGGTTGCTGGCCAGCACCGCGACCTCCACCTCGCGGGAGCCGCGCCGCGCCGCCTCCAGCGGCGGCTCGCCTCGTTCCAGGTGGCGGCTGATATTCTCGTTGACGACGATGGCGTTGTCGATGAGCAGCCCGATGGCAATCGCCAGGGCCAGCAACGATAGCACGTTCAGGGAGAAGCCGAAGAAGTACATGGGGACGTAAGTCGCGACGACGGCCGCCGGCAGTGCCAGCCCGATGATGATCGTGCTCCGCAGGTTGTGCAGGAAGAGGAAGACGACGATTGTGGCCAGGATCGACCCCAGGATCAGGTTGCCCTGCACGTCCGCGACCGAATCCTTGATGAAGAGGGAGTCGTCCCGGGCGATGGCGATTTTCACGCCCGCCGGGAGCTGCCGCTGCAGCGTCGTGATCGCCTGGCGCACGCCCTCGGCGACCGCCACCGTGTTGGCGCCGGACTGCTTCTGCACCGAGACGCCGACGCTGTCCTCGCCGTTCAATCGGGTGAACTGATCCGGCTCCCTTGTCGTGTCCCGCACGTCGGCCACGGCGCGCAGCGGCACGGTCGTGCCGTCGACGCGCCGCAGGGGCAGGCTACCGATCTCGTCTGCCGTCGCGAACTGGCCGACGACCCGGACCAGAAACTCCTCGTCCCCCTCACGGATCCGGCCGGAGGGGACGTTGAGGTTGGCCTGCCGGAGGGCGTCCTCCACGCCGAAGGCGGTCAACCCCTCCGCGCGCAGCCGGTCCTGCGAGATCTCGATGCGGATCTCCCGCGTGCGGCCGCCGGAAACCGTCACCGCGGCCACGCCCGGCACCCGCTCCAGCGTCGGCTTGATCACGTCCGCGGCCAGGTTACGCAGCGCCAGGGGGTCGGGACCGCTGACCCCGAGCAGCATCACCGGGAGGGCGCTGAAGTTGAACTTCTGCACCACGGGATCCTCGGCGTCCCGCGGGAACAAGTTTTGCACCAGGTCCGCCCGCTGGCGCACGTCGGCCACGGCCGTGTCGATGTCGGTGCCCAGGGCGAACTCGATGGCGACGATGGCCAGGCCCTCCTGGGACACCGAACGCAGCGTGCGCACCCCCTCGAGCGAGCTCAGCTGCTCCTCGAGGGGCTTAGTGATGAGCGTCTCCACTTCTTCCGGTCCCGCGCCGGGATACGCCACGGTCACGGTGACGAAGGGGAACTGCACGTTGGGCATCAGTTCGACCGGCAGGCGGCCGTAGGAGATCCCACCCAAGACCAGCAGGGTGGCGATCATCACCAGGACGAGGACCGGACGGCGGACGGCCAGACCGGAGAGCGACATCAGCGATTCCCCTTCACGATCTTCACCTTGGCCCCTTGAGCAAGGCGCTCGGGACCAAGCACCACCACCTGCTCGCCGGCGCGGAGCCCGCCGGTGACCTCCACGCGCTCCCCCGCCGCCAGGCCGATCGTGACGGGGCGCACGTCGACGACGCCGTCCCGGACCACCCAGACGGTGGGGCGGCCGTCGCTGCGCAGGGCGGCCCGCGGCACGGTGAGCACGCCGGCCCGCCGCTCCACGACCACGCTGCCGCGCACGAACGTCCCGGGCAGCAGGCCCGCCGGCACCTCACCGACGAGGCGCAGCCGCACCGTCACCACCCGGCTGCTCTGGTCCGCCAGCGGCGTCACCGTTTTGACCACCGCGTCTACGGTGCTGCCGCCGGCGATCTCCGGACGAAGGGTCGCCTGCTGGCCGACCTTGACCAACCCGGCCTCGCGCTCACCGACGGTCACGTCCGCCTCCAGCGCCTTGTCGTCGTACACGACTGCGACCGGCTGGCCGCGGAACTCCCCCGCGGCGGCGAAGTCGCCCGGCGAGACCTTCACCTGCGCGACCCGTCCGGCGAACGGCGCGCGGATGGTCATCTCGGCGAGGCCCTGCTTCGCCTCGGCCAGCACCGCCTTGGCCTGGGCGAGCTGCGCCCGCGCCGCCTGGATCTCCTCCGGCCGCGGACCGGCCTCCACGAGGCTCTGCTGCTGGCGCGCGCTGTTCAATTGCGCCTCGGCCGCCCGCACCTGCGCCTCCGCCGCGCGCACCTGGGCGCGGTCGCGGTCGAGTTCCAGCCGCGCCTGGTCCACCTGCGCCTGGGAGACGGCGCCGTCGCGGAAAAGCGCCTCGACGCGCTGCAGGTTGACCTCAGCCGTCCGCGCCGAGACTGTCGCGTGCTCGAGGGTCGTCTGGGCGCTGGTTACCGCGCTCTCCGCCTGCCGCACCGTGTCCGCTACCTGCACCCGCTCCTGCGCCCGGGCGCCGGACTCCAGCAGCGCGACCCGGGCCTGCGCCCCCTCCACGGCGGCCTCCGCCTGCTGCACGCGTAGCGCAGCCTCGGAACTGTCCAGGACCACCAGGGGCTGCCCGGCCTTCACGTACTCGCCTTCGCCGACCAGGACGCGGGCCACGGGGCCCGAGCGGCGCGGCTGCACCTCGGTCATGCGGGCCGAGGTCAGGCTTCCGCTCACCTCCACGGTGCGCTCCAGGGTCGCCGGCTCCACCGGCGCCACCTCCACGGGGATGACCTCTTCCGCCTGCTGCACCGGGGCGGCCTTCGGGGCGCGCATCCGGCCGGCGGTCAGCCCTGCGGCGATCAGCAGGACGATGATCAGAATGATCCAGAACCAGCGGCGTCTCACGCGGTCTTCTCCTTTGCGGTGAACAATTCGGCGACCTCGGCCGGCGCAACCGGGGTCGCGGCCAGTCCGTTCAAGAGCACGTCCATTACATTCTGTGCCACCTCTGCGGCCGAGACCGGCGGCGCGGCCATCACAAACCCCGCGCTGATGATGTCGATGACGACGCAGAGCGCCTGCGCGGAGAGGGCCGGTTCCACCGGCTTGAACTCGCCCCGAGCGATCCCCCGCTCCAGCACCGCGGCGAAGATCATCAGTTCTTCCTCGTGGTGCCGTGCGATGGCGCTGCTGACCGGCCGGCGCCGCTCGCCCGCCTGCCACTGCTCATGGACCATCATCCGCAGCAGGTCGGCGTGCGCCCGGGCGAACTCCAGGTGCAGCAGCAGGATGCGCGCCAGCTGCGCCCGGGCCGGACCCTCATCCGGCAGGCGGCGCATCGCCGCCGTCAGTGTGTTGATCCCCTCGTCCAGCAGTTCCCGGTAGAGGCGGCGCTTATCCCGGAAGTGGTGGTAGATCGCCGCCTTGGAGACCCCCGCCGCTTCGGCGATCTCCCGCATCGAGGTCCCGGCAAACCCCCGCGCGGCAAAGAGGTGGCGCGCCGCGGCCAGGATGGCCGGGCGGGCGGAAGTTGGGACGTGGGTGTCGTGTCGCATCGTCGCACCTGCGGCTCCGGCCGGCGAAACGAGTATTGACCGACCGGTCGGTCAGGAACACCTGATTATAGCGGGGGCCTACCGGCGGTTGTCAACGGGGTCCGGTACACGTACACCTCTGCGATTATTCGGCGATGAGGAAAAGGTGGCGGCCCAGGCGGGGCATGGCCACGGAGCGATCCACCGCCGCTGCGAAGACGACGTCCTCCCCCAGGCCGAGCCGCATCAGGCTTTGCCCCGCCGCGCTGCGCTGCAGCATGCGCAGCGGATCGGGTTCGGCGGCGGCCACCAGCCGGGCGGCCTGCGCCCCATCGGTAAGGATCAGGTCGCCGAGATCCGTGAGACGCTGCACGAGGATCCCGGCAGTGTAAAGGTCGTCGACGCCAAAGCCGCCCGGGTTTTCGGCCCGGCCGGCGCAGATGATAACGATGCTCCCACCCTCCGCCGAGGCCTCCCAGGCGGCGTGGGCGGCGGCGGTGGCATTGCGCAGGCAGGCCACCAGCACAACCTCGGCGGAGGCGGCGGCGTGCAGGGCGGGCGCGCCATTGGTGGTCGCGAAGACGACGCGACGGCCGGCGATCGGCGCGGCGGCCAGTTCGACGGGGGAGTTGCCGTAGTCGAAGCCCGCCGGCGGGAGTCCGCCCTCTTCCCCCACAAGCAACGGCCGGTTCCCGCCCGCGGCGGCGCGGCGGGCCGCTTCAATCGTGGGCGCCAGGTGGATCGGCCCGCAGCCACGCTCGACGAGAGTGACCAGGGTGGTACTGGCGCGGAGCACGTCCACCACCAGGGCCACCCCCATCGCGGGCGCGAGGCCCGGCCGCAGGGCGACGTCGATGCGTCTCGTCACCCGTTGAGTTTGCGGCGGCGCAGGTCTTCCTCCATCGCCGCCCGCAGCCGCGCGTGGATGGCCAGGACCAGATCCTTCACCGTGGTCCCGTTCCACTGCGCGTCGCGCGCCGTCAGGGTCACGATGGTGGTGCCGCGGGCGACCAGGAACCAGGTCTCCCCGTACGACTCCAGCCCGACCTCGAACGACCGCAGGTCGGCGTTGAATAGCCGGTCCAACCGCTCGGCCACCGCGCGCACACGATCGGGATCGATCAGCCGCAGAATGACCCGGTCGTTCACCAGCAACTCACCACCGGCGATGCTCCGTTCCTTGATCTCACGGACGGTCAGCCGCAGGTAGTTGGCGGGGATGCGCCGGATGATGGGGATGCCCCGCCGCCGCAGGTCGGCTTCGATGTAGTCTACCCGCTCCGCCGTCTTGGGGTGATCGGCCCAGGCTCCGAGATCGACGGTTGCCCGATACTGCTCCAGCCACTCGAATCGTTCCATCAGGGTGAGGACGCCGACGGGACTGTAGGGCGTCTTCTGCAGGTAGGTGATCGCGGTCAGGTCGGCATCGCGCTCCAGGTCCCGCGTGTACTGCGCCAGGACGCCAATGCTGGCCAGATTGACCCCCTGCGCGACCTTCGGGTCGCGGGTGAGCGCGGCCACGAGAATGGTGATCAGGGCGGCGCGGTTCTGCCGCCGCAGCATCTCCATCCCGTGGGCGTGGGCCACGTGCGCGATCTCGTGCGCCAGGATCGCGGCGAGTTCGTGGTCGCTGCGGACAAAGTCGAACATCGGCTTCGTCACGTAAATGAACCCGCCGGGCAGCGAGACCGCGTTGGGCACCTCCACGTCGAGGATCTTGAAGGCGTAGGTCACGCCGGCGCGGTCGGAGACCGGCACCAGGGTTTTGGCGATGCGGTTCAACCGCTCGTTGAGGGCGGGGTCTTTGACGACTTCGTACTTGGCCTCCAGCTGGGCGGCGATCTGGCGGCCGATACGCACCTCATCCTGCGTGGGGGGCGGGACCGCCGCCCGGGCCGAGGTCGCCAGTACCAGCAGCCCCAGGAGGGTGCAGAGCAGGTGCCTCATGCCCGCGCCTCCACCCGTTCCAGACGAAATACCCGCCGCGCGTTGACTGTGGTTGCGGCCGCGACCTCCTCCAGGGAGATGTCGCGAACGTTCGCCAGTCGCTCCGCGACGAGACGGACCCGTGCCGGTTCGTTCCGCTGTCTGCGGAACGGATGTGGTGAGAGATACGGCGCGTCGGTCTCCAGCAGGATGCGGTGCAGCGGCGCCTCGCGGGCGATCTCCGCCGGCCGCCGCGCATTGAGGAAGGTGAGCGGGCCGCCGAACGAGAGGTAGTGACCGCGCCGCAGGCACTCCCGGGCGACCTCCGGCGACCCGGAGAAAGCGTGGAAGATGCACGTCACGTCCGCGAACTCCTCCAGAATGGCGAGGACATCCGGATAGGCATCACGACAGTGGATCACGACGGGTAGCCCGACCTCGCGGGCGAGAGCCAGGTGCGCGCGGAAGAGTCCGGCCTGCGCCGACCGGGGCGCAAAGTCGCGGTAGTAGTCCAGCCCCGTTTCACCCACGGCCACCACGCGCGGGTGATCCGTCCATGCGGTCAGGTCGCGGACGGCCTCGGGCGGCGCCGTCCCGGCCTCATGGGGGTGGATGCCGACGCAGGCGTGCACCTGCGGATGCTGCTCCGCCAGCGCGATGACCCGGTGGGATGAACCCGCGTCCGTCCCGATGGCCACGACCGTGGTTACGCCCGCGGCCGCGGCGCGCTCCATGACGGCCGGCAGGTCTGCGGCGAAGGCCTCATCATCCAGGTGGGCGTGCGTATCGACCAGGTCCATAAATCGCCTCTATCCTATCATCAGCACGGTGGGCAGCCCGTTCTTGTTGCGGCCCCGCGTTCTGGGACGCGATCGAGCACATCCGCGGCGACTGGCCTACCGTCGCGCGGCTACGGCGGCCGCGACCAGGACATCGCGCTGGCGCAGCGCCTCGCTAGGTGATCCGCGCGCCGGACGGGGTGTCCTTGTCGACCGTGAGCAGGCCGATCTCGCCGTCCCACTCGGCCGCGAGCAGCATCCCCTGCGATTCCACGCCTTTGACCCTCCGCGGCTGCAGGTTGGCCAGGACGATGATGCGGCGACCGACCAGATCGACGGGGCGGTACAGCGGGTAGATCCCCGTGATCAGATGGCGCACCTCGCTGCCAATGTTCACTTCGAGCTCAATGAGCTTATCGGTGCCCGGCACACGGGTCGCGGACAGGATCTCCCCCACGCGGATGTCGAGTCTCTTGAAGTCGTCGATGCTGATGTAGTCCACGCCCCAGGTTCCTCCGTCCTATGAAGTCTTGGACCCGCGAGACGCGACGGCGGGCTGCTCAATGCGGGGGAAGATCGGGGTGCCCGGCCGGACGCGCGTCCCCGCGGGCAGGCCGCCCCACCGCGACGCGTCCGGCAGCCGCTGCGCCGCGAGCGGCGCGGGAATCCCCAACTGCTCCCACGCGCGTGTCGTGGCCGTGACGAGCCAGGGCGAGAGCAGGATTGTCGCGATGCGGAACGCCTCCAGCGTATTGTAGAGGATCGCTCCGGCCCGCTCGGGCTTCCCCTCGCGCAGCGACCGCCACGGCGCTTCCCCGTCCAGATATTTGTTCGCCGCTCCGAGGATCTGCCAGATGGCCTCCAGCGCGCCGCGGAAGTCCAGGCGGTCGATGAACTCTTCCACAGTACCCGCCGCGCTGAGGGCCACCTCCCGCAGCGCCGCGTCCCCGCCCTCCTCCGGGCCGCGTGCGGGAACCTGCCCCCGGAAGTACCGGTTCACCAGCGCCAGCGTCCGGTTCAGCAGGTTGCCGTAGTCATTGGCCAGGTCGGCGTTGAAGCGGTGCACCAGCGCCGGTTTGTTGAAATCACCGTCCGAACCGAACGGAATCTCCCGCAGCAGGAAGTAGCGCAGCGCGTCCACCGCCACGCCCACCTCGGCGCCGGATTCCTGGGCGATCTCCCGGCTCAGCGCCGCCGGGTCGATGACGATCCCCAGCGACTTGCTGAAGCGCTGCCCGCCGAAGGTGAGCCACCCGTGGGCGAAGGTTTGCTTCGGCACCGCGATGCCGGCCGCGTGCAGGACGATCGGCCAGATGACCGCGTGGAAGCGGACGATCTCCCGGCCCACCAGGTGCACGTCGGCCGGCCAGTAGCGGCGGAACTTCTCCGGATCATCGAGGTAACCGGCGGCCGTGATGTAATTCGTCAGGGCATCGATCCAGACGTAGATGACATGGCGCGCGTCGAAGGGTACGGGCACGCCCCAGGCAAAAGTGGACCGGCTCACCGCGATGTCCTTCAGCCCCGAACGGACGAAGGCGACGACCTCGTTCTTCGGGCCATCCGGGGCGACGGCCGACGGATTCGTTTGGATGTGGTCGAGCAGCCAGTCGCCGTACTTGGAAAGTCGGAAGAGGTAGGATTCTTCGGCCAGCCACTCCACCGTGCGCCCCGTGTGCACGGGGCAGGTGCGGTCCGGGCCGAGTTCGTTCTCCGTGTAGAAGGTCTCGCACGCCGTGCAGTACCAACCCTCGTACGTCCCCAGGTAGATGTCGCCCTGGTCGTAGAGCCGCTGGAAGATCGCCGCGGCCACCTTCTTGTGCCGCGGCTCGCTCGTCCGGATGAAGTCATCGTTGGAAATGTGCAGAAACTCCCAGAGGCGGCGGAACTCCTCGGCGATGCGGTCCACCCACGCCTGCGGCGAGACTCCCTGCTCCTCCGCCACCCGCAGGTTCTTGATGCCGTGCTCGTCGGTGCCGGTCAAGAAGAAGACGTCGTGCCCGGCCAGCCGCTTGAACCGCGCGGCCACGTCCGCGGCAATGGTCGTGTAGGCGTGCCCGATGTGCGGCACGTCGTTCACGTAATAGATCGGCGTGGTGATGTAGTAGGTCTTCACGGCTCTCCACCTCTCGCCGGCGGGGATGGCGCCCGACCGGGGGCATCGTACTCCCGCCGCAGGATAGCGTAGACCTTCAGGCTGCGGTACCGGCCCTTCTCAAACGCCGCGTCGCGCAGCGTGCCCTCGTAAGTCATACCGACCTTCTCCATGACGCGCGCGGACGCCGGGTTCTCCGGGTAGCACACGGCAAAAATCCGGTTGAGCCCCACGACATCGAACCCGAACCGCAGCACCGCTCGCAGCGCCTCCGTGGTCAGGCCCCGGTTCCAGTAGGGTCGGGCCAGCGCGTACCCAACGGAAGCCCGGCCGTGCTGTGCCCGGTACTCTCCCATCCGGATCGTCCCAATGACCCGCCCGCTCGCCTTCTCCACGATCGCCCACACGTCCGGGCTCGCCGCGCGCATATCTCTCCAGCACGCCCTGCAGGAACCGCCGCGTGTCGTCGAGCGAGCGGTGCACCTCCCAGGGGACGAGGCGCGCCACTTCCGGATCGGAGGCGTAAGCGAAGACGTCCGCCTCATCTGCCCGCGTGAGTTTGCGCAGGATGAGCCGCTCCGTCTCCAGCGTCGGGAGATCGCCGGGGATCCGGACGGTCGGCGGGGCGGCCTCCACGGTCAACACCTCTACCCCGCGACCGTCTCCCGGGCCAGCCGCGCCCCCTCCACCAGGTTCTGCAGTTTGGCGAAGGCGATGTCCCAGGTGCGCGTACGCAGCCCGCAGTCCGGGTTCACCCAGATGCGCTCCGGCGCGCCCAGGATGCCTACGGCCTGCAGGATCCTCTCCTGAATCTCTTCCGGCGTCTCGATGACGTCCGAGTGCACGTCCAGGACGCCCAGACCGATCTGTCGCCGGTCGCCGAACTCCTTGAAGATATTGACGATGTTGTAGTCACCCGTGTTCTTGAACTCCAGCGTCAGCATGTCCACCCGCATCTGCAGGATGTGCGGGTAGAGCGCCCGGTAGTCGCTGTAGCAGATGTGGATGCTCAGCCTGGCCCGCACCCCCTCCGTGGCCGCGTTGAAGGCTTCGACCAGGATCGGTACCTCTTCGGGATGCGTCGTCGCCGCCGGCTCGTCGATCTGAATCCAGTCCGCGCCCACTTCGACCAGCGCCAGCAGAGTGGGTCGGAGCACCTCCGTCGCCAGATCCATCACAAAGCGGCGTTTGGCCTCGTAGTTGCGGCGGCGGAGGTCCCGGATATCGCCGGCCTCGCGCAGGTAGTACTCGTTGAACGACCAGTCGGCCAGCGTGTACGGGCCCGTGATCGGCACCTTCACCGGCCGCCGGGCGTGCCGCTTGACGAAGCCCAGCTCATCCAGGTGGAACGGCTCGCGCAGCTGCACGCGATCGACCACCGCCGCCTTGCGATAGTAGCGGTAGTCGAACGAGCGGACGTGGCCATAGAACTGGAAGCCGTCGATGCGACGTACCGGATACTCGTACATCTCCACACGACGGGCCTCGCCGTCGTAGACGACGTCCAGCCCCGCCGCCTCGAGGAAGCGGACGGCAAAGAGCGCCCCCCAGTCCCGGATCGCCTGTTTGGCCCCTTCGCTGCGCTCGCCGTTCGTAGCCAGCAGATGCCGCAGGTCGTCCACGCCCTCGATCTCCAGGCGGGCGGCCCAGTAGTCGAGTTCGGCCCGGTCCTCCGGAGACGGCCGCACGCCGCGGACGCCCTTCACCAACCAGGCGGGCTTGGCCAGGCTGCCGATCTCTTGCGTCGGAAACACCTTCTGCATGATCCTCACCCCACCAGCCGTTTGACCTCGGCCAGCCGCCGCACTTTCGCCACGGCGACCTCATACGGGAGAAACTCGAGGTCGCAGCTCGGCACCACCGCGACCTGGTCGGCGTGCAGCCGGTCGGCCACGCGCCGCACGGTCTGTGCGGTCTCCTGTGGATCTTCGAGCAGCGAGTTCCGGCCGTTCAGCCCGCCGAGCAGGAGGACCTGTTCCCGCACGCGGCCGTCCAGCCGATCGACCTCGGTGGCAAAGAGGTCAAAACCAACCTCGTGCACCGGGAAGTCCAGCAGCCCGGGCAGCAGCGGCACTGCATCGCCGAAGAAGGTGTAGAGTGCCGTGCACACGTTCAGCCCTTCGACCACGCGCGCCAGCGCCAGCTGCGCCGGCGCCAGCGCACCCTCGCGCGGCCGGGCCACCAGCACCGGATCGGAGAACTGGATGTAGCGACAGCCCGCGGCCGCCAGGCTCGCCGCTTCCGCGCGCAGCACTTCGGCGACATCGCGCAGGAGCGCCTTGTCGTCGCCGTAGGCGCGGTCCTCAGACAGCGCCGCAAAGGCCCACGGCGAGGGCAGGATCGCCTTCCACGGCCGCCCCTCGAGTGCACGTACGGATGTCCACCGCAGCGCCGCCCCGCTCACCGGTTCCAACGGGGCCTCGATCACCGGCCGGCGGTAGAAGCTGTTGTTGTCGAACCAGCGCGTCACCGGCCCGGCGTGCACGCCGGGGAGTTCATCCGCCAGCGGCCGCAGCAGGTCCTGCCAGCGGAGCAGGCCGTCCGTGACGTAGTCGAGGCCGTGCTCCACCTCAAGGGCCACCAGGCGCTGCGCTTCTTCCTCAAAAAGGCGGTCGAGCGCGGACTTGTCGGTCCGGCCGCGCTCAAACGCCCGCGTGGCCGTGATCAACTCCTCCGACCGCGGGAAGATGCCGGTCAGGTGCGCGAAGGCCATCGTCTCCCCTCGAATCCCCAAAAAAGCAAAATCCCCTCGCCCCGAAGGGCGAGAGGGTCTCCCGCGACACCACCTGGGTTCGCGCCGGCCTCACGGCACGGCGCCTCAGCGGGTACGTCCGCTGCGCGGCGGAGATACCCTGGCTCGCTATCGGGAGCACCCGGACGGGGCTACTGGCGTTCCTTCACCCCGTCTGCTCGGAAGCCATGTTCCCTCCGCCTCTGCCGCCGGCTCCCACCCTCCCGGCTCGCTCCGGACCTCAGCGGAGGTACTCCCGCTTCCTCGTCGCTTGGGCAAAGTGTACCGGGCGCCCGGAACAGTGTCAACCTGGCGTCCCGCCGCCGACTGGCTCTCCCGCTGCTCCGGCCCTGTGCGACGGATGTCGTCTATGTTAGCATTGTGGCGGAGGGGGGGATGCCGGTGTCTAACCGAGTCCGAACGAGCGCGACCCTGTACCTGCGGGGCCTGCCGCAAGCCCTCGTGCGCGAGGCCAAGGCCGTGGCGGCGCGGCGCGGGATCACTCTGGCTGCCCTGGTCGTGGAAGCGCTCCGGCAGACGCTGCCCGCGGAGGCGCCCCGCCCTGAGCCGGACGATCTCGCCAAGAGCATGCGGTGGTTCCAGGCGAACAAGCGGCGGCTGCTGGGGCGCTACCGCGGCCAGTACGTGGCCATCCACGGAGGGAAGGTCATCGATCACGACCGCGACTTCCATGCACTGGCCGAGAGGGTCTTCCGGCGCCTGGGGACTCGTCCGGTGCTCATGCCGAAGGTGACGGAAAAGGAGCGGGTCGTCCAGCTACCGTCGCCCTCGGTCGTGGCCACGTGAGTCAGGACTACGCCTACGACGCCCGCAGAACCCCGCCCGCCCCGGTCCTGCCGGTGCGCCTGGGGGCCCCGGGGGTCGAGCCGACCGTCTTCCTGGTCGCGCTGGTCGATACAGGAGCCGATCTCTCTGTTGTGCCGGAGCAGGTCCCCGCACAGGCGCAGCTCCCCCGCGTCGGGGAGATCACAATCCGCGGCGTCGGGGGGAGCCAGCGTCGTGTTCCGTTGTTCGCCGCGGCGGTGGAAGCCGCGGGGACGACGCGGATTGTCGAGGTAGTTGGGCTCGGCGGAGAGGCGCTGGTGGGTCGGGATCTGTTGAACAGATGGACTCTGCGCCTGGACGGCCCGCGGCAGCTGATGCGGGTCATTCCCTCTGCTTAGATCCCCTCGCTGGTTTCGGCAATGACCTGGTCCACCACGGCCCGCAGGTCGCCGGTGCGCTTGAAGGTGGCCAGCTGCCGGTCCGCGCTGGAGCCCTCTTCTAAAATGCGGTACGCGTACTCCACCTCTTTGCGACTGCCGAGTTCGTCTACGACGTCGCCGATGAACCACTCCAGGAGTTCCCGGATCAGGTCGCGCGCCGGCAACTCCGTCTCCTTGCCGAAGTCGATCAGCTTGCCGTCCAGTCCGTAGCGCACCGCCCGCCACTTGTTCTCCTCGATGAGTTCCGCCGGGTAGATGCGGAAGGTCATGTTGTCGCGGCGCAGCTTCCAGATCTTGGCCACGATCGCCTGCAGGATCGCGGCCACGCAGACCGCCTCGTCCACCCGCGTGCAGACGTCGCAGATGCGGAACTCCAGCGTGGGGTACTTCCAGTTCGGCCGCACGTCCCACCAGAGCTTGGTGCCGTCGGGGATGGAGTTGGTCTGCACCAGCGTGTCCACCAGGTAGGTCAGGTCCGCCCACGAGCGGAACGTCCGCGGGATGCCGGTGCGGGGGAAATTGCGGAAGATGATGCTGCGGTAGGACTTCAGGCCGGTGTTGCGGCCGATCCAGAACGGAGAACTGGTGGAGAGGCAGAGCACGTGCGGCAGCATGTAGCGGGCGACGTTCATGGCGTCCACCAGGAACTCCCGGTCCTCGATGCCGATGTGCACGTGCGTGCCGAAGATGAGCAACCGCTGCGCCAGTTCCTGCATGTCCTTCTTCACGCCCATGTAGCGCTCCAGCGGTGTAATCTCTTGAGTCAGCCAATGGGAGAAGGGATGGGTCCCGGCCGCGGCGATCTTCAGGCCCTTCTTGCCGGCCAGGCGCATGATCTCGCGGCGTAGCCGCACCAATTCCGCCCGCGCCTCCGCCGGCGTCTGGCAGACGGTGCTGCCGATCTCCACGGTCGACTGGTGCAGTTCGGGCTTGAGCTGCTCGCGCAGCACCAGGTGGCCCTCGTCCAGGATTTCGGTGATGTAGGAGGTCAGTTCTCGTGTCTCGGGGTCGATGATCTGGTGCTCTTCCTCGATCCCGATTGTGAGGGACGGAGGTTCCATCACATCACCGCCTCTCCACCACGAAGGTCGTGTTGGTCGACCCGCCCCCGGCCGTGACATTGAGCAAGGAGGCCGTGGAGAGCCGCGTGATGCAGCCCTCGACGGCGGCACCGTAGACGATGAACGGATCGATGTCCAGCATCCGGTCGAAGATCTGCAGTCGGCCGTCAATCATGCTGGGAAAGGGCTCGCTGGGCAGCAACACCCGTTCCTGGACGACGGTGGGCTCGGCCACTGCGGCGACCACCGTGCGTTCCCACGTTTCGGCGTCGGTCTCCCACCCCAGGGTGATCCCTCTGCCGCCGTACTCGTCGTTGGACTTCAGCACGAACTGCTCACGGTGTTCGAGGATGAGGGGGACCAGGTCGACCGGCAGGCCGCGGAACACCGTCCGGCGCTCCTCCACCCGGCGCGTCCAGGGGATGTGCGCGTCGATCGCCTGGCGTTCCTGCGCGTCGAAGAGGTGAGCGTTGCGTTCGTCGCTGAGCACGGCCAGACTGGCCTTCTTGTGCAGGATCTTGCAGCGGAAGGGATTCACCATGCAGACGGCCCGGTCGCGCACCGCCCGCACCACCGGGTGGTCGCGCCCACCGCGGTCGATCAGTTCGCTGAGGAGCACGCGTTTGTAGATCAGGTCCACGGGCCGGCCCTCGGCGAGGAGGCGGCCGCCCGTGTACTCCACCTCCCGCGGATCGGTGATGACGCACTCCAACCCCTGCGCCGCGAAGTATTCGGCGAAGAGCACGAATTCGCT